>JBEICT010000010.1:0-26620 GCA_040383865.1 Flavobacteriales bacterium | reverse complement strand
GCGCGACATCACCATCGGCCTGGGCGGTACCGGTAACGGCATTCCCCGTCAGGACGGCTTCAACATCACTCCCGCGAGCGAGGTGATGGCCATCCTATGCCTCGCCACCAGCTTCGAGGACCTCAAGAAACGCCTCGGCGACATCTACGTGGGCCAGCGTTGGGACCGCACGCCCGTTTACGCCCGCGACCTGAAGGCCGAGGCCGCCATGGCCATCCTGCTGAAGGACGCCATCAAGCCGAATCTCGTGCAGACCCTGGAGAACAACCCCGCGATCCTGCACGGCGGTCCTTTCGCCAACATCGCCCAAGGCGTGAACAGTGTGCTGGCCACCAAGATGGGCCTGAGCCTCGGCGACTACGTGGTGACGGAAGCCGGCTTCGGCGCGGACCTCGGCGCGGAGAAGTTCTTCGACATCAAGTGCCGCGCGGCGGGCCTGAAGCCCAGCGCCGCGGTGATCGTGGCCACGGTGCGCGCGCTGCGCTACCACGGCGGCGTGGACGTGAAGGAGGTGAACACCGCCGCGCCGGACAAGCTGAAGGCAGGCCTGGCCAACCTGGGCCGCCACATCGAGAACGTGGCCAAGTTCGGTGTGAAGGCCGTGGTGGCCATCAACCACTTCCCCACGGACACGCCCGAGGAGATCGACATGATCAAAGCCTATTGCAAGGAACGCGGTGCCGAAGCGGTGCTCGCGCAGGGATTTGCCAAGGGCGGCGACGGCATGACCGATCTCGCCCAAGCCGTGCTCCGTGTGATCGAGGAAGGGAAGAGCGACTTCAAGCCGCTGTACGAACTGGATCTCTCCATCAAGCAGAAGATCGAGACCATCGCCCGCGAGATCTACCGGGCCGATGGGGTGGATTACAGCAACGATGCCGAGACCGCCCTGCGCCGCATCGACAAGCTCGGCCTCAACGGCGTGCCCATCTGCATGGCCAAGACGCAGTACAGCTTCAGTGACAACAAGGAGCTGCGTGCTGCACCCACCGGCTTCCGCATCACCGTGCGCGACATCGAGATCAGTGCCGGCGCCGGCTTCGTGGTGCCCATTTGCGGCGAGATCATGCGCATGCCGGGTCTGCCCGAAGTGCCCGCCGCCGAAGGCATGGACATCGATGCCAACGGGGTGATCAGTGGGTTGAGCTGAGGTCGGCATGACCGATGTCCGGAGCCTTGCCTGGTTGCATCGGAGTGTGTCAATGGTCGGGGCATTTTCAGGCTTGGTCAGTGCAGGTCATGTTCCAGAGCTCCGACATGAACTGAAAGTTGCGAGCAAAACATCATCTTTGATTTTGTCAAGAACAAGATCGATCCCATGAAAAAATTCAACGCTTTCCTTTTTTCCGCCCCGTTCATGCTCCTGGCAACAGGACTGAATGCTCAAGGCGTGTTCACCAACAAGGCGAACCGCGGTGTCGCAGGCACCGTTCTGGTGAACCCGAACGCACGCCCTAACACGGCTGATGCCGCGCGCGGTGACGTACCGCCGAACGACCTCTGCACGGCAGTGACCGCCGAGGTCGTGGTGCCTGGCACCCCCTTGGTATTCACGGGTACCACTACGGGTGCCACCAATACCGGCGACGCTGAACCCGGATCCGCCCTGGACCTGGGTGGCGATACCGTGTTCGTGTTCCACCGCATCACCATCACGGGCTGCGTTGACCTCTCGGTGGCCTACTGCGGCACCGCCACTCAACCGGCCATTTATCAAGCGGTGTTGGCAACCACCTGCCCCATGAGCGATGACCTGGTCTTTTTCAGCGGAGGGAATTTCAATGATTGCACGGACGGCAATGCCACCATCTTTTGGACCGCTGTGCCTGCTGGTACCTACTACATTCCCGTGCGCGGAGAGCCTGCCACGGCCGGACCCTACACACTGACCATCAACGCCACAGCGTGCCCGTTGCCACCTGCGTACGATGATTGTGCCACCGCTGTCGACCTGGTCTCTGGTGCAACTTGCGTGCCTACTCCCTTCAGTACGTTGGGGGCCACCCAGTCCTTGGCGCCGATCGCCTGTGCGGGGTTCACGTCATCGAACGCGTTCGACGCGTGGTTCTCCTTCGAGTGCACCAACGAGACCCAGACCATTGGTGTGGTGGGCTTCAATGCCGCCGATGCTGTGGTGGAGCTGTTCTCCGGACCAGGTTGTGATGCGTTGACCTCCCTGGCCTGCGCCGATGCCACCTTCCCGATGGCCGCCACGGAGACCACCACTGAGCAGCTTACCCGGTCGGGTCTTACGGTCGGCGCGACTTATTTCGTCCGTGTGTACGACTATGGGCATGGTTCTGATGAGCACAACTTTGAGATCTGCGTGACCGAGGGTGCGGGCAGCACCATCGGCATCAACGAGAATGAAGCGACTTCGTCCTTCCATGTGTACCCCAATCCGGGCTCAGGCCTCTTTAACCTCGAGTACACCGGTGAGAACGGTGCTGCGGCCATTCAGGTGATGGACATTGCCGGCCGCATCGTGTTCAATTGGAACGGTCATTTGAGCGCCAGCAGCGTGCGAACCATCGACCTCACGGGCATGGCGGCTGGCAACTACATGGCCCAGTTCACCATGAATGGGGTGCGCACGGCACAACGTCTGGTGATCGAGTAAGTTGACACCATCCTATTGCAAGGGCGGATACCGAAAGGTGTCCGCCCTTGTTCTTGTTGGGGACCTTCAGGGATGTGTGGCCCGAGATGACCTCAATAAGGCTTCGTTCGGCAAAAGCCCCCGTTCATCCGCACTGTATTGCGGTTTCAATCGTAAGACGAAATACATCTGCACCTGGCCTTTCCCCTTCACTTGTATGGGGCCACGGGGCTGTGCTTCCACGTAGTCCATCACCTGGGCATACACGGGGCCGCTGATGTTCACGCGGCCGGCCTCGCCATTGCTCTCCATGCGACTGGCCAGGTTCACGGTATCACCCCAGATGTCGTAGGCGAACTTCTTCTCACCCACCACGCCGGCCACCCCGGGCCCTGTATGCAGGCCAATGCGCACGGGCCATTCCTGCAGGCCTTTGGCGCGGCGCTCGGCGTTACTGCGGTCCACGGCCTCCACCATGCCCAGGGCCATCAATACGGCATCGAGCGCGTGCGTAGGTGTTGGCTCCGGAATGCCTGCCGCGCACATGTAGGCATCGCCGATGGTCTTGATCTTCTCCACGCCGTACTGCTCGCACAGCCCATCGAACAGCCGGAAGTAGTGGTCCAGTTCGGCCACCAGGGTGTCGCTGTCCATGTTCGTACTGAACGTGGTAAAGCCCTTGAAGTCGCTGAAGAGCACGGTGCAGTGCTCGTACCGACGCGCTTCTGCGGTCCCTTTCAGTTTAAGCTCCTCGGCCGTGGACGCGGGCAGGATGTTCAGCAGCAGGCGTTCGCTACGGTCCTTCTCGGTGGCGAGCTCGCGGGTGCGATTGGCCACGGTGCGCTCCAGGCGTTCGCGGTCCTTGCGCAGGTTTCGTTCGCGCACGCGGACAATGCCGAACAGGAGCAGCAACAGCGCACCACCACCGGCTATCCGGAAGGTGTTGGTCTGCCAGAAAGGGGGCGCTATGGTGAAGGCGTACGTGATGGGCTCTTCGTTCCAGATGCCGCTGGCATTGCGGGCCATCACCTTGAACGTGTAGCTGCCCGGCGGGATATTGCTGTACGTGACGCGCTGTGTGGCCGTGATCGGCGACCAGTCCGGGTCGTAGCCCTCCAGGATCCAACGGTAGCGCACCTTCTCGGGGTAGGCGAGCGAGATGCCCGTGAAGGCGAACGTGAGGTGGTTCTTGTCGTGCGGAAGTTCCAGCTCCTGTGGGAATCCGTTCCGACCCATGCCGTGGCACCAGGGTGTCCAGTCGGGCCGTTCGTAGAAGAGCTGTAGTTCGGTGAGGTGGATCAAGGGTTCGCGGGTCTCTTCCACCACCTCGCGCGGATCATAGCGGATGGCGCCGCGCACGGTGCCGAACCAGAGCGTGCTGTCGCCATCCAGCATGCAGGCATTGCGCAGGCTCTCGATCCCGATGAAGCCATCATCCGGGCCGTATTGCTTGATGTTGAGCACTTGTTCCTGCAACACGTCCAGTTCCACTTGGTGAACGCCTTTCCGCGTGCCCAACCAAATGTTCTCCCACGCGTCCAGCACGATGCCTTCGATCGCCAGGCTTTGCAGCCCATCGCTCAGTTCGAAGTGATCCGCTTTTCCATGACCGAGCCGATAAAGCCCGCTTGCCGCTGTGCCCACCCAAATGCTTCCGGGCGTATCACGGCCAAGGCTTGTAATGGTGGTGATGGGAATGGATCCATACCGGGTCCATTGCAGATCAGCTGGACCGGTCGCCGCGCGGTACAGCCCACTGTCCGTGGCGGCCCAGAGCGTGTCCGCAGTGATCAGCAGGTCGTTGATGGTGCGGGCCTTCGGCCCCGCCAACACGAAGCTGCCATCGCCTTTCTCGTGGAAGAGCCCGCTCGCGGTGCCTACCCATACGCGATCATCCGGTCCGCGTTCTATGGCGTTCACTCGGGCACTCTCCAAGCGGCCTACTTCAAGTGCGGGTTGAAATCGGTCACCCTTCAGACGGTGTAGGCCGTGCATGGCCGTGCCCGCCAGCAGGTATCCCTGCGCATCCTCGCCGAGGCAGGTGATGAACATGCTGGGAAGCCCATGTTCCCGGCCAAAGGTGGTGATCCGGTTGCCATCCCAACGCGCCACGCCACCGCCCTGGGTGCCTATCCAAAGCACACCGTCGGCCGTGCGGTGGATGGCGCTTACGATCCGTGAGCCTAATCCGTCGCGCTCGGTGAAATACTGGAAGGCATCACTGGTGAATTTGCTCACGCCTCCGAAGGCCGTTCCGACCCAAATGCCTCCGCTGCGGTCCTGATGAAGGCACCGCACCAGGTCATGGCCAAGGCCGTTCGCTTCTGCGATCGTGGTCAGCGTGGGCACGCCTTTGCGACGGGAGAGATGAACGCTGCCTGCCGGTGTGCCCAGCCAGATCTCTCCAGTGCTGGTGCGCAGCACGCTCAGCACCACCGGATGTGGAAGCACCAAGGGTTGGTAGCCCGCGAAACGCTCGCTGATGGGCAGCGGACGCAGTTGCGGGTCGAGCTCAGCATAGCCCTTGTCGGTGCCGACGAGCACGCCCTGCTCGTCAGCGTATAAGGCAAGTGTTCTCTGCGATGGTAGCACGGATGACCGTATCGGTACCCAGCGGTCTTTCTCCAATACGGCTAATCCGCTGTCCGTGGCTGCCAGCAAGCGTTCATCGGGCAGACGCACCAAGGCATTGATGCGGAGAGAGAGCAGTCCAATGTTCACGGACAAGACCTGTTGCGTGCCCGTGTTGATCTGCCAAATGCCGCCACCCCGGCTTGCCAACCAAAGCGTCCCGTTCTCATCGGGTACCAATGCCCGCACGGGGAAATTGGGTAGTGCCTGTCCGGACCAGCTGACCGTGCTGCCGTTCTGCCACCAGGAGAGGGCGCCATTTCGCGCTCCGAGCCACATGCGACCATCGGGCAAGGCCAACAGTGCGGTGACCTCGCTGGCGGGCTGGCCTTGGGTGCCACCGATCGCCTCGAAGCGCAGACCTTGCCCGCGCGCAGCTCCTTGGTCAGTGGCCACCCAAAGGAATCCTTCGGCATCCTCGCACAGGTCGTTCACGCTTGCGCTGGGCAGTCCGTGCTCCAACGAAAAGGTGCGCAGGTCGTATTGTTGGGCGCCCGAAGGTGCCAGCCATTGGAACAGGGCCAGCAATAGCGGAACGACACGGTGCCACATGGTTGGAAAGATAGCGCCGCTACGCGAACACCGTGCCGATCGCGTTTGGGATCCCGCTCCGGACGATGTTAGATTTAAAGCACCTCACCAACCCAAACCGACCCGATCATGAACATCACTTTCAACGAGTTGCGGCGGATCAAGGACACCCTGCCCGATGGTAGCATCCATCGTATCGCCCGGGAACTTGACCTCAATGTGGAGACCGTTTGGAACTATTTCGGCGGCTATGGCCATACCAATGGCAGGCCCATGGGCGTGCATTTGGAGAGCGGCCCCGATGGGGGTATCGTGGCGTTGGATGATACCCGCATCCTGGAGCGCGCCAAGCAGATCCTGGCCGAATAACGGTCGAACGAGGGAGGAGGTCGATGGCCCTGCAACGCGGCAGGGGAGTGAGCGGTCCGTTCCGGCGGGCCGCTTTCTTTTTGTCAGCGCTCGATCACCCGGAACTCCACCCGTCGATTGATGGCGCGGTGTTCCTCGCTGGTGTTCGGCTTCAAGGGCTTGCTCTCACCATAGCCCTTCCACGTGAGGCGCTCTTTTTCCACCTTCTTCTTGAGCAGGTAGTCCACCACGGCCTTGGCCCGGGCGTCACTGAGCTTCAGGTTGTACTCGTCGGTGCCCTGGTCATCGGTGTGGCCCTCGATCTCCACGCGGAGGAAGGGGAAGTCCGTCATCAGGTCCACGAGCTTGTCGAGTTCCTTCTCGCTGCCCGGCAGCAGGTCGGCCTTGTCGAAGGCGAACTGCACGTTGTCCAGGCGAACACGCGTGCCAACGGCGGGTTCCACCTGGTGAATGTCCACCGTGGTGCTGCTGGTATGGTCGGGAACCACAGGGCGGGGTGGCGGCGGCGTGCTGGTCTTCGGTTTTGGCGTGAGGGCCGTGCCGGCCGGGGCGATCCGCACGTTCACATCGTCGATGAAGTAGTACGCGCCGCGTTCCCCATCGGGCTGGCGTTCGTGCGAGGTGACCTCATCGCCATAGAAGTTGCCGATGATCAGGAAGCGTTCGGTGCCCGTGGCCTCGAACACGCCGCTCATTTTGTGCCATCCACCCTTCACCACCTTCTCCTCGTTCACCTGTGGGGTCAGGTATAATGGCAGGCAGTCGCGCGTGCTCACTGGCGCATCGGTGAAGTACATGCCGATGTTGTTGCCGGCCTCGTTGCTGCGGTGCGCGCGCAGCACCCAGCATTCGGCGATGTAGCGCACGCCGGCCTGCAGGGGCTCCTTCAGCTCGGTCTGCACATACTCGTGCCAGTAAGTGGGGGTGTTGCCCTTGCCGGACGGCTTGATGCCCACCATGGCATTGCCGCCGTGGGTGGTCTGTTTTCCGCTGCTGTGTTTGCGCGGGTGCGCCCAGCATTCAGGGTCCAGCGTGGTGCTGAAGTGATCGGGCGTGGTCTGGGTGGGCGAGCTCCAGCTGCGCACCGCAGCGTTGAACTTCGAAACATCGGTGGTCCATGCACAATAGGTGCGCTCCACGTCCTCGAACCCTGGGTTGACCACCAGATTGGGCATGGTGTCGTTCTGCAAGGTGCGCTGCAACACGTTCTGGGCATTGAGCGCAACGGGTAGGAGGGCAAGAAGAAGGAGCGCGGAACGTTGCATGGAACAAAATTATCGGGTGCACAGGGTGGCTGCAGGCAAGGAGCGGGCCGGGTTTGAACAAGGCAAAGTGGACCGGCATGTTGTGATGAACAGGGCGCATGACACGCTGCTGAGCGCGACCTTCGCTGCCCGGACCTGCCCGCTGACCGGGAGCATCCGACCCTTTCCATGACCCTACGCTCGATCGTTGACCTTGTAAGGGAAAGCCTGCGCAGCGGCGAGGACCAGGACTACACCACCATGGGTGTGCGCAGGGCCATCGTCCTGCTCAGCATCCCCATGGTGTTGGAGATGGCCATGGAGGCCATGTTCGCCCTGGTGGATGTGTTCTTCGTGAGCCGCGTGGGCGTGAACGCGGTGGCCACTGTGGGGCTCACGGAGGGCGTGATGACCTTGGTCTATTCCCTGGCCTGGGGGTTGGGCATGGGCATTACGGCAGTGGTGGCGCGCCGTACCGGCGAGAAGGACCCGGCAGGTGCATCGCGAGCGGCCTTGCAGGGCATTTTGCTGGCCTTGGTGCTCGGCGTGGTCCTCGCCATACCGGGCCTGCTCTTCCCCCAGCGCATTCTTGAACTGATGGGTGCGGAACCTGCCGTCGTGGCGGAGGGCACGGATTACATGCGCATCATGCTGGGAGGCAATATGATCATCCTGTTGCTCTTCGGGATCAATGCCATTTTCCGCGGTGCTGGCAATGCCATGATGGCGTTGTGGTCGTTGTGGTTGGCGAACGGCATCAACATCGTTCTTGATCCGCTGCTCATCTTCGGCATTGGCCCATTTCCTGAAATGGGCGTTACCGGCGCAGCAGTGGCTACCGCCATAGGCCGCAGTGCCGGTGTCGGTCTGCAGCTCTATTACCTGTTCCGTGTCGGCGAGCGCATCACGCTTCTGGGTGTGCCGCTGCGGTTCGATCCGCCCGTGTTATGGAACATCGTGAAGGTATCGGCCGGCGGGGTGGCCCAGTTCATGATCGCCAGTGCCAGCTGGGTGTTCCTGGTCCGCATTGTATCCGCGTTCGGCAGCGCGGCGGTGGCGGGGTACACGGTCGCTGTGCGGATCATCATTTTCTCGCTGCTGCCATCCTGGGGCATGGCCAATGCGGCCAGCACATTGGTGGGCCAGAACCTGGGCGCCAAGCAACCGGACCGCGCCGCCCGTTCGGCTTGGTTGTGCGGCCATTACAACATGTTGTTCATGGTCGCCGTGGCCATCTTCTTCTGGGGCGCGGCCCCGTGGTTGATGGGCTTCTTCACGCAGGATCCCGTGGTGGCCGATCATGGCATCAGCGCACTGCGCATCATCTGCCTGGGTTATTTCTTCTATGGCTACGGCATGGTGCTGGCCCAGGCCTTCAATGGGGCGGGCGACACGCTCACGCCCACGTGGATGAACGTGGTCTGCTTCTGGCTGATCGAGATACCACTGGCCTGGACCTTGGCCCGGGTGCTCCATTGGGGACCCGAAGGGGTGTTCGCGTCCATCGCCATCAGCGAAAGCCTGCTCGCGGTGCTGAGCGGCTACCTCTTCAAGCGAGGGAAATGGCGCACAGTGCAGGTGTGACCACGGCGACCTCAATGGCCTACTTGGCCTCGAAGTTCTTCGGCTTGCCGGCCTTGTACCACTTCAGGAGCGTATCGATCATGTGCTCCATCTTCCGCGCATCGGCCCAGGTGCCTCGGAACACCAGGTTGCCGTCCTTGTCCACCAGGAATGCCCCGTTCGGTGCCTTGCCGTAAGCGGTGTACACGGCATCGTTCAATCCGTCGATGAGCACTGGCAACTTCCCCAACTGCGCGAACTCCTTGGCATAGGCGGCCTTCTCGTATTCGCTCTGTGGGTCGGGGTAGAGCTTGAAGGTCTTTTTGTCGCCAGGATGCAGTTCCCGTCCGTAGATCACGAAGAGCTGTACCTCCTCCTTGGCGTATTTCTGCACCAGGCGGCTCCACCGTTCCATCTGCATGCGCGACGGCGGATTGCTGATGCTGCCGAACATGAACGCCCTGATCTTCCCATCGTTGCCCCTCAGGTGGTAGGTGCCCGGCTCCTGTGCGATCGGTAGCGTGAAGTCGTGCGTGCGCGGCTCCATGCCACCACCTTCGCTGTACGTGCGCAGGTCGCGGATGGTCTGGCGCATCAGCTTGTCGAAATTCATGCGCCAGATGTTCACCTGTTTGCGCATTTCCTTGATCTCCCCCTTGCTGTAGGCGTTCAAGTAGTAGTCCAGGTCGTCGTGGAAGACCAGTGCAGTATCGGTGGGGTACCACGAGGGGTCCCAGTTGTTCAGTTGGGCACGCCCTTGTGAGGCGAGCACCAGGAGCAGGATGACGAGGGAATGGCGCATGCGTGAACGATGGTAAAGGTACTTCCCGAAATTTGGAGCATGCGAACACTGTTGGCGTGTTTGGCGATCATCACCTGGTCCATGGCCAGTGCTCAGGATGGTCAGGGGAGCGCACCCAACGGGACCGCCTATGGCGATACCTGTCTGACCACCTGCGAGGTGATGCCGAAGTATCCCGGTGGCGAGGAGCAGTTGTTGGCCTTCCTTTCAATGAACGCCCGATACCCCAAGGAGGCCCGGAAACAATGGATCGCAGGCACGGTGTTCGTGTCGTTCGTCATTGAGAAGGATGGAGCCGTTTCGTCCGTCAAGGTCGTGCGAGGCGTTCATCCGTTGCTCGATAACGAGGCACTCCGCGTGGTTGGCTCATTGGAGCGGTGGACACCGGGCACCATGCTCGGCAAGCCGGTCCGCGTGCAGTTCGCCATGCCGATCAAGTTCTCGCTCCAAGGTAAACCACCCAAGCGAGTAAGGGAGCGCAGGGCCGAACTGGGCTGGTGACCTCTGTCACGCTGTGGAGGTGGAGCGAGTACCGACCTTCGCACCATGAAAAGGGGGATGCTGTACACGACGTTCATCGCGCTGGGTGCATTGGCCGGTTGGGCCTATTGGAACTGGTTCGGCTGTTTGAACGGTTGTGCCATCACCGGTCGCTGGTGGACCAGCACCGCATACGGCGCGGTAATGGGTTACCTCACCCTGGGCCTCTTTCTGCCTGCTTCGCGGAACACGAAGGCTGAATAGTCTTTGAACGCGCGGCCCTGCGGGTCTACCCACTACTGGGGTATTCTGAGCAAACTCATAGGAATGGCTTCTCGCCATGGATAATTTCATGTCATGACCACATGGAAGATTCCCTGATGACCGACAGCCGCCCTGAAAGCCTTCCCGCTTTTGGACAATGGGTCCGGGACGGTGCCGGTGATCGTCCAATACCCGAGGCCATGAAATACCGTAACCCCATCGCTGCTGTCCTGCTGATCGCCCTATTGCTGCCACTTGGCCTGTTTGCTACGGCCGAGGCTCCGGGCATGCTGCATTTGGATGGCATTCTGTTGTTGCGTGGTGATCGATCTTCCATGGGCAGGGTCATCATCACGCCTGTGGATGCGCCAGAGACCGTGATGGAGAATGTGGAAGGTCATTTCACGCTCGACCTGCTGCTTGAACAGGCCTATATGCTCAGCTTCGAACGGTCCGGAATGGTGACCAAACGGGTGTATTTCGACACACATGTCCCGGCCGAAGAGTTGACCCGTCGGTTTGAGTTCCCGTTCCAGGTGAGCTTGTTCACCGAGGGGGCGAACGGCATCAATGCATATGATGGACCGGTGGGGTATGTGCATTACCTGGATGAGGTGCGTGATTTCGTGCATCGCACGGAGTATCAGGTCGCGCCGGGCGGCCCCGTGCAGGAGCGGATCGCCGCGTTGATGGCCCGTGGTTTCGCTGCGCCCATCCTCGTCCTCCCCATACGCTCCGTGGTCACTGACGACCTTCAATGGGCGAAGCATGGCAGGCGCGGTCCCTTGTTCATCGGCAGGGCGTTCGCACCTGATGGTCATCTCATCGCTGAAGGTCAGTTCCTGGACGCGCGATTGCAGGAAATGCACGGAGCGTTCGTGTTCTACTATGCCGATGGCCAGGTGGAAAGCCAAGGGCGATACGAACATGGCCACAAGTCAGGTGTTTGGCAGCGGTTCGATGCGGGAGGAAGGCCACTGGCAGAGCGCATCTACGACCCCAAGGCCATGGAGCGGGTGGGTCGTTCAGTGGCGGCAACAGCGGTGGTTGGCGCACCTGCATTGGAACCTGGTCGTACAATGCACATCGCCGTTGGTGGGAGGGAGATCAGCGCCACACCGTCCAATGCCGCTCCGGAAAGAGCACCGACCGTTCGCTCAGTTACTGTGCCAGCCGTTCCACGCCCCGAGGTTAACGCTGTTGCAGCGAATGGGGAGGGTCTGGCCACCGGTCCGCACATCGCCGCGGACGATATGCGAGCTTTGGGAACATTGGAGCCTGGGCGTTCCGTGGAGGTCCTCGTTGAACGCCTTCGCGTGATCACGGTGGTGCGCTTGCAGGGCGCCACCGGCCACACCACCGAGTACCGTCGCGTGGCCGATCGCCATGGTTCAGTGTTGTACTTCGAGGATGGTCGGAATATCCCGGCCAGTATCTACCACGCACGCACGGGCCACTGATCGTTGGTCAACCCAGGAAGGCCACTTCCACCCATTCCTCGGGGCCCAACCGCAGGTCCCTAAGCCGCAGTTCGACGGTCCAATACGCTACTGGCGCGTCCTTGCGGAGTTCCACGGGCTTGTAGGGCCAGCAATGCACCTTCAGGAACACCGGTTCCGGCCAACTGTCGTCGTACAACAGGCTGAACCGCATGGCCTGGTGGTCCACCACCAACTTCCGGTCGCGCACATCGAAGGCCGTGGTGGTCACGATCACTGCGGCCGGATAGAGCCGACGGTGCCAGCCGGGCAACGGACTGCGGAACAGGGCCTGCCGGAACTCGAGGCGCGGCATCGAGGATCCACTGAGCACCGCTACGGGGGCCTTCTGGTCGAGCCTGATGTGTTGCAGCCCCATGGTCAGCGTGAAGGTCGTGATGTGCCTTGCATCAAGTGCTGCTGTCCGGTAATTCCCCGGACCGGTTCGATCATAAACGCCACCGCACCTGCATTTTTATATCGCTACGAACATTGCCGGGGATCTCCTGCAAGCCGCTGCTGATGGCGGTCTGGTCCTGGTAGATCCAGGCGCCATAGCGCAGCCAGATGTCCATTCTGCGAAGCGCAGTGATGCGTGCCATGCCGTACCACCGGATTCCGCGGCCGTAGTAGGGGGGGATGGAGAACACGCCGATGAGGTCGTGCTCGAACGCATAAAGCCGGGCATCGTAGCTGCCTGTTTCAAATAGGGCGAAACGAAGGGTCAGCTCCAACGGGCTCGAGAGCGGGCGGTGCACAATGTCCTGGTAGACCAGGAAACCATGTTGAAGCGGAGCACTGCCGCGCTGGAAGTCAACGGTCTCCAGTCGAGTGCGTAGTGCCACGGCATCGCTCACCTTGTAGCTCGCATTGAACCGATAGTTCGTCTGTGCCACCCGCACCACGGGTTTGATCCCTGCAACATCGTCACTCGTGTTCCGCGCGCGGTCCTGTTGACGCACCCGGGCGTAGAGCTCGACGCGTTTGCTCGGCCGCCAGTTCACCTGCGCCAGCCAGTCGTTGCCATCGGAAGGGGCGTTGGTCTGGTAGCGCAGCCAGGGGAAGCGGAACTGGTCCACGTAGGCGTTGATGCTCACCTTGCGGTCCGGACGGATCTCGATACCAGTATATAACCCCCGTTCATTCCATGGATTGGTGCCTTCGGCAAAAGCCACGCTGTACAGTCCATGGTAGTCGCGGCCATAGTTGCGATAGAGCATGCTCATGCTCACGCGCTTGTCCAGGGCCACCAGGATGCCGGTGTTCATGGCGGTGCCCCCATTGGCGCTCACGGACATTTCGCCGAACCAGTTCACGTTGCGGTACAACGCGTTCCAGTCCATGCCGGCCGTGGTGTTCTCACCTCCATTGAAATCGAACTGGTTGTAGGTCTGGAGGTCCCGGTCCAGTTGGGTGTCGAAGGCGGCGTGTGCGGCGGTGGCCCCGATGCTGAAGCCCTTGCCACGGTATCGCACGTGTCCGCCGACCACTTGTTCCAGCACGGCGTCCTTCTTCCGCAGTTCATTGTAGGTGCGGTGAAAGCCGTCCTCCTGAAAACTGGTGAACGTGGATTCGGGGATGTTGGTGCCCAGGCTGTCCTCGCCCGGTTGCAGCACGTTCAGGTTGGCATCGATGTACTTCCTGGACCAGAAACCCGTTACCTCGATCCTCTTCGTCAACGCATAGGTGGCGGCAGCTCCGCGCATGAACAGGTTCTCGTTCACGCTGGTGTAGGGCGCAAGGCCGATCGCGTTGCGTTTCACGTTCATGGTGAAACTGCTCTTGGCCGCGAAGGCCAATCCGTTCCAGAAGGTGAGGCCCTGTCCGAACTGTGCTTGGAAGTCACCAATGGCAAGGGCTTTCAGGCGACCCATGTCCCGCAGGAACAGGTGGGCGCTCACAAAATCAAAATTCCTCTGAGTGCCTTGGAAGAACTCTTCGCCTTCGTCCTTTTCAGCGGTGAAACCGAAACTGAGGTTGTGCCGGTAACGGTAACGGTAGCGGGTGAACAACTTGTAAGGACTGCCGAGGTACACCTTGCTGTTGGCACGCAACGAATCCACCACGACCGGGTCGTCCAGATCGGGCAGTGGGTCTCCGTTCGGGTAGTAATACTCCTTGCCGAACGGGTTGGTGCGGTCCATGAAGCCGCGGCGTTCCTCCACGTTCACAATGCTGCGCACCATGACCTCGTGCGTGCCTTTGGTGAGCATCTGTCCCAGCGTGGCCGTGGTGCCCATGGGGTTCTCGCGCACGGTCACGAAGGGGCGTATCTGTTGGATGGTGCGCACATCGAAGCCGGGAATGGCCTGCAACTCGTAGATGCTCAACAATTTTCCGTTGCGACGCACGTGCTGCAACAACGCGCCGATCTGCACATCATCGAGCAGGAAGAGCGCACTAAGCTCCTGCGCGTTCGTATGGTTCAGGTCGATGGGGTCGAGGTAGCGGTCGGTGAGCACCTCGAACAGGTTGGTCAGGTCCACATCGCTTTCATCGCCCAGCCTTTCGGCCGCTTCCTCAATGCGCTGCTCGATCAGGTCGCGGGGTACGCCGTCCACCTGGCCACGCAGGCCACAAGCGAGCAGCACCAATGCACCGACGAACAGCCAACGGGTCATTTGAACCGGTAGTTGATGCCCACCACGGGTGTGGCACCCAGTCGTGATCCCGCCACCACGGCCAGGTCGATGTCAAGTTGTTTCAACCGGAAACCGGCCCCGAAGTGCCCCTGGAGATCACCGGTGCTGACGCCCGTGCGCAGGAACAGGATGTTGTTGGGGTTGTATTCCACGCCGAACCGGAACCGCTCGGGGCGGTCAATGTCTTTTTCCGCTTCGGCGGTCATCGAGAGTTTCTTACTGAAGATGTACAAAAGGCCGGCGCGTAGTAAAGTGGGTACCCGTTCTTCGACCACCACGGCGCCATCGCCGCTGGTGCCCAACAGCGCCTGTGTGGGGTTGTATAAATGCGCACCGATCCAGAGCTCATTGGTGAGCCGAGCCTGCATGCCCAATTCGGCTGTGAACGTGCCCGTGCTGCCATAGTTGTCGCCCAGCCGGACACCCACGTGGTTCAGCTGGATGCCCGCACGGAACCCTTCATTGAACTGCATGGCATAGGCCAGGCCGACACGTGTTTCGTTGTACAGGTCGTAGCCGAAACGGTCGCCGGCCAGCCCGAACGCGCCTTTGCCCACGGGCACGGCCACGGCCAGGCCTTGTTGCGCCAGGTCGGTGCTGAAGAAGTGCTGCTGGTAGAACATGCCTGCCGTGGCCTGTTCAAGTCCTGCTATGCCGGCAGGGTTCAGGCGGAGGCTCCAGAGGTCGGCCGTGGCGAGGCCGGTGTAGCCCATGCCTGCGGCCCGGGCGCCCAGGGGCAGGTGGTCACCACCGGCCAACAGGTCCAGGACGTTCAGCAGGCAGAGCGCGAGTATCGTGTTCCGCATCGCTCCGAAAGTAATGCTCCGTCCAATGCCGCGTTCATCCGGCCACCCCGCGCCGATCCGTACCTTCGCCGACCCAAAGGGCGTAATGCCCACGGACCACTTCGACATCATGTCACGCGTACACCTTCATGACCTCGATTTCGAGCTGTTCATTCCGGAGGCCGAGGTGAACGAGGCTGTTGCCCGCGTGGCGGCGGAACTGAGCGTGAAGTACGCCGGTAAGCGTCCACTGTTCGTGGGCGTGCTCAACGGTTCGTTCTTCTTTGCGGCCGAACTGCTCAAGCGGCTCACCATCGAGTGCGAGATCACCTTCGTGAAGGTGGCCAGCTACCACGGCACGAGCAGCACGGGCAAGGTCACCGATCTCATCGGCTTCAACGAGCGCATTGAAGGGCGTGATGTGGTGATCCTGGAGGACATCGTGGACACCGGCAACACCATTGTCCACATCCTGGAGCTGCTGCATGATCGGCATCCGGCGAGCATCAGTATCGCCACATTGCTGTTCAAGCCCGACGCATACAAACAGAACGTGGCCATCGATCATGTGGCCATCCGCATTCCCAACGACTTCGTGGTTGGCTCGGGCCTCGACCATAACGGGCTTGGTCGCAATCTGCCGGGCATCTACCGGATCATTCCGAACGGACAATGAGCAAACTGAACCTGGTACTCTTTGGCCCTCCGGGGGCCGGCAAAGGCACACAGAGCGCCTTCCTGATCGAGAAATACGGGCTAGTACACCTGAGCACCGGCGATCTGCTGCGTGCCGAGATCAAGGCCGAGACCGAACTGGGCTTGAAGGCCCAAGGCCTGATGGACCGCGGTGACCTGGTGGCCGACGACATCGTGATCGGCATGATCCGCAACAAGATGGAGGCCCACCTCGATGCCAAGGGTTTCATCTTCGATGGCTTCCCGCGCACGAAGGCACAGGCCGAGGCCTTGGACACCATGCTTACGGCCAAGAACGAGCCCATCGTGGCCATGCTGGCGTTGGAAGTGCCGGAGGAGGAGCTCGTGAAGCGCCTGCTGGGCCGCGGTGCCGTCAGCGGCCGTGCCGATGACCAGAACGAGACCGTGATCCGCAACCGAATCCGCGAGTACGAGAACAAGACCGCTCCGTTAAAGGAGTTTTACAGCGCTCAAGGCAAGTTCAAGGCCATCGATGGCGTGGGCAGCCTGGAGGAGATCACGGCAAGGCTCGTGGCCGCTATAGGCTGAGCGCTCAGTGCGTTACGAAGAACCGACCGATCATGCCGGTGCTTGGCGCATTCACTGAATATACCCCGGGTGCCCATGAACGCACATCGATCGCGACCCGTTCTTCCAGCTTTCCGGTCATGATCATACGGCCTTGTCCATCCATGACGGTATAGGATCCTTTGGCTCCGACTGGCGCGCACAGGATGACACGGTCGCTGGTGAGCGTGGGAGCGAGTGAATACATGTTGGTTCTCGAGCCACCCATTCCAGTACAGATGTCGATGGTGATGGATGAGGACCAGGTAGTTCCTGTGCCGTTAGCGTTAGACGCCGTTAAGGAGATCAGGTGCTCGCCCGAAGTACTGAAGGTCACGGATGGGTCGGCGATCGACGATGTGGCCGGTTCTCCTCCTTCGAAGGTCCACTCCCATGATGTTGCGCCATTCAATGATGCATCGGTGAACGACACCACTTCCCCTGCACAGGCCGGTAAGGTCGTAGAGGAGAAGTATGAAATGGGCGTGGCTGTGGGTGAAGGAAGGCCGGGAACGAAGCATTCAATGTCGCCCAAGGTGATCAGATAGTTTCCCACAACGAACGGCGCGGTGTGGGGCACGTAGCTGGCGCCATTGACCGTGATCGTGTTGGTGAAGCGATGGCATGATGCAATACGCTGTTCGTCCCATGAGCGCGTCAGCGAATGCTGCCATTTTCCGTTGTTTAAGGCCCCAAACCCCCCGATCCCCTCGGGGAACTCCCAAAGCCTTGGTGTTCCGCCGTTCGTGTCGAAATGGACGAAGACCTGGCACACCGTAGGAGACACCAATGGTGGGTGGCCTTCTATGGAAAAGGTGCCTGCAATGCCGCCCGCTTGCCAAAGCACATGGCCGCCGGCAACCGTGAATCCATCATGCGTACGTGCTCCGGTGGCGGTCACCCGGATCTGTCGTGCCCAGGTCACACCTGTAACGGTATCGATCCTGCAAATGACATAATCATTGTAGTACCAGGTGTTCACCAGATTCTCCAGCGTATCAGTACCCAATACCCAGCGCCCCCGAAAGGTGCCGGTGACATAGATGTCCCCCTCACTGTCCATGGCTACCTCCTGAAGGTCGAACCTCGGAGTGATTCCGCTAACAGGGATATTCTCCGCAATATTCATCGTGCCCAGCAACGTTCCGCCTGGCGAATAGCGGTCAATGCCGCTTCCCCTCGGCAGATAGGCTGTTCCGGTGGCATCCACGACCATGTCGCTCGCTACATTGTACGTCGATGCTTGGATGGCCCAAATAAGGGCCCCGGAAGAGCTATTGTATGCAGATAGGTATGGGTTCACGCTGCCGCTGCCACCAACAAGGACGCGCACGACACCATCATTGCCTGCGGAGATCCGGAATGCCGATGCGCCGTTCGAGGACAGAAAGGTGTCGTACCATCGAAGCAGGCCGTTGCCATCCCAACTGGCGACCAAAACCCGTTGTGTCGAATTGGGTCCAGGCGTGGCCCTGAATGCGATGGAACGGCCATCACTACTATACACACGGACACTATCAGTACTTGGACTACTGGCACCGATGAATAGCACTGCGTAGACATTTCCATCATCATCGACCACAACATCGCCCCGACCTCCCAAACCACTTTCCATCGCGATGCGGACCATCCATTGCGGTACCCCAGCGCTATCGACCTTGAGCAAGTGCTTGTAGCTCTGATAGCCAAAGGGAGAGTAGGTCGGAAAGCTGGTCACACTGTCCTGGTGTGTTCCGAAGAACTTCACCGGAGAGCCTCCCTCAGTATTCACCAGAATTACCACTTCATTGGAAGGGCCGTAGGCCATACCGCACAAGAAACTACCACTACCTTGGGTTTGGTGGCCTTGGACCCCTATGCATGGGCCGGGTGTGAATTCGGGGATCACTTGGATGGACGCTTCGAATTGGTCCACGCATCCTTCAGGGGATGTCATGATAAGCGTGACCGAAGCAGCTCCCGGGCTTGTGAACGTAACGCTTGGTTCTGTAGCCAATGAGTTGGCTGGGATCGCATCCGGTCCAAAGGACCAGGAATAGGAGGCCCCTTGAACGTTGCTGGAGTTGATGACCTGCCACGTACTTCCGACCGTGGGGTTGTAGCTCGGTACCGTGAAATGGGCTTCCGGGTGCAACACCGTTACTTGAACGGGAGTGGATAGGGTTGCCGAGCAACCGAACGGATGAGTGGCCTGGACCGTGAACATCGTACTCTGGTCCAATGGACCACTGTTCAATACGAGCGCTTCTCCGGTTCCTATCAGTGGCGCTCCGATGTTCACTGCCCCTTTCTTCAACTGGTAACTTATGCCAGATTGTGCGCCGGAAACAATGATGTCCGTGTTCCCTCCCTCACAAACCACGGGATCAACGGCTGTGATGTTGAGGGTAATGATCGGCGTCGCACTATGGATGACGAGGTAGGTGGAATCCCTACCCGTGCCACAGCCCGGCACTGTGCGCGTGGCACGTATGTTCAAGGTGTCCTGACCGCTGATCATGCCGGTATTGAAGGTCAGCGTGTTGCCGTTCCCGAACTGTGAGCTGCCTATATTGGTCTGACCACGTCGGAGCTGGTAGTTCACACCAGGTAACGACGAAGGAACCTGCACTTGTGTGGAGCCTCCGGCACACAAGGTGTCCTGGACCAGGCTGGTCGTTACACCGATGTTCAACGATGGGGCGATGGTGATGTGTACCGTGAGCGTATCGCTATGGAACCCATTGTTCACCACCAAGGATATCGTATCCGTCTGCTGGGGTGCGCTGATGACCAGGGTCGCATTCGTGGTGTTCGCCAGAAAGACGCCGTTATAGAGCCATGTGGTGGATAACTGCGGATCGGATCGGTTAGTCAGTGTGATGAGCGAATCAGCACAGAACACGGCAGGGCTCACGTCGAAACGTGCAATGGGGTGGTAGCCGCCTGTGCCTCCATCGGTCCGGTAAAGTGCGCCTCCTGTACCAACTGCAATACCATCCGCTTCGGAAAAGGTAATGGCGTTCATGGTGGCGCCACATTCGAACCACTCCCAGTACATGCCACCCGTTGTTGTGCGCCAGATCCGTGTTCCGCCCGTAACGTATCCGACATCGTCGGAAGTGAAATGAACAGCGGTCAAATCCACGTCCTCCATAGGTGCGTTCATGATGGTCCATGTCTGCCCTTCATCATCCGTGCGCAGCAGCGATCCTTGTTGGCCGATCGCATAGCCGCGCTCGATGCTGGGGAAATGAAGGCCGCGCAGGTCATGGCCCGGGAACGATTGCGAGGTAAAGGAAGTCCCACCATTCGTGCTGCGCAGGATCCGGCCATTTCCCACAATGTGCCGGACGTTGCCACCTCCGTATCGGAGCGCATAAAGATGACCGCTACCCGGTAGAGCCACTTGTGTCCAGCTCTGCCCGCCATCCGTCGTGCGTAGCAGGCGATTGTCACTCCCTACCGCAAAGCCATCCGTAACTGAACCGAACTCAATATTCTGGATCCAGCGAAGTAGCCCACCGGTCTGACTTACATAGGTCGGAGTCCAGTTCTGGCCTGCATTCGTAGTGCGTAACATGACGAATTGGCTGCCTTGCGACATTAGCCCGGAGGCCACGCCCGTCTGCGATGTGATGAAGTGGACATCATATAGCGTACATGGGAACGGTTCGCCGAATACCGTGACATAGGTCGTGTCCCAGGTCGAGCCATTGTCAATGCTGCGCAGTGATGACAGAAGTCCGCCTCCGTTGATGATCTGGTCGTTGTATAGCTGGATGCTGTAGTAGTCGACACTGGGAACGCCCGGTTGTGCTTGCCACTGCGCATAGGATGTTGACGCCAGGAACGCCATCGCCAATACTTGAATGAGGATATTCGATCGGGTGGACATGGTAACCGGAGTTCCCGGAAAGTTAATTGCTGGATGGATATGGGATGTCAAGGTCGTGGCCGCGTCTCTACAGGACCATTCGGCAGGCGTTTTCTAATGCGCACCTTTGCGGAGCCTATCCGTTGAGCCGGCCCATGAACTTCATCGACCACATCCGCATTGAATGCCGCTCCGGCAAGGGAGGGAAGGGCAGCAGCCACCTCCGTCGCGAGAAGTACATGCCCAAGGGTGGCCCCGATGGCGGCGACGGCGGGCGCGGTGGCCACGTGATCCTGCGTGGGAACGGCCAGCTGTGGACCCTGCTTCACCTGCGCTACACCAAGCACGTGATCGCCGAGGACGGCCAGGTGGGCAGCAGCAACCAGAGCAGCGGGGCTGCCGGCAAGGACCAGGTGGTCGAAGTGCCACTGGGCACCATCGTGAAGGACGCCGAGACCGGTGAGCAGCTCTGCGAGGTGACCAAGGACGGCGAGGAGCATATCCTCTTCGCTGGTGGGCGTGGCGGCCTGGGCAACCAGCATTTCAAGACGGCAACGAACCAGACCCCCCGCTATTCCCAGCCCGGCGAACCCGGCATTGAGAAGTGGGTGGTGATGGAGCTGAAGGTCCTCGCGGATGTGGGCCTGGTCGGTTTCCCGAACGCGGGCAAGAGCACCCTGCTCAGCGTGGTCACGGCCGCCAAGCCGAAGATCGCCGATTACGCCTTCACCACGCTCACGCCCAACCTGGGCATCGTTCCTTACCGCGATCACAAGAGCTTCGTGATGGCCGATATCCCGGGGATCATCGAGGGGGCACATGAAGGGCGGGGCCTTGGCCTCCGTTTCCTACGCCACATTGAGCGCAACAGCGTGCTGCTGTTCATGGTGCCTGCTGATTCCAATGATATCCGCCACGAATACCAAGTGCTGCTGAACGAACTGGAGCAATATTCACCCGAGCTGTTGGACAAGCAGCGTTTGCTCGCCATCACGAAGTGCGATATGCTCGATGCGGTGATGATGGCGCAGATGAAGAAGGAGCTGCCCCGCGGCGTGGACCATGTCATGATATCCAGTGTGGCCCGCATCGGGCTGGATGAGCTGAAGGACAAGCTCTGGAAGAAACTGCACGGGACCTTTCCGGCCGAACACGTGGAATGAGCCTGCTGCACCGCCTCGATGCCCTGGACCGCGAGGTCTTCCTGGCCTTGAACGGTACGCATTGGCCAGGTGTCGATGCCTTCATGTGGCACATCAGCGACCTGAAGCTCTGGGTCCCATTGTATGTCCTGTTCCTCGTGGTGTTGCAACGCCGCTACGGCTGGCGCGGTCTCGCTTGGTCGGTCCCCGTCATCGCGCTCATGGTCCTATGCACCGACACGGGGTCGGTGCTCCTGTTCAAGAACACGGTGCAGCGGTTGCGTCCCAGCCACGTGGCCGAACTGCAGGACCGCATACACTTGCTGGTGGGCGACGATGGTCAGCTCTACCGCGGTGGCCGGTTCGGCTTTGTGTCGTCTCATGCGAGCAATCACTTCGGCATAGCGGTGTTCATGACCGGAGCCTTGGCCGGCGCGCCACGATGGGCGGCACCAGCGCTCTTTGTATGGGCCGGGCTCATCGCCTATAGCCGCATCTACCTGGGCGTGCATTATCCGGGTGATGTGTTGGTGGGTGGTGCGTATGGCACGCTCGTTGGCGCGATCTGCTACTTATTGTTCCGGCGTCTTGTGGGACGTGCAACAAAGACCTGACCCATGAACATCTGGCTGGCCGTTTTTCTTGGTGGTGGTCTGGGGAGCATGATGCGCTATGGCGTTACCCGGTTGGTGCTGGCCATGGACCTGCGTGGTGCGTTCCCCTATGCCACCTTGGCCAGTAATGTGTTGGCCGCCATCCTGCTGGCCTTGCTCACGCTGCGATTACAGAGCGAGCTGGCCGGTCGCGACGCGCTCAAGGCCTTCCTGGCCATTGGTATTTGTGGTGGCTTCAGCACCTTCAGCACCTTCAGCTACGAGAATTTCCTGTTGCTGCGCGAGGGCCAGTTCGGATTCTTCGCGCTCAACACCCTCCTCAGTGTGGGTGCTTGTCTGTTGGTCTTCTACCTGCTTGCCCGTAATGCATGAGCACCATGAGCTTCCTGGTCCAACGCCTTTCTGTGCTGTTCTCCGCTGCTGCCGTGGTAAGTGCCGCTTGCGCCCAGGCTCCCACCTGGCAGCATCCGCCCAAGCTCGTGGTGGGTATCGTGGTGGACCAGATGCGCACGGATTACCTGTACCGCTATTGGAACAACTTCGGTGAGGGGGGCTTCAAACGATTGGTAGGTCAGGGCGCCTTCCTGCGGGATGTACACTTCGACTACGCGCCCACCCAGACAGGCCCAGGGCATGCCAGTGTGTATACGGGCACGACACCGGCGCACCATGGGATCGTGGCCAATGACATGTTCGTCCGGAGCACGGGTGCAGGCCTCTATTGCGTGCAGGACGATCGTGCTTCCGGTGTAGGGGGTGGTGGGTACAAGGGCCAGCGATCACCCTTCAATCTGCTTTCCAGCACCATCGCCGATGAGATGGAACGCCGGTTCGACGGCCGTTCACGCACCATCGGCATCGCCATGAAGGACCGCAGTGCCATCCTGCCCATCGGTCGCACCGGCGATGCGGCCTATTGGTTCTTCGAAGGCACCGACGGCCATTTTGCCACCAGCAATTGGTACATGCAGGAACTGCCCCAATGGGTGAAGGAATTCAATGCACAAGGACTTGCTGCCCGCTACCTCAGCGGTACCTGGGACCTGCTGCTGCCCATTGAACGTTACCACCAGGTGCTTCCCGACGACAATCCCTACGAGGAGCCGTTGATGGGAGCCACCAAGGCCACGCTGCCGGTCGACCTGAAGGCACTGTTCGAGGCCAACGGGCGCAACACGGCATTGCTCCGTTACGTGCCCGGAAGTAACACGATCACCTCGGACATGGCCATCGCCGCCATGATCGGCGAATCGCTGGGCAAGGATGAGGTGCCCGATCTACTTGCCGTGAGTTATAGTGCCCCGGACGAGCTAGGGCACAACGTGGGGCCACGTGCCTTGGAATTGGAGGACATGTACCTCCGCCTGGACCTCGAACTGGCCCGCTTGCTCAGTGCTTTGGACGAGCACGTTGGTAAGGGACGCTACACGGTATTCCTAACCGCCGATCACGCCGCGGTGGATGTGCCCGAATACCTGAAGGACCAACGCGCCAGTGCGGGCTACGTGGACATGCCAGAGCTGGTCGCTAACGTCAATGGGGCCTTGTCGGCACGCTTCGGTGCAGGCAACTGGGTCCGCAAGCGGGTCAAGGAGCAGTTGTTCCTGAACGATTCGCTGGTCACCGCCCGTCAGCTTGATCCCGCTATCGTGCAACGGGTGGCCGCCGATGCCTTGTTGAAGGACCCCGCCATCGCCGAAGCCCTCACGGCGAGCGATCTGGTCCGGTCGACCTATCCCACGGGCATCCGCAATATGGTGCAGCGTGGTTTCATGCCCCAGCGCAGCGGTGATGTCTGCTTCGTGCTGCGCCCCAGCTACTCGCCAGGCTGGTCGGGCATGGTGAAGCAGGGCACCGACCACGGGGCACCGTGGAACTACGATACGCATGTGCCGCTCCTGTTCTATGGCCAGGGCGTGAGCCCGGGTGAAGTGCTGCATCGCACGTCCATCACGGATATCGCGCCTACCATTTCCATGCTGTTGGGTATGACCATGCCCGATGCGTCCACGGGTCGTGCCTTGGAGGAGGTGCTGGGGCCTTGAGGTTTTCCACAGCGATCGTGGAGATCATGCCCCCTGGCACGGTCAAAGCCCTTCCGGGCCGACCTAGCTTTCGGCATGCTTACTTGGGAAAAGCCCGCGTTCCAGAGCCCCTTTGAGCTGTGGAAAGAAGAAGGCATACTTCACCTGGTCCTGGCCGTTGGGGCCAACATGAAGGTGCGCGACATGAAGGAGCTCATCCGGCTCATTGCGGCCTTGGACCCCTCGCGGTCCGCTCCTGTGCTTTTGGTTTACCCGGAGCGCGTTGTGGTGGAGGAGCCTGCGCGTGAACTTTTGCGTCGCGTGTGCAGTGCCCAAGGTCACCCGGTGGCCTTGTTCACCACTGACCTGCAGGGAAGGCTTCAGGGCGAACTGTTCCGGCGTGTTCACAAGCCCGCGTTCCCCTTCAGGGTGTTCGGTTGGCGCGAAGAGGCCTATCGCTGGGCACGTGAACGTTGCCAATTGGCCGATCTACAGCTTCGCTGATCATCACCGGTCGTGAACGCCATCGGGTCGATACTCCCACAGCTTGTGAAGCGCACCCGGAGAATGCTGCCGTTGAGCATAGGCGTGATGGCTCGAGCACTGCTCTTGTTGCAGCCCGGTCAGACCGCCCAGGCCATCGCGCAAACAGGCGCGGACCTTGCGTTGGTGGGTGAGGAGCGGTCGGGAACCATCATTGTTCAAGGCCGGACCGAGGGTGATGAGGCGGACCCCTTGTTCCAAGCCGTTTGGCGCACGGTCCCCGGTGCGATGGCCACTTTTCAGTGGCAACCCAGTGCGCGAGTGCCCTCCGGTACCCACTTGATGCTCGATCGGTTGATGGAGGCAGCCATTGGCACCTACCTCGATACCCGGGTCCATTTCACGCGCAACGGTGTGCTGGCCGATGTACCTGCCGAGCAAATGGCGCGGGATATTGACGCCATGGTGCAGGCGGCCGTTCAGGAGTTCGGTGCCGGGGCGATCGCGCTTTCTGAACCCACTCGCCTCCAACTGGACCGGCTGACGCGCATTGATTGGAGCCAGGCCCGTTTTGGTGTGGATGGTGGCGCCGAGCAGGACAAGTACCTCGCGATCTACTATTACGTGCGTTCGCAGCGCGAAGAACTGGAGCGGCAGTTGCGGGCCGATCTGCTGCCCTTGGCGGGAGTGGAGGTCATGCGCGGGGCGAATGCTGATCCAGGCACCACGGTGCGGATCAACTCCACATGCGGCACCGTGTTCGATGAGCAGAACTTCCTTTGTGCGCTTGACCTGCAATTGGCCGATACCGGAAATGGTGGTGTGGATCCTGTGCTGGGCCAGCGCCTGATGGAGGAGATGACCCGGAGGTCCGAGGAAGAAAAGGCCGGTCCGTCCGAGGACCGTCCCAAAGTGCGAAAGCGGGATCAATGGTTGAAGAGCGAGCTGGATGCCATCAACCAGCGCATCGATCGCATGGATCAGCGGAAGGAGCTTTGGGAGCTCCGCGACCGCATGGAGGACCTGGAGGATCGGATGAGCGGCATCGAGCTGGACATGCAGGATGTGCGTGAGGCCGGTGGCAATGCCGATAACAATCCCCTGGCGGACCTTAGTGCGCTCACCGGTCGCAACCTGGTCATTCGATTTGAACGCAACAGCACAACCCTTGATCCGGAGTACCGCGTGGTGCTCAACGAGGTGTTCGAGCAGCTGGCCCGGTCGCCGCAGGACCGCGTGCTCATCACCGGCTATACCGACCGCAGCGGTGATCCGGTGGTGAACCTGCGCCTCAGTGAGGAGCGTGCGAAGGCCGTGCGCAATTACCTGCTTCAACGCGGTATCGCTGCGGAGCGCCTGCTGGTGAACTACTACGGCGATAGCCGCAGCACCGGCCGTGATCCCGGCGAACGCCGTGTGGAGGTCGAGTGGCTCCGCTGACCCCATCTTCCTGGACCCGGACAATTGCCCATCACCGCACGGCGGCTCTTGTCCGGTCGGTTTAACCAATTGGTTAATATTGTGCCCTCGTAACCGCTTATGGTCGAAGAGGTCTCCACCGAGCAGCGTATCCTGCAGGCAGCACGCAAGGTCTTTTCCCGCAAGGGCATGGCCGGGGCGCGCATGCAGGAAGTGGCCGATGAGGCTGGGATCAACAAGGCGTTGCTGCACTATTACTTCCGTAGCAAGCAACAGCTCTTCGAGGGCGTCTTCAAGGACAGTGCCCAACGCCAGTTCGGCTGCATCTGGGATTCGTTGAAGCAATTCGACTCGCTCTTTCCTGCTATTGAAGCCTTCGTGGCGGCCTACCTGGACAGGATGATCGAGGACCCGATGTTGCCGCTGTTCAT
>JBEICT010000009.1:0-27200 GCA_040383865.1 Flavobacteriales bacterium | reverse complement strand
CGCTTCAGGACCTCGATAAGGATGGTGCCGTAAGGTTGGTTCTCGTACCGTTGGCGGCGTTCCTCCTTCACCACTTCACGCTGGGTATCCACGCCTTTCTGGTCCACCTTGGCATGCAGCATGCGCTCGCTCTCGAGCCAGAGGCCCAGTTCCAGCTGGTTGCTGGGCAACACCTCGTAGTAATAGGTACGATCACCGGTGGTATTGGCATTCAGCACCCCGCCGGCACGTTCCACATGCTTGCTGAACTCACCCCGTCCGATGTTCTCCGACCCCTCGAACAACAGGTGCTCGAAGAAATGCGCGAATCCGCGACGGTCCTTCTCTTCGTTCTTGCTGCCCACGTGATACATAACGCTCACGGCCACGATGGGGGTGCTGTGGTCCTCGTGGAAGATCACGTGGAGACCGTTGTCGAGATCGAACTCGGTGAAATTGATGGCGCGGGTCTGTGCGGCGACGGGTGCGGCGAGCATGGTGGCCAGGGGGATCAATGTAAGGTGCCTCATGCCGGTAGGCTTGGGGGTTAATTCCTTCACGGACCGCAAGGGTCCGGCGAACAGGCGTCTAATTTAGCGGGTGTGGAGGTGCGAGACCCCTCCATTCGTGTGGACCGGGCCCGTCGCCCCCTTTGGAGCAGGTGTTGAACGTACGCTGGCGAACGTCCTACGCTTGACCATAAAAAGGAGCCTCCCATTCGATCCGTCGATGCCAACCTGCGACCCATCGACAACCTTACCGGACCGGACCTCGGAGAAGTTGACAATTGACGAGCGCACCATGCTGACCGGCACCGTGGAGGACCGCATCCTCACTCCCGCCTTACGGGCTTTGATCACCGAGCTTGAACACAGGCATGGCAAACGGCGCACGGACCTTTTGAACGACCGCGCCGGTCGACGCGCGCAACTCTCAGAGGGCCACGTGGTCTTTCGCGAAGAGACGGCGCATGTGCGCAGCACGGAATGGAAGGTAAGCTCTCCGCCCGAGGTGCTCCAGGAGCGACGCGTGGAACTGATCGGCGGTGCCACCCGCAGCGAGCTGATCAATGGTCTCAACGCTGGTGCCAAGAGCTACATCGCCGACCTGTGGAACTTCACGGCGGCCGATACCTGGAGCATGCTACGAGCGCATCGCAGCCTGGAGCGTGCGGCCCGACTGGACCTCGCCTACCTCGACCCCGTCCTGGGCCGCATCCGCGTCAATCCCGCCACCACCACCCGACTGATGGTGGTGCCGCGTCCCCTCTATGCGTTGGAAGGCGCGCTTACCCACGATGGCGACCCGGTACCTGCGTGCTTTTTCGACCTGGCGCTGTTCGCTTTGACCAGTGCACGCGAATTGGCCAAACGCCAGGGCGGCGTGTGGTTCTACCTCCGCGACGTACAGGGTCACTTGGAAGCGCGTTTCTGGGCACAGGTCTTCACCACGCTGGAGGAACAGCTCGGTCTGGAGCGCGGGACCTTCAGGGTCACCGTGATGATCGATACCGTGGCCGGAGCGCTCGAGTCGGATGAGATCCTCTTCGAACTGATGCACCACACTGCCGGGTTGAGCTTCGATCCGCAGGGCTATGCCGCCGATCACGTGGCGCTGTTCAACGGCCCGGAAACACCGGTGCTGCCCGACCGCGAGATCATCGGATTGAACGCCCCGTTCCTGCGCGCGCTGAGCCTGTTGCTGATCGGCACCTGCCACCGCCGGGGCTGCCATGCCATCGGGGCGCCCTCCTTCGTACTGCCTCCGCTCGACCCCATGAAGGTGAAGGCCAGCTACCTGGAAATGCTCGCCGACAAGGAACGCGAGGCAGTGGACGGGCACGACGGCACCATTGTGGTTCACAGCGGCACAGTGACCTCCGCCATGATGGAGTTCAACAAGAGCATGCCGCGCGCCAACCAGCTCTATTACCTGCGCCACGACACCATTACGCCGGCCGATCTGGTGCGTCGCCCCGAAGGCCCCATTACTGTGGACAGCCTTGTGGGAATCATCCGGACCGCCATGCGTGCCTTAGTGCAACGACACGAAGGCCGCGGCTGGGTGGTGCAGGGTGGCCGTTTGCATGACCGCACCTCCCTGAGGCTTGCGCTGCGGATGCTTTGGCAATGGAGCCACAGCAAACACGGCGTGATCACCGCCACAGGTCTCGTCGTGCAGAAGGACCTGCTGCGCTATTTGATACAGAAGGAAACGGGCAAGATGTTCGCCGATGCGGACGAACGCACCCGCCAACTTGCCGAACAGGCCAAGACCCAGGTCATGGACCTGGTGAACGGCGACGAGGTGCCGTTGGAACCCATGGTCTGAACCGGCCCGGCATCATCCGCTATCTTGGCCGCGATGGCGACTTGGACAAGCGTGCACGATGGGCTGCCTGAGGACGGGACACGCGTGCTGTGCTTCATCCCGGGCAATAGCGTTTACCTACCCGGCAAGACCGGCGCCACCGAACTACGGGAGGTGGTGGTGATGCGCTTCGCCCGCGATTTTTTCATGAAGAACCCGAGCAAGACCGGCTATACCGGAGCACCGCATTTCTGGCTTGGCGAGGGTACCAGTAATCGCTTCTTCCACGAAGTGACGCACTGGGCACCTCTTCCCGAACGCCCTCAGGGCAAGGACCTGTAGTTGGTCGGCAAGGATGGTGGGGAAGGTGATGCGATAGCGGTGGGTATTTCCGTGGTCAAGGAATGACTCTCACGAGGATGGCTCGGGAACCATCGGG
Organism: Flavobacteriales bacterium; assembly: GCA_040383865.1. GTDB lineage: Bacteria > Bacteroidota > Bacteroidia > Flavobacteriales_F > PHOS-HE28 > PHOS-HE28. The sequence continues at coordinate 24,472 of JBEICT010000009.1, read as the reverse complement.
AACCAAGAATATATGCATGGCCATACATACTTTGGCCTGCGATCGTGGCAGTTTACCCGACCCTGAATGTACAGAAGTCGCTGTGGGCCATTAATCCATAGGTGCCAAATTGACATAAGAGCTCTTCAAAGAATGTATGGCCATACATATTTCATCTTTGCGCAACCCCTCACCGCCCAACCGTTCACTTTCCGCCAGTCAAGCTCCGCCCCCCACCGGGCTACACTACGACCATGAACAAAGATGCCCAGCCTTGAAGGGCCGGGCATCGGAAGGATAAGGGCGTTGCGTGACCTACTTCACGACCTCCAGCAGTTCCACCTCGAAAATAAGCGTGCTGTTGCCAGGGATCTTCTCTCCTGCCCCTTGGGGACCGTAAGCGAGGTCGCTAGGGATGAAGAACTTGAACTTGCTGCCGGTGGGCATCAGCTGAATGCCTTCCACCCATCCGGGGATGACCTGGCCCACGCCGAAAGTGGCAGGGGTGCCGCGGTCCACCGAGCTGTCGAACTTGCTACCGTCGATGAGGGTACCGGTGTAGTGCACCTTCACCTTGTCGGAAGCCACGGGCTTGGCACCAGTGCCGAGGGTGATCACTTCGTACTGAAGACCACTTGCGGTGGTGACCACACCCGTGCGCTTGCCGTTCTCGGCCAGGAACTGCTCACCGGCCAGGCGGTTCTCCTCTCCTTTGGCGCGCTCGGCGGCCATCTGCTTCTCCTGCACCTTCGCCATATACCCCTGCACCACTTGCTGCACGGTGGCCTCGTCGAACAGCATAGCGCTGTCCAATGCATCGCGCAGGCCCATGGCAAGGGCGTCCACGTTCACGCTGTCCAGCTTGGATCGCTTGAAATTGCTGCCGATATCGGTACCGATGGCATAGCTCACGGAATCCATTTCGGTCTGAAGGTTGACACGGCCTTTCTGGCCCTGCGAGCAAGCGCTGAGGATGGTCATCGCCAGCACGGCGGAAGCAAAACGTACGTTCATGGGGATGTAATGGGGCGCGAAGGTAGCAGTTAGGCGATCGCGCGGCATGCACGACCTTCGCGGCGCAGCCATGGAGACCGGATCCTTCCGAATGATCGCACAGACCCTTCACGGCCTGGAGGATGTGCTGCGCACCGAGCTCGTGAAATTGGGCGCACGCGACACCGAGCGCCACAACCGCGCCGTAAGCTTCACCGGCGACCTTGGCTTCCTATACAAGGCCAACTTCATGCTGCGCACGGCGGTGCGGGTGCTGGTGCCCATCGCCAGCTTCCAGGCGCGCAATGCCGAAGAGTTCTACATGGGCGTGAAGCGCATCCGGTGGGATGCCCACATGGCCAACACGGATACCTTCCTGATCAAGTGCAACTTGAACGCGCGCTGGGCGGACAACAGCCAATTCCTCGCGCTGAAGGCCAAGGATGCCATCGTGGACCGCTTTCGGGAGAAGACGGGGCGCCGCCCATCGGTCTACCTGCACGAGCCCACCCTGCGGATCCATATCCATGTGGTGAACGAACACTGTACAGTATCGCTGGACAGTTCCGGTGGCTCGCTGCATGAACGGGGCTACCGGCAGGACACCAATGCCGCCCCATTGAACGAAGTGCTTGCTGCGGGCATGGTGCTGCTGAGCGGCTGGGACCGCCAGATGCCCTTGGTGGACCCCATGTGCGGATCGGGCACATTGCTGATCGAAGCCGCACTGCTGGCCGCCAATATTCCACCTGGATATTACCGTGAGAGATTCGGCTTCGAGCGCTGGCCCGACTTCGACGCCGATCTCTGGGAGAAGATCCGGGGCGCCATGATCGACCGGATCACGGATGCATCACCCGTGCTCCTGGGCGGCGACCTCAACCACACCACCGTCCGCAAGGCCCAGGACACCGTTCGTGCGGCAAAACTGGAAGATGCGATCACCTTGCGGCATAGCACGTTCGCCGATCTGGAGCCGCCTTCCGGCCCGGGCATGCTGATCATGAACCCGCCCTACGGCGAACGCATGGACCAGCACGGCATCGGACGAGCATCGGACGATGAGGAGATCCGTGCGCTGTACACCATGATCGGTGATACGCTGAAACACCGGTGGTCGGGCTGGACGGCCTGGGTGCTCACCAGCAATCTCGAAGCCGCCAAGGGGATCCGCCTTACACCCGGCAAGCGCATCCAGCTCTTCAACGGACCCTTGGACTGCCGCTATTTCCGCTACGACCTCTATGCGGGTTCGCGCCGTCTCACACCGCCACCCGCGCAAGAAGCGAACGAAGAGCATTGAACGCTTGGGCCGCCTTCGTGTACCGCTCGCAAAACCGAACGGAACATGAACCCGAGCACACGCACCCTGATCCTATTACCGGCCTTCGTACTTGCCCTCACCGCCCGACCGCAGGCCATGGGCAACCTGATGTACGAGAGCAACAGCCGCATCTTCTTCCAACAGGCCGAACAGCCGGTGAAAGCCACCATCCAGGGCAACATGCTGGTGCTGGAGGTGAACGCGATGATGAATATGAAGGCCGACAGCTACCTGGCCATCTTCCATGTGACCCAGCTGGGCCAGAGCGCCGAAGAGGCCGACAGCCTGATGAACGAGCGGATCGACGGCGTGCTGCGGCGCGTCATGGAACACGGTATCAAAGAGAAGGACGTGTTCACGGACATGCTCTCCTTCATCCCCGTCTATGAGCTGGAGGCCACCCGCAAGCTCTTCAGCAAGACCTACCAGGAAGTGCCGGCCGGCTTCGAGATCCAGAAGAACATCCACATCAGGTTCACCGATGCGCGGGTGCTGGACAAGCTGGTGACCGCCGCCGCCAAGGAGGAGATCTACGACCTGGTGAAGGTGGACTTCTTCGTGGCCCAGCAGAGCGCGTGCTACGACACCCTGCGCATGTTCGCCACCAAGTTGCTGCAACAGAAACTGGCCAACTTCGAGAAGCTGGGCCTCAAGGTGGAGGAAAGCCACCGACTGGCCTCCGAGAAGAACGGCGCCTACTTCCCCCTGGACCGCTACACCACCTACCAGTCGCGCACGCAAAGCAGCTTGAACAGCCGTCGCAAGGGCCAGTTGGTGAATGACATCCGGAAGAGCAACACCCATTTCTACAACAAGGTCCCCTACGGCAATTTCGACATCGTGCTGCACGCCGAGATCACCGAACCACCGGTGCAATACACCTACAACCTCACCCTGCAGTGCCAGTTGCCAGAGGCCTGGGCCGACAAGAAGAAGGACGTCAAGGAGATCATTAAATACCTGTGGATCACGCAAGAGGGAGAGGTGAGGGAGTTGACGGTCGGTAGCTAGTAGCAACACACCGACCTCATGGACCCGCACCTGTAGTGCCTGCCTGCCGCCAGGCAGGTCGACCCGTCCTGAGCAATACCGAAGGAGTGCTCCGCAAGGCGCGAAGCGACTGAGGGATCGAAGGAGGTCCCATCACAGGTTGTCGGCAAAAGGATGGCAGGACCGCACCGAACGCAAGGACCCAGCCTCAGTGCTGGCCTGCCCGTACCTTCGGGACCGTTGTCGAGCCCCCCTACCAATAGCCCTGCGGAAGCTGCGCCCAAGCCTCCGCGGAACTGGCGCCGCCTTCTTCGGAAGGTGGCGTTGTGGCTATTGATCCTGCCCGTGCTGGTGGCGGCTTTCGTGCTGCTGCTGGTGTACTTGCCGCCTGTGCAGCACTTCATCCGTGGGCGGGCAGTGGCCTACCTCACCAGCAAGACCGGCGCGAAGGTGGAACTGGAGCGGCTGCGCATCATCTTCCCGCTCGACGTCCGCCTGGAAGGTCTCTTCGTGGCCGACCTGCAGGGCGACACCCTCCTGCACGCCGGGCACATCAACGCGTCACTGGGACTGCGCGCCCTGCTGGGTGGCACCGTGCGCTTCAAGCAGGTGGAGCTCTCCGATGTGCGTGCACACCTGCACCAGGACGCCGACAGCACCTTCAACTTCAACTTCTTCATCACCTCCTTCGCCACTCCCGGACCCGATGTCGCGGAGACCAGCACCGATACCGGTGGCGGCATCCAGCTCGATCTGCGTGCCCTGCACATGGAGCGCATACACTTCAGCATGGCCATGGACCCTAGCGAGCTCGCCATGCAGGTGCGGCTCGGCGAGCTTGATGTGACACTGGACACCTTCGACCTGTCCCCGCTGAAGTTCCACCTGACCAGCATCGTGCTGCGCCACACCAGCGTGGACATGCGCACCACCAGCGGCGAACCAACGCCACCCAGCTATCCGGCACTGACGAACCCCTTGGCCGATATCGACGTGCGGTTCCGGACGATCGATGCGGAGGCCGTGCGCTTCACCCTGGCCACAACCAACACCGGCGACAGCCTGTGGGTGGCGTTGCAGCGCGGCGTACTGGATGCCCGCGAAATGGACCCTGCCCGGCAACGGCTGCACCTGGCCACTGCCGACCTGGTGGGCCTGCACCTCGGCACCGTGAGCAAGACCAAGTCTGCGGAGCCGATCACCACCGACAGCGTTCCCCTGTGGCTGGACCAGCACGACGGCTTCCGCTTCTGGACGCAGGACTGGGACCTCGCCATCGACCAACTGGCGGTAACGAACAGCTCCATCGCCTTCCACACCGACAGCATCAGCACCCCTGCCTTGCTGCTGGATCCCGCACACCTCGCTTTCACCGGCGTAGGACTGGGCGCACGCGATGTGCAGATGAACAACGAACGCATCGCCTTGCAACTGGACAGCCTGGCCGTGCATGGCGGCCCCTACGGCGATCGTGTGGACCTGAGCGCGCACGTGGACGCCACCACCGATTCCCTGTCGCTGACCGAGGGCCGGATCACCGCCGTGGGCAACAGTTTCACCTTCCGTGCAACGGCCGCGCCGGGCGACCTTTCCGTGGTGTACCGCACCCCCGAAGCTGTGCCGTTCGATGCCGAACTGGGTGGTGAACTTCGTCTCGCGGACCTGCTTCCGCTCCTGCATCAATTCGAAGTGGAACTACCAACGGGAGCTGCCATCGAGGAACGCTGGACTACCCAATTGTGGGTCACGGGACCCGCACAAGACATTCAACGTGCCGGGATACAGCTCGATGGCGATCAGGGCAGCATCCTCCATGCGAACGGCCGCATCAGCAACCCCATGCAATGGCCCAACAGCCACTACGCGCTCACCGTCGAGGACCTGACGATGGGCGCGGGGATCCGCCAGTTGATGCAGGCCTACGCGCCGCCCGATGTGCCCCTGCCGCAGCGCCTCGTGCTGAAGGGCGAAGCCCAGGGATACGGTCTTGATGCCAGCGCCAAGGTGGATCTGAAGAGCGACCTCGGCGACCTGTTGGGTCACGCCGAAGCACGCGGGTGGAAGGGCGCCATGCCCGGCATGATCGATGTGGACCTGACGGCGGACCGCATCGCTGCTTCGCGCCTCACCGGAGATACCGCGCTCCGCCCCGTGAGCTTCACGCTGGTGGCCAGGGGCAATGGCCTGCACGATGCCTCGCGCCGAGGCACGTTGACGCTGAACCCCACGTTGCTCACCTACAACGGCAACGACCTCTCCAGCCTGCGCCTGATGGCCGAAGCGGCGGGTGATTCCCTGCGCATGGACCTCACCACCGCCACCGAGGCCGTGGAACTGGACCTGCACACCGAAGGGCCGTGGCCCAAGGCCGGTGACAGCCTGGCCATGAACGTGGACCTCTCCCTGATCCGGCTGCACCTGCGTGAACTGGGGCTCACTTCCCACGTGCTCAACGCCGAAGGCCGCATCACGGGCCGCATCGCGCTCATGCCCGACCAGCGCGGCCGCATCACCCTGCAGGCACCGGGCCTGCGCATCTTCAACAACGAACGCGCCTTCGCCTTCGAGGGCTTCGCGCTCAACGGCCTGCTCGACGTGGACTCCACCGCCGTGGACCTGGACAGTGATGTGGCCCACCTCGCCTACCACGCCAACCTCTCCCTCGACAGCACCCTGACCCTGATCCGCGAACGCCTGCTCAGTGCGTTCCAGGAACCCTACGCCTTCCAACCGCCCCCCGGACGCCGCATCGACCTGAAGGTGGACCTGCCCGGCACCCAACGCCTCGCCAGCCTGGTCCTGCCGGAACTGCACGCCATGGAAGTGACCCGCTTCGAGGGCCGGTACGATGGTGATCGCGATTCCTTGGCCCTGAACGTGGACATCCCGCTGATCGATTACGCCGGCCTGGAGATGAAGGAGCTGGTGATCGACCTGCATGCCTCGGGGCCGGACCTGAAGGGTGAACTGGCGGTGCTGAGCATACGGCGAGACAGCCTGCATGTGGACGACATGGTGCTGCAGGCCGTCAATGTGCCCGGTGCGCTGCGCACCACCCTGCGCCTGCGCGATGGGGATAGCGACCGCTACCGGATCGGTCTGGACCTGCGCCGCCAGGGTGATGTACCCGTGGTGCACGTGCAGGAGGAACTGGTGTTGGACCGCAGGACCTGGGTGGCGGCTGCGGGCAACGCCCTGCACCTGGACCCCAAGGGGCTGCGTGCAGAGGACCTGTTGTTGCGCAGCGGCGAACAGAGCGTGGAGCTGCGCACCGCCGACGATGGCAACCACCTCGACTTCGTGGGCTTCGAACTGGCCAACATCACCGGATTGGTGCGCAGCAACGACAGCCTGGCCGTCATCCGCGGAACCCTGGATGCCTCGGTGCTCCTGCCCTTGCATGCCCAGGAACTGCTGGAGGCCGACGTGGCCTTGCACGACCTGTACTTCATGGACGTGGACTTCGGTACCGTGGAGGCCCATGTGGAAGAGGATCGCACCAAGCACTACCAAGGCACCGTGAGCCTCGAAGCCGGCACCAACCAGGCACAGGCCGAACTGGAAGCCGACCTCAGCGGAGCGGACACCCGCATCGTGGTGGAGAGCGACCTCGATCTGAAGGAACTTGGGTTGTTCAGCCCCTTTGTGCAGGACTACCTCTTCGACCTCGGCGGCGGCCTGAGCGGGGATGTGAACTACATCCAGGAAGGAAACACCGTTGCTGTATTGGGTAATGCCACTTTCCAGGATGCCCGCATCGGCCTCATCCAGACCGGTGCCGTGTACCGCATCCCGCAGGAGACCGTGATCTTCGACCGGCAGGGCATCGCCTTGAACGACTTCGTAGTGCTCGATGCCCGGGAGAACCGATTCAGGCTCGATGGACGCGTGAACACCAGCGTGGGTCAGGAACCGGGCCTGGACCTGCAGCTGCGCACCGACCGCTTCCAGCTCGTGAACAGCACCGCCAAGGACAACCCGATGTTCTACGGCAAGCTCTTCAGCGGCATCGATCTGCACATCGGTGGCACGGCCACCACGCCCACCGTGAAGGGTGAAGTGAGCGTGCAGGATTCCACCGCCCTCAGCGTGGTGCTGCCCGGCAGCAAGGTGGAGATGATCGACCACGAAGGCATCGTCCAGTTCACCGCCGACTTCGATGCACAGGAAACGCTGGTGCTGAAGTCCGACAGCGAGATGCTGCGCGACTCCCTGGCGGCCCAGCTGCCCGGCATCGACCTCGACCTGCGCATCAAGCTCGACCGCAACGCGCGCTTCTCCATCGTCATCGACCCCACCACCGGCGATGCCGCCAGCTTCCGGGGCGAGGCCGACCTCCATTTCCGTTACGACCCCTTGGGCGACCTCTACCTGCAAGGCCCCTTCACCGTGGTGGACGGAGGCTACACGTTGGAGTTCTACGGCCTGGTGAAGAAACGCTTCGAACTCGTTCCGGGTGGCACCATCGTATGGGACGGTGATCCGTTGGCGGGACGCATGGACGTGCAGGCCAAATACAGTACCAAGGTGGCTCCCTATCCCTTGGTGGCCAACGCCCGTGGCGGCCTGCCCGAAAGCGAACGCAACGCCCTGCAGGCGCCCCTGCCCTTCGATGTGCTCATCAACATCCGCGAGGCCGTGCAGGCCCCGAACATCAGCTTCGGGCTGGACATGGACCGGCAGGTCCGCAACAGCTATCCGCAGGTGAACAGCGTGCTGGACCAACTGGCCAAGCCCAGTAACCAGGAGGAGCTGAACCGACAGGTCTTCGGGCTGCTCGTGCTGAGCACCTTCATCGAGAACGAGAACGCCACCGACCAGGGCGGCAGCAGCCTCGCCAGCACCGCGGCGCGCAACTCCGTCAATGGCATCCTCACCCAGCAGCTCAACCGCCTCACCGGGCAGCGCATCAAGGGCATGGACATCCAGCTCGGTGTGAACACCTACGACCAGACCTCTGGCGGTGAAAGCTATTCCCGGACCACGGTGGATTACAAGGTGACGCAACGCATCCTGAACGACCGGGTGAGCATCGAAGCGGGTGGTTCCTTGGGCTACAACGAAAAGAAGCAGGATGTGAGCGCCATGAGCAATACCAGGGCGCCGCAATATGCCATTGCCTACGACGTCACCAAGGACGGAAGGCTGAGGCTGCGGGTGTACCACGAGAACGCCTACGACCTCTATGATGGCGAACTGGTGAACAACGGCGTGGCCATCATGCTCACGCGCGACTTCGAGAAGAACGCCAAGGAACTGGACGCGCTCCGCAAGCAGATCATCCAGCAGCGCACAGGGGGACCCACCGAGGAGAACAAGCCGTGAGATGTTCGCTCCATAGCCGGTGCATACGCGCCACCCTCCTGCTCGCCATGGCCCTGCTGGCCTCGTGCACGGGCCTTCGCTACAGTACCGAGGAACGACCGCTCTACACCGGCTTCAAGGTGGAATGGACGTCGATGCCCGACTATGATGCCGCCGGAGCGAAGCGCGAGTTGGAGGAACTGGTAATGCCTGGCGCCAACAACAGCATCCTGGGCATGCGGCCCATGGTGGCCCTGCACAATGGGGTAAAGGATCCGAAGAAGCAGAAAGGCCTCCTGCATACGCTGAAGTACAAGGTCGGTGCAAAGCCGGTGTACCTGGACGACATCCCGCTGGCGGACATCAACGCAGCGATGGTGAACCGGCTGAACAACCGCGGCTACTTCTACGCGAAGAGCAGCTTTGAGATCGTGCGTCAAGGCCGTAAGGCCTCCGTGGTCTTCACCGTCACACCTGGCAGGCCGCTGCTGATCCGAAGCCTGCGCATGGGCAAGGGGTCCACCAGTGTGCTGGACAGCAGTATGGCCCTGGAACTGTCGCGGTGCCGCGTGCTTGCTGGGGAACCGTACGACCTCACACGGCTCACGGAAGAGCGGGTCCGCGTGGCCGACCGACTACGCGAAAAGGGCTGGTACCGCCTGCGTGCCGATGACCTGGTATGGACCGCCGACACCACCGTGGGCGACACGATCGTGGACCTGAACCTGCGCGTGAAGCACACCACGCCCCTCATCAAACGCAGCATCCACACCATCGGCTCTGTCACGGTGCACGCCGACATGGACGAGGTGCTGCCACCCACCGATACCGCGGTGGTGGACAGCGTGAACTACATCAGCTACCTGGACATGTACCGTCCGCAGCCCATCCTGCGCGGCGTGTTCATACGACCCGGCAGCACCTACTCCCTCGCTCGCAGCAACGCCACCCAACGCTTCCTCAGCACGTACGGCGTATTCCGCAACGTGCTGGTGGCCTACGCGGACGACACGCTTCGGGCCGATGTGCTGCACGCCCGAATCGCGCTGTTGCCGCTGAAGCGGTTCTCTCTGTTCAGCGAACTGAACGCTGTGAGCAAGAGCAACAACTTCGCCGGCCCCGGCGTACGTGCCGGTTTCGTGGACCGCAACCTGTTCGGTGGCGCTGAGCAGTTCACCCTGGACGTGAACGGCCGGTTCGAGACCCAGATATCCGGGGCCGATGCGGGCACCAATGCCTACGAGGTGGGCATCAAGGCCGGGCTGGCCATCCCGCGCATGTTATGGCTGCCCGACCCCAAGGGCCTGCGCAACAGCACACCGGTCACCAACATCGCCGTGGGCTTCGGTCTGTTCCGACGGATCAACCTCTATGGCATGCGGTCGGCCGCCACGGGACTGAACTACGCCTGGCGTCGGGACCGCAAGGTGTGGCACGATCTGCAGCTGGTGGAGATCAGCTACAACAACCTCTTCTACACCACCGACGAGTTCAACGCCTTCCTGGACGAGAACCCCACCATCAAGCGCAGCTTCGAGGACCAGTTCGTCGTGGGCTTCGGCTACACCTATACCCGCAACACAAAGAACCGCGACACGCAACGCGACTGGCTGGTCTACAGCCTGGGGGCCGATGAGAGCGGCAACTTGATGTCACTCATCTTCGCCGGAACACGCGGCACCCGGCCCGAGGAAGGCTACACGCTGGTGGGCCAGCGCTACAGCCAATACGTGCGCCTGCGTCCCGAACTGCGCTGGTACCACGCCTTCGGTGGGCGAGGCGCGCAGCTGGTCACACGCCTGCTCACCCACACCGGCTTCTCTTACGGCAACACCCAGGTGCTGCCCTACGTGAAGCAGTTCTACGCCGGTGGCACCAACAGCCTGCGTGGCTTCCGGGCGCGCAGTGTGGGTCCGGGCACCTACGTCACCGAGCAGGAGGGCAACTTCCTGGTGGACCAGGTGGGCGACCTGAAGATCGAGGCGAACGCCGAATACCGTTTCACCATCTCGGGCCTGGTGAAGGGCGCGCTCTTCGCCGATGCGGGCAACATCTGGCTGCTGACCGACGACCCTTCGCGACCGGGTGGCGTGTTCAAGTGGGACACCTTCATCAGCGAGATCGCCTTTGATGCCGGCATCGGCCTGCGCATCGATCCGCAGGTGATCGTGATCCGCCTGGACCTGGCCGCACCACTGCGACGCCCGGACCTGCCCGCCGGTGACCGCTGGGTGTTCAATGACCTGTACGCCCAATGGAACAAGAACCTGATCCTGAACATCGCGATCGGTTACCCCTTCTGAGAAATGCACACGCTCCCCGCACCGGTCAAATTCCTCATCACCATTCTCGGCACGCTCGTAATGGGATCCCTGAGCGGGTTGCTCACTGCGGATGCCATCGGCACTTGGTATGTCGGCATCAACAAGCCGGCCTTCAACCCACCGAACTGGATCTTCGGACCGGTATGGACGCTGCTGTACATCCTGATGGGCATTGCGGCCGGTCTGGTATGGAACAGTTCCGCAGAGCCCATGGCCAAGCGCCGAGCGCTTTCGGTCTACCTCCTTCAACTCATTCTCAACTTCGGGTGGTCGCTGATCTTCTTCGGCTTACGCTCTCCGGCGTTGGCGTTCGCGGAGATCATTCTCCTGTGGTTGGCCATAGTGTGGTGCATCCGCTCGTTCGGCCCCATACATCGCACGGCCATGCTGCTCTTGATACCCTATCTGCTCTGGGTGAATTTCGCAGCCGTGCTGAACGGCGCCATCGTGTTCTTGAATTGACGCATACCTGAGGTCAGGTACCAAGCGCATCGGGTTCCACGTTCACCCCCTGATGAAAGGAAAGAGAACACGCTATGGCCTGCTGGCCATTGTGCTGCTCGGGCTGTTCTTGCCCCATCCGCAAGGCATGCCCGTGGCAGGGGCTGATCGCAACAGCTATCACCCCGAAACCTTCTGGTACCACCCGTGGGGAAAGAGCGGCACCCACAAAGGCGCGGACATCTTTGCCAAGGCCGGCACACCCGTTCAGAGCGCGACCAGTGGCCTGGTGCTTTATACAGGACAACTGGCCATGGGCGGTAATGTGGTGCTTGTACTGGGCCCAAAATGGCGATTGCACTATTACGCGCATTTGCAGGAGATCCGAACCAGCTCGTTCAAATGGACCTCGGCCGGTTCCGCTATTGGTGCCGTTGGAGATAGTGGCAACGCGAAGGGAAAACCACCGCATTTGCACTACAGCATCGTCACGCTCATCCCCTATCCATGGCGCATCGATGGTTCGCCGCAGGGGTGGAAGAAGATGTTCTACCTGGACCCAACGCAGTACCTAGCGCGCTGAAGTCCCGGTGGTCGGTATGGATGCCACCCGTTGCGGTTTGATCCGGGCGGCCACCGCGTCATGCACCACTTCCTGCACCTTGGTGCGGATGCCCATTTCGAGCAGCTTGTTGGTATCGGCCTTGGGGTACACGCGATTGCTAAGGAACACATAGACCACGTTCTGCTCGGGATCGGCCCAGACCATGGTACCGGTGAACCCCGTGTGGCCGAAGCTGGCATAGCTCACGCATTCGCAGGTGGGACCACCCTTGCCACGAACGGGTCTATCCCAACCCAGTCCACGCCTGTTACCACTTCCATCCGGCTTGCAGAACTGGCACTTGGTGAACTCCTTGACCACCGTTTCGCTGAGGTACCTGCGCCCGCCGTAATAGCCACCGTTCAGCAACATCTGCATCACCTTGGCCAGGTCGTTGGCGCTGCCGAACAGACCGGCATGACCTGCCACGCCACCCTTCATTGCGGCGCCGGGATCGTGCACATCACCCCAGACCTGCCTTTGCCTGAACAGCGCATCGTTCTCCGTTGGCGCGATCCGTTCCTTGGCAAACCGTTCATATGGCCGGTAGCCCAAGGTGGTGGCGCCCAGCGGTCGGTAGAACTGTGCATCCACGTAGCGGTCCAAAGGGATGCCGATCTGCCGCTCGATCACTTCCTGCAACAGGTAGTAGCCCATGTCGCTGTACACATACTCGCCCTTCTGCCCCAACGGCGTCTTCAGCACCCACAGGAACAGGCTGTCACGGTAGGTGCGGTCCAGGTATAGCCCTTCGGCGATCCGGATGGTGTATTGCTCCGAGGCACTGTCGCTCACCGTACCAGGCTTGAACTTCCCGTCCTTCATCAAGCGGCTCTGGAAAGGCACAAAGGCCTTGAGCCCTGCTTGGTGGGTAAGGATCTCACGAATGCCCATGCGTGCATGGGTGGTGTAGTGGTCCTCCAGTTCAGGTAGGTAGTGCCCCAGCGGCTTATCGAGGTCCACAAGGCCTTCGTCCACCAGCTTCATCAGGGCCAGTGTGGTGCTCGCCACTTTGGTCACCGAGGCCAGGTCGTACAGGTCATCGGTGCGCACGCGGCGGGTCTTGGCGTAGGTGGTGTGTCCATACGCCTTGTTCATCACCACCTGCCCATCAACGGCCACCAGCACCTGGCAACCGGGATAGGCCTGCGCCTGGATACCGTTCGTAACGATATCGTCAATGGCCTTCAGGTCAGCGGACCGCATGCCAAGGCCTTCGGGCAGTGTGTAGCCGAACCTGCGGATCGGCCGCACATCACGACCATCCCCAGCTGCATAGAACGACGATGCCGTGATCGGCAGGCGTCCGGTGGCACCGATTGCACCAAAGATGAGCTGTGCGGCCAGGTCCTGGGAATCCTCCGTTTCCTCGTAGGCCACCACCACACTGGCGAGGTAATGCGCCCCATAGGCCCGGGTGAGCCGGTACGGGTTGGCGAACAGGGCGAACACGGTGGGCTTGCGGGCCGCGATCTCGCGCACAATGTCCATGGCCGTTTCCGGAATACCGAAGTCCTTGTTGACCCGGTAGCTGGTCCCATGTACCGAAACGATCACGCGGTCGAAGGGCTCCAGTTTTCGGAGCAAGGCGTTCAGGCTGTCCCGACGGATGGACTTATCACAACGGAAGGTGGCCACATCGGCATACTGCTGCATGCTCCGCTGGAACACATTGCCCAGGCTGTCGCCGATGACCACCGAGGCAACACGCAGTTTCTGCAGATCGGTGATGGGCAGGATGCTCTTGTGGTCATTGAGCACAGTGAGCGCGCGGGCATAGAGGTCGCGACGGAGCAGAAGGCCCTTCGGCGTGTTCAGGTCGTTGGCAAGCCCTGCCACTTCCACTGGACGCATTCGGTTCAGGCCTGCCCATTCCTTGGCACGCAACACCTTTAGGCACTTGTGGTCGATCACGGCGCGGTCCAGTTCCTTATCGTCTATCGCCTTGCGGATGCGCTCGATGGCCTTCACGGGATCCTGGGGGAACAACATCACGTCGTTCCCGGCCAGAATGGCGCGCAGTTCGATCTCGCCAGGCTTGTCGGCATTGGCCACGCCCTTCATGTTGAGGGCATCGGTGAAGACCAGCCCACGGAACCCGATCTGCTCCTCGAGCAGGTCGCTCACTACATAACGGCTGAGGGTACTGGGCTGCCCCTTGGTGCTGTCCAGCGCGGGCACCTCCAAGTGCGCCACCATCACGGCCGCCAGACCTTCATCCACCAGTCGTTGAAAGGGGAACAGCTCCAATGAATCCAAGCGGGTACGGCTGTGCGCGATAAGCGGAAGGGTGTAGTGCGAATCGCTCTCCACATCGCCATGTCCCGGGAAATGCTTGGCGGTGGCGATAACGCCTCCCTCCTGCAGGCCACGCATGTAGGCGATGCCCTTGCGCGCCACGTTCTCGCGGTCCTCCCCGAAACTCCGATCATTGATCACCGGGTTCGCAGGGTTGTTGTTCACGTCAACCACGGGGCTGAAGCTCACGTGCACGCCGAGCCGCTTCATCTGTCGGGCGATCTCGAGGCCCATCTCGCGAACCAGAGCCTCGTCGGCATGGGCACCCAAGGTCATCTGTCTCGGGAACCGGATGGTGCTGTCCAACCGCATGGCCAGGCCCCACTCCAGGTCCATGCCCAGCATGAGCGGTGTACGTGCCGCGGCCTGGTAGCGATTGGTCAGCCGGGCCTGTCGCTCGGGCCCGCCTTGGAAAAAGATCAGACCGCCGATGTTCCGTTCGCGCACCAGCTTCTCGATCTCGGCCTCGTGGCGTGCGTCCTTGTTGCTGTACGCCGCCACCATCATCAGCTGGGCGATACGCTCATCCAGCGTCAGCGTGCTGAACACGGAGTCCGCCCAAGGCATGGGCTGCTCCAGGAAGGCTGGCACAACACCATGCACGTTGCGGTGAGGAGGTGTACCACTGAATGCAACAAACCCGGCGAACACCAGGGCGGACAAATAAGCGATGCGCTGTTTCATGAACGGCCCAAAACTACCGGAGCATCAAGGGGGTAAGTGGTCCTGAACGTGCCACTTATCCACAGTTGTGCTGGTGATCGCCTGCACGCCGGGCCACGGTGCTCCACGGAGTAATAACCGTGCCACGACGTACTTTTGTATGACCGTTGAGAAACGTCGTCATGAACCCGCCGAAGCTCCCCGTCGCCTTTTCGCTTTTCCGCCAACGCGGACCGAAGGGATTCGACTTTCCCACGCGGTATTATGATGCGGAGCGGGAAGCTCGTGAGGAGCGGCTGAAAAAGGCCAGGGAGCGTGCCGGGGCGGATGGTCTGATCGAAGCCGATCGCGCGATCTTCGCCGAACGGATGCGCCACAGTTGGCAGCGCCAGACCACCGAACGCAGTCATATCACACGCTTGCTGATGACCATGGGCGGGGTGATGGTGATCCTCTATTTCATCATCAAGGGCTTCGGCCTGGTGCAGTTCTAAGATGGCCGATATCATCCGGCTGCTACCCGACCATGTGGCCAACCAGATCGCTGCCGGCGAAGTGGTGCAGCGCCCGGCCAGCGTGGTCAAGGAACTGCTGGAGAACAGCGTCGACGCTGGTGCCGACCGCATTGTCCTTGTACTGAAGGATGCCGGGCGCACGCTGGTGCAGGTAACGGATAACGGCAAAGGCATGAGCCCTGGCGATGCCCGTCTGTGCTTCGAGCGGCATGCCACCAGCAAGATACGGGTGGCCGACGACCTCCACGCGGTGCGCACCAAGGGTTTCCGTGGTGAGGCCTTGGCGAGCATCGCGGCCATTGCGCAGGTGGAGCTCAAGACCCGTGAGCACGATCAGGACCTCGGCACCCGCGTATTGATCGAAGGCAGCCGTACCCGCGGCCAGGACCCCATAGCCGGGCCTCCGGGCACCACCATCGCCGTGCGCAGCCTGTTCTACAACGTGCCCGCACGCCGCCAGTTCCTCAAGAGCGATGGTGTGGAACTGAAGCACGTGCTGGATGAGTTCCACCGCGTGGCACTGGCCCATCCGGACATCGCCTTCCAATTGGTCCACAATGAGCAGGAAGAGTTCAACCTTCCCGCTGGCTCGGGGCCGGCCTTGCGACAACGGATCGTAGGGCTCTTCGGCCGCAAGTACGACGAACGCCTGGTGCCTGTGGAAGAGGCCACCGACTTCGTACGGGTGACCGGCTTCGTGGGCAAGCCCGAGTTCGCCAAGCGTTCACGGGGCGAGCAGTACTTCTTCGTGAACCACCGCTTCATCCGTAGTAATTACCTGGAGCACGCGGTGCGCAAGGCCTACGACGAGCTGGTGGCGCGCGACAATTATCCAAGCTGGTTCCTGTATCTCGACATCGATCCGGCGCAGATCGACATCAACATACACCCCACCAAGACCGAGATCAAGTTCCGCGACGATCGGGCGGTGTACGCCATTGTGCATGCTGCCGTGCGTCGTTCGCTGGGGCGGTTCAATATCGTACCCAGCCTCGATTTCGAGCCAGAGCCAGCGATACTGGCCGGGCTGGACCAAAGCCCGCGGCCGATCCAGGCATGGCGTCCGCAGGACCTTGGTGTGTTCACCGCACCGCCCAGGCCCAGCGCGGCCGGGTGGCAGCAGCTCTTCCAAATGGGCATGGCCACACCGGTGGATGAACCCGCCGTACCTACCGAACTTCCCCGTGTGGTGGCCTCGCGCAACCACGAGGTGGAACCCGGGGACCGGCCGGTCTTCCAACTGCACGGCACCTACATCCTGGCCCAGTTGCGCAGCGGCTTCATGGTGGTGGACCAGCACCGCGCCCACGAGCGGATCATCTACGAGCGCAATCTCAAACTGCTGGCCCATGGGGCGGGCATCAGCCAGACCGAGCTGTTCCCGCGGCACGTGGAACTGAACGCCGCCGACCTGGCACTGGTACAGGACGTGCTGCCCGAACTGCGCAGTATGGGTTTCGACCTGGAACTGTTCGGCGGACGCACGGTGCAGGTGAACGGCATGCCCGCCGAGGCCGCTGATGAGGACCCGGCAAAGCTTTTGGAACAATTGCTGGAACAGCTGAAGCATGAGAAGGGCAGCCTGCGCAACGAGCGGCACCATGTGCTGGCCCGTGGCATGGCCACGAGCATGGCCATCCGTGCCGGACGCACATTGGGCCCAGCGGAAATGCACGATCTCATCGATCGATTGTTCGCCTGCGAAATGCCCTACCACACGCCGGGCGGAAAACCCACGTTGATCACCTACGGGCTCGACGAGCTCAATGAACGTTTCGAACGCTGATGCGCAACGACGCCAATCCTCTTTCCGGACTTCCGGTGGTGGTCAAGAACCTGCTGCTGATCAATGTGATCGCGTACCTGCTGAAGTTCACCGGACTGGGCAACTTCGGCGGGGTGGACATGGACACGCTGTTCGGCCTGCACTACTTCGCCTCGCCCCTGTTCAAGCCCTGGCAGCTGGTCACGCACATGTTCATGCACGGTGGTTTCGGGCACCTGTTCCTGAACATGATCGGGTTGTTCATGCTGGGGCCACCCTTGGAATACCGCTGGGGCTCACAACGGTTCCTGTCGTTCTACATGCTCACCGGCGTAGGGGCGGCGCTCTTCTATTCCGGGGCGCACGTGTTCGACTTCTACAAATTGAAGGAACTGCTCACGCCCGATGAATATGCCGAAGTACAGGTCCGTGGCCCGGCCATGTGGCTGGCCCGCGAACAATTCTACGATCCTTACATGAACATCCTGAACGGATTGTTCAACGTGCCCATGGTGGGGGCTTCCGGTGCCATCTACGGTGTATTGCTGGCGTTCGGCGTCATCTATCCGAACGTCCAGTTGATCATGTTCCCCCTTTTCATTCCCATCAAGGCGAAGTACTTCGTGCTCATCCTGGGCGGCATTTCGGTATATAGTGCCATCCGGAGCAATCCGAACGACAACGTGGCACATCTGGCCCATTTGGGGGGCATGATCGTCGGTTATCTGCTCATTCAATTGTGGCGACATCGGGACCAAAGTGGCAGCCACCACCCTTGGCGATGAAAGGGACGATCATGAAGAATACAAAGGCCTGTCCTTGATGAACGGTGACTGTACGAGCATGCAGCGACCGAACTTTGTGAATAACCTTCGTGACCGATAAAGTCCCACGTAACGACCGCCGAACCATTCCATGGCCCTGCAGAACGACCTCCGGATGAAATGGCATACTGGCGGCATGACCGTGCGCCTGATCCTGATCAACGTGGCAGTGTTCGTGGCGATGGTGCTGGCCTACCTGCTTTTCCTGCCCGCCGGAGGAAGTGGGTTGGGTGCTCAGGTGCTGCGCGACCAGTATATCGTGCAATGGTTGCGCAGCACGGCCGACCTTCACGAACTGGCCACCAGGCCCTGGACGGTGATCACCTACATGTTCGTGCATACCGGACTGGGCCACATTTTCTGGAATATGCTGTTGCTCTGGTTCGGAGGACGCCTGTTCGAGGACCTGCTGGGCGGCAAACGTCTTCTGGGGCACTACCTGCTTGGCGGACTGAGCGGACTGGCGCTTTACGTGTTGATGAACAACGCATTGCCCGGCCTACATACGGGTGGTGGGACAGGCATCATGGGCGCTTCGGCGGGCGTTCTCAGCGTGTTCATCGGCATTGCCGCCTACCGCCCTGAAATGATCGTGAACCTCATCCTCATAGGTCCCGTGAAGCTGATGTACGTGGCCGCGGTCTTCCTACTGCTGGACCTGGTGGGTATCGGCTCCGGTGATGGCGTGGCGCACGAAGCCCACATCGGAGGAGCGCTTTACGGGTTCATTGCGGCAAGACAGCTCACCAAGGGGCGCGACTGGTCGCTCGGACTGGTGAACGCATTGGAACGAATGACGGGCATCCTGAAACGGAAAAAGGGACCGCGGATGCGGGTGGAGAAACGACCCGATGTGGGTGGTACCCAGCGCTCGGCTGCAGCACAACAACAGAAACAGGCCCGGATCGATGCCATTCTGGACAAGATCTCGCGCAGCGGGTACGACAGCCTTTCAAAGGAGGAAAAGGACCTGTTGTTCAAGGCCAGCAACGACCAGTGACCCTTGTTCTATTCACATTCTGCACGCAACACATCGGCCACATTCGCGTCCTTGAAACGGAGGCCCGGTAAGTATCGGCCCCTGCGGTCATGAAGAAGGAGACACCGACCAACAAGCCCCGACGTCCGTCGCCCTGGCTCCGCCCCATGTGGTGGATCAATGTAGTGGCGGTCGTGGTGCTACTGGTCACGTACCTGGCACCGCATATCAGCCCCCGGTACTTCTGGCCGCTGGCCTTGCTCGCCTTCACCTACCCCTATCAGTTGCTCGTGCACCTCGGGCTCATGGGATGGTGGGCCTTCTTCCGCCCCAAGCGCGTGCTGCTAAGTGGTGCGGCCTTGTTGCTGGGTTGGGGACATATCGGCGACCACGTGCAATTGTTCGGTCGCGGTTCACCTTCCGCCGAAGTGAAAGGCGCAGGGGTGAAAGTGCTCAGCTATAATGTGCGTGTGTTCGACCTGTACAACTGGACACACAACGTACACACGCGTGATGCCATTTTCGACCTGTTCCATCGCGAGGATGCCGATATCCTGTGCCTGCAGGAGTTCTTCCACAGCCCCAACAAGCGCTTCTTCCGCACCAAGGACGACCTGATGCGCAACTTCAGGTATACCCATGTGCATGAGCACTATCCGCAGCATGGGCGCTTCGATTCACATTTCGGAGTGGCCACCTTCAGCACCAGGCCCATTGTGGCGCGTGGCGTGATCGCCTTCCCCGAGAACCCGAACAACCAATGCATTTGGAGCGACATCGCGGTGGATGGGGATACCATCCGGGTCTACAATGCGCACCTCGCATCGTACCACTTTGGCAATGATGACTATGCCTTCCTGGGATCGTTGGACACCGACACGCCCAGTGATACCCTGAAGAGCGGCGGCCTGCGGATACTGAAACGCCTGAAAGCCGGAGTGCTGCGCCGCGTGGGCGAAGTGGACCGCATTGTGGAGCACATGACCACCAGCCCGCATCCGGTGGTGTACTGTGGGGACATGAACGATGTTCCCATGAGCCGCGCTTACGGCCAGTTCAGGGAACTGCTGACCGATGCCTTTACGGAGAGCGGACGGGGACTGGGTGGCACGTATATCGGAAAGCTCCCCTCGTTGCGCATCGATCATATCCTGCATAACGAAGAACTGGAAACGTGGGACTTCCGCACGTTACCGGATGAACTGAGCGACCATCGGCCCGTGAGCTGCAAGCTGGCCGTGAGAGCGCGTTAGATCAACGGACAAAGCCCGGTGATCGGTCATCGGTCCTGTTCCACGTCCTCCTCACGACGTGTGGCCACACTGAACACAGGGTCCACGGAATAACCACGCAGCCGGAGCAGCTCGACCAAGCCATTGGCACGTGGCAGGTGACCCGCTCCCACCAGGAAGAACACCTGTTCGCCCAACTGCATCAGGCTGTCCAATCGCTGCACCATGCGATGATTGCGGTCCGTGAACAGGGCCTTCTCCATGGCCTCCGGGATACCTCCTTGTTGCTCCATCACCACGAACAGGGCGTCGAGGTCCTGCATGGCATAGGCCTCCAGCATCCGGTCCAATTGCTCTTCGCCTTTGCCTTCCTGCACCTGATGCAGCAGCATGTTCGCCTGTTCCTTCAGTGGAATGGCATCCATGGCATTGAACTGTTCCTCCATGGTCTCCAGCCCGATCACCCGCTGGCCATTGTTGCGCCCTCGGACCATCAATTCATCGTCCAACATGCGCGAATGCCCTTGCCCGCCTTCGCCCCCCTCGGTCATCAAGGCCAGCACATAGAACGGTTTCATGCGGTACAGCATCGTCGCCATCGGCCCGAAACGCTCCTTCAGGGCCATGTCCACCACCTTCCAGTCCTTCTTGCGGTACAGGTCCTCCAAACGCTGGTCGTCGGGCAGCATCATGGAGCCCAACAGACCGCTCATGCTCGAGCGCGTCGCGTCAAGGTCCAGTTCACCGGCCACAATGCTGCACCGTGCCATGGCGGGCATCACGGAATCGCCGAACTGGAAGGCCCTATTGTCGCGACTATGAATGGTACCGTAGAGGTAGCTGGTGCTGCCAGCACCCTCACGCGAAACACGCCACAACAGGGACTTTGGCGTAGGCTGGGCGGAGAGGGCGAATGCCCACAGGATAAGGGCAAGGAGCGACAGGCGGAGCATACCGCCAAAGGTAGTCAGGTGCCCTACCCCACCACCCCGGCGAGAGCGAAGGAAACCAAGGCCAGCAAGGCGAAGACCACCATGCTGAAGCGTATCAACTGGCTGCGATCGGCGGTGCGTGTGCGTTCCATGGCGGAGCGAAAAGGTACTGTAATGACGGCCCGACGTGGGATGGTTGCTTCCCGCCCTCAAAAAAACTTGACAAACGGCCTGAAATGACCATTCAGCCCCTGGCCCCTAATGCACAAGGACCACATCTGCCCAAGTTCATAGCCCGTGGTCCGCGGTCAACAGCAACGTCAACAGCCTGAACGTAACGTTCACAGGCCTGTCGGTACCTTTGCGGCCCTTCGCCATGCGCCACGCACGCACTGTTGCCTTCCACACCCTTGGCTGCAAGCTCAACTTCAGCGAGACCAGTACCCTGGCCCGTTCGCTGGAGGAGGCAGGCTATGCCCGGGTGAGGATGGAGGAAAGGCCCGACGTGTTCGTATTGAACACATGCAGCGTGACCGAGAATGCGGACAAGGAATGTCGTCGACATGTGCGTCGGTTCCAGGCCATCAATCCCGAAGCGTTCATTGCCGTGGTGGGTTGCTATGCTCAGCTGAAACCCGAGGAGATCGCCGCAATACCCGGCGTGGACCTGGTGCTGGGCGCCAACGAGAAATTCGATCTGGCGGCCCACATTGAAGGGATGGAGGGCAAACTCCTTCAGGGCAGGGCCCTGTACGGCACCATCAAAGAGGTGAAGCGGTTCGTTCCATCCTACAACTCGAACGACCGCACGCGGACCTTCCTCAAGGTCCAGGACGGATGTGACTACTTCTGTTCCTTTTGCACCATACCGTTGGCACGGGGTCGAAGCCGCAGCGCCACCATTGCCGAGACCGTTGAACAAGCCCGCCAGATCGCTGCATCAGGTGTGAAGGAGATCGTGCTCACCGGTGTGAACACGGGCGACTTCGGGCGGTCGCACAACGAGGACCTGCTTGGGCTCCTGCGTGCATTGGACCAGATCGACGGCATTGAACGCTTCCGGATCAGCAGCATCGAGCCCAATCTATGCCATGACGGCATCATCGACTTCGTGGCCGAAAGCCGTCGATTCGCGCCCCACTTCCACATGCCCCTGCAGAGCGGAAGCGACGCCATTCTCGAACGCATGCGGCGTCGCTACGACACCGCGTTGTACACCGAACGGGTGCAGCGCATCAAGGCGCGCATGCCGCATGCCTGCATCGGTGTGGACGTGATCACCGGAACACCGGGTGAGACCGACGAGGAATTCCTGCGCACGCATGCCTACCTGCGCAGCCTGCCGGTGGACTATCTGCACGTGTTCACTTATAGCGAACGGGCCAATACCACGGCCTTGCGCATGGAGGACCCCGTACCCGTGGAGGTGCGCCGGGAACGCACCAAGCAGCTCCGGCTCCTCAGCAATAAAATGCAACGCGCCTTCCAGGAGCGGCACATCGGCACCACACGCAGGGTGCTGTTCGAGCACGGGGAGGATGCGAGCAATGCAACGACCTTGGAGGGATACACCGACAACTATGTGCGGGTGACGCTCCCCTACGATGCGGCGTTGGTGAACACTGTGGTACCGGTCACCTTGGAACGGGTCAATGGTGATGGACATGTGAAAGGCTCAGTGGATCACGTTCAGATCGACGTACCGTTGCTTAACTGAACGAACCGACCGGCATGTACCCCACCCTCTACCACGCCTTACTGGACCTCACGGGCCTTGATCTACCGGCGCTGAAGTTCCTCAACAGCTTCGGGTTCTTCGTGGCACTGGCCTTCGTGTTCGCCAGTTGGACGCTGGGCCTGGAGCTCCGTCGCCGCGAAAAGGCCGGGCTGCTGAAGGCCGCCACGCGCCAGGTCATCATCGGTGCACCCGCAACGGTGAGCGAACTGGTGGTACAAGGAGTACTGGGCTTCGTGCTCGGCTACAAGCTCTTGTACATGGTGCTGCACTTGTCCGAGGCCACCGCCGATCCGCAAGGCTTTCTGCTGAGCGGCCAGGGATCGCTGGTGGGAGGACTGCTTGGCTCTGCTGCCATGGCGTCGTTCGCCTGGTGGGATAAACAGAGGAACCGGTTGAAAGAGCCACGCACGGAGACCGTGCACATGCTGCCCAGTGAGCATGCCGGGAACGTCACGCTCACGGCCGCCTTGTGGGGCCTGATAGGCGCCAAGTTGTTCCACTGGCTCGAGAACCCATCGGAGTTCGTGGCCTTCCTGAAGCACCCGGGCGGGGACGGCCTGTTCAGCGGATTGACCATGTACGGAGGTTTGATCGTGGCCGGTGCCATGGTGATCCGCTATTTCGCCAGGCACGGCATACCCGTTTGGCAGGGCGCCGATAGTGCGGCCCCGGGCGTGATGCTGGCCTACGGGGTCGGGCGGATCGGCTGCCAGGTCAGTGGCGATGGCGATTGGGGCATCGTGAACACCACCTTCGTGGGCCCTGGCCCGAAATGGCTGTGGCAATATGACTACCCGAACAACGTGAACAGCGTGGGTGTGCCGCTCACCGATGGAAGACCCTGCTTCGATGGCTATTGCACCGTTCTACCGGAGACCGTGTTCCCCACCCCGCTCTATGAGACCATTGTTTGCCTGGGTTTCTTTTTCCTTCTCTGGGCGCTGCGCAAGCGGATGCGCCCCGCAGGCACCATCTTCTTCCTCTTCCTGTTCCTGAACGGCCTTGAACGCTTCTTCATAGAGAAGATCCGCGTGAACGTGCACCTGCTGGGGAACATCACGCAGGCCGAGATCATCGCTTCGCTGCTCATGTTGGGCGGCATTGGTGGCATGCTCTGGCTACGCAGAAAAAAGAACTCCGACCATGAACCTGGAACTGCTCACTAAACAGGTCGAATCGATCTGTATCGACATCGCGGCATTCATCCGCACTGAAGCACCGAAGCTTACCGAAGCAGGCGTTTCGAGCAAGAGCGCCAACAACCTTGTGACGCACGTGGACCACACTGCAGAGGACCGGATCGTGGAAGCGCTGGAGAAGCTGCTGCCCAATGCCGGCTTCATTGCCGAGGAAGGCAGCGGCGAGCAGGGCGTGGGCCTCAACTGGATCATCGATCCGCTGGACGGCACCACCAACTTCGTGCATGGCGTGCCGTGCTACTGCATCAGCATCGCCCTGGTCGATGGCACCGAACCCTTGCTGGGCGTGGTGCACGAGGTGACCCGCGATGAGCGCTTCACGGCCTGGAAGAGCGGCGGTGCCTACCTCAACGGCAAGCCCATCCGCG
>JBEICT010000008.1:0-27277 GCA_040383865.1 Flavobacteriales bacterium | reverse complement strand
GTAGTTCGCTGCGATCCGTTCGATCTCGTTCCGGGAAAGGTCCTCACCGACCTCGCGCACGCGCTTTGCCGGTACTCCGGCCATGAGACTGCCCGGCGGCACCACGGTGTTCTGCAACACCACGGCACCTGCGGCGATCACGCTGCCCTCTCCGACCACAGCGTTGTCCATGACGATGGCGCCCATGCCCACCAACACCTTGTCGTGTATGGTACAGCCATGGACGATGGCATTGTGGCCAATACTGACATCGGTCCCGATGGTGAGCGGAGCGCGCTGGTAGGTGCAATGAAGCACGGCACCGTCCTGTATGTTCACGCGATCACCGATGCGGATGCTGTGCACATCACCGCGCACCACCGCGTTGTACCAGACGCTGCAGCCTACACCCATGCGCACGTCCCCGATCACCACGGCCGTTTCTGCGAGGAAGGGTTCTTCCGCGAACTCTGGCGTGAAGCCCCGCACTGTGCGTATAAGCCCCATGGTCAGTGCTTTTCCGCGGGTTTTCCGCATCCTTCCTTCTGGCAACAAGCCGGCAATTTCGCAAAGGCCTTGGGATCGCCAGGCAGGTCATCGGCAGAATACCCCAGCTTGGTCACAGCCACTCGGATGGCCTCCGGAGTGGTCTTCCGCTCGTCGTACTCCACATGGATGACGTTCGTAGCCAAGTCCAGATCGACCTTCTTCACGCCCTTCT
This sequence comes from Flavobacteriales bacterium, assembly GCA_040383865.1. Taxonomy (GTDB): domain Bacteria; phylum Bacteroidota; class Bacteroidia; order Flavobacteriales_F; family PHOS-HE28; genus PHOS-HE28. Next base: position 26,577 of record JBEICT010000008.1, on the reverse strand, counting down.
CATAAATGAGCTCGGTCTCGATGGTCGTCTCGCACATATCGCACACACTGCTGGTGCGGATATCAAGCTGTGCGTTCCTTTTGTCCTGGGCCTGCGTGGAAAGCATGGCGCCGAAGGCCAGGAAAAGCATGATGTACTTCGTGCTAGTCATTATCAGTTGTGGTTTTTTGTCGTTCCAACGTATATCGGAGACCGGCGTAGATCATGGCCCGGTTCGTAGGCCCCCAGATGAGCGATGCATCAAAGTACGGGCCGAAGGGATCGTTGGCCGCAATGATCTGTTGTTGTTGCAGCGTGCCGGTCAGGTTCTCCCCCCCGAGGTAGAACTCCCAATGCCCCAGCACGTGAGTGACCTGCATGTGCAACGTACCATAAGCAGGAGAGCGCTCGATCATTCGGTACTCCTCGGGATTCGTCGAGGTGGAAGGGACGCGCGCCTCGCCGAACAGGTTCAGGCTGAGGTCAACGCGCCAATGTTCCTTGGTGTCCGCATAGGCCAGATCGATAAGGCCACGATGCACAGGCGTGAACGGCCGTTCCAGCAGCCGACCACCGGACGGTCCGGAGTAGGTGGTCCGCACATCATAAAAGCGGTGGCTCAACTTCAGGTCGAAGGCCCGGGAGAGCTCGACCTGCACATCGGTGAGAAGACTGTTGGCATAGGAACTGCCATCCAACATGTAAAGCGCCAGCATGGTGGGCGCGCGATCGAGATCGGCAACGAGCTGGTCCGTGAACAAGCTGTGATAGGCGTCCACTCCCAAGACCCATTTGCGGCCGATCCATTTGAACTTATGAAGGAACGAGGCCCCAAAATTCCATGACCTCTCCATACCGAGATCACCCTCCCATACCACCCGCCTCGAACTTGCCATGACGGCAGCGTTCTCCACCAGTGGATTGGCGGTGCGGAAACCATGACCAACGGACAATCGAACGTTCGTGAGCGCACCCAGGTCGAACTTGGCGTGCACGCGTGGACTGACCACATTACCGAACCGATCATTGGCATCGGCCCTCAGGCCTGCCACAAGCGCGAAACCGTTACGCATGCGTGTATACTCCGCGAACGCTCCGGGCATCCTTTCAGTGCGGCCATGGTCCTGCACCCTTCCGATGGTGTCGCTGAAGAACTCCTCGTAATCATCGAACTGGTAGGCAAGACCCGCTTTGAGCTGATCGGTACCCTTGCCCAGCAGTTGCTGGTACACGGCGTTCGCATAGAAGCTTTGCTGAAGTCCGTCGTAACCGCGGACCCCATAGGTCGAACCCACATCATGCCTGCGCCCGGAAACAATGAACCCGATGCTCTTCGCCGGATCATCCTTGAAGATGAAACCATGTTTGGCCATCACATCGACCATGCGGTTCCGGATGTCAATGTCGTACAGCATGTCGGGTCGATGACCGGCATGCTCCGGACCAGCAGGTACGGCACCATGCATCGCGCTCTGACCACCTTCACGGACATCCTCCACGACACGAAGCGTGACCTGCCCGCTCCGACGATCGTCCGCATACATCCAGCGGTCCATGATGTTGATACGCCTGGTCATCGGCATATCCATGAACCCATCGTTGTTCTGATCGAGCTCCGTCCCCAAATAATTGCCATGGAGCAACAGCAGGTTGGCGCTATTGGCCCCGGTCCGTTGCGCCGCGTGCACATTGGCCTCCATGCGTCCTTGCGAATTGCCGTATAGATTCACGAACAAGGGTGGCTCTCCCAAGGGGTTCAACAGGCATAGGTCGATCTGACCTGTCATGGCATTCGGGCCGTTCACCGCCGTACCGACCCCTTTGCTCAGGTTGATGTCCTTGATCCAGGTCCCGGGGATCAACGTGAGGCCCGAAGAGGTCGAAAGGCCACGAACGAAAGGGATGTTCTCCACGCTGATCTGCGCGTACTTGCCATCCAGCCCCAGCATGCGAATGGTCTTTGTTCCGGACACCGCATCACTGTAGCTGACATCCACGGTGGCATTGGTCTCGAAGCTCTCACTGAGATCGCAACACGCAGCACGCTTGAGCTCCTTCTGTCCGATGGTCTCGGTGGCGTTCACTGTGCGCGTGCTGAGCTGTGTACCGCTTACGCGCTCCACTACTTCAACCGGCCCCATGTCCACGGCCCAGCGAAGCGGTATCTTCAAGGGCGCCTTGGGCAGTTCCTTCAGCAGAAGCGTATCGGTCCTGTACCCCTACGAAAGAGGTGACCAACCTTGCAGGCCAACGTGGGGGCAACTGAATAGTGAATGCCCCATCGAAACCTGCAGTGGTACCGATGGTTGTGCCCGACCAATGCAAATTGGCGCCAACGAGGGTCTCGTTGCTCCCTTCGGCCAGCACCAGGCCGGAAATGGTGGTCTGCCCATTGAGCGATGGGATGGACAGAACGGCAGGAAGAAGTAATGCTATACGGAAGTACATGGGTCCGATCAAGGGTACGATGGAAGTACGTGGGGAGCACGACTTGCTCCAGCGCGCATGGCGCCCAAGACGGACCTCTAAATACGGTACACCCCGAACAGCTGTCGTCGTTCGGAAGATGGCAGCGGAGGTGATCGGTGATCGGTGTCCCTTCTGCATTCTTCTCGGGGCAAGAACAGGGACACCGAGCCATGCAGCCCGGCATACATGACAGGAGCGCACAATACCATGGTACGACCCAGTTGAAACTGCGGCTGATCGACCACCACCTGACCGAAAGTGCAGCACTCGGCACGCCATGCGGGCATGCTCGGCATCTCCTCCATACCACACTCGGCGAAGGAGGTGCCCAATGTGTATACACTGAAGCCCCCTTTCAGGCAGGTCATCCGCGATAGGGACAAGCCGCCAGTCCCCAACAGCAACAACGCTGTCACGGCCAACACCATCCATCTACCTGATCGCAAGAATGCCAACATTTCAAATCAAAGGTAGTCCTTGTGCCGAACGCCTGTCAGGACCAAGAGCGCCCGCACATTGGGAACCCAAGGCCCCCCCAACCGTGTAACTTTGCACCATGTTGCAGCCCACCAAGCGTCCCCCAGTATCCGTCTATGCTGAAATGACCCCGAACCCTGCCACCATGCGGTTCGTCAGTAGCCGCCTCCTTGTCCAGGATGGCCGTCTGCTCGAGTTCAGGACACCGGAGGAGACCGAGAACGTTTCGCCGCTGGCCGAAAAGGTGTTCAACCTGCCCTTCGTCACAGGCGTGTTCATCAGCAGCAACTTCATCTCGGTAACCCGGAACAATTCGGTGACCTGGGACCTGGTGCAGCTGGAACTTCGCGAGTATATCCAGGAGTTCCTCAACACCGATGGTCGGGTTGTGTACGAGGATGCACCTGCGCAAGCCTTGGCCGACGCGAACGAACGCGCCAGCACGCATGCGGATGCCAAAAACCCCGAGGAAGAGAAGATCATTCGGGTACTGGAGGAGTACATCCGGCCCGCAGTGGAAGGGGATGGTGGACACATTGCCTTCCGGTCGTTCGAGGAGGGTGTTGTCACGGTATCGCTGCGAGGCTCTTGCAGTGGCTGTCCCAGCAGCATGGTAACGTTGAAACAAGGCATAGAGAACCTGCTGAAGCACGAGGTTCCGGGTGTACGCGAAGTGGTGGCCGAGGAGCTTTGATCGGGGCCGCTGCCATGAGAATCCGGAAGGGCCTTATGCGATCCGGCCTCTGCGCGCATCTTCTGTACAAACACACGAACATGCGACACACACGGATCATTCTGGCAACAGCGCTCCTGGGGGGAGCCTTGCACGCCAGCGCCCAGAACGTGGGCGAGATACACGGCAAGGTGCTGGATGAGAACGGAGAGCCACTGTACATGGCGAACGTGGTCACCGAGCGTGGGGACGCGTTGATGGGCACCACCACCGATGAGCGGGGACACTTCGTGCTCAAGCCCTTGGTACCGGGCACGTACACGGTACGCATGTCCTACGTGGGCAAGGCGACCGCGGAGATCACCGGGATAAAGGTCAATCCGGACAAGATCACTTTCCTGAAGGACGAACGTCTGCAACCCAATACGACGATCAAGGAATTCGTCGTGGTGGCGCGCAAATGGGAGCAGCCGTTGATCGACCCTGAAGAACCGAGCAAGATCACGATCCTGGCCGCACAGTTCGAGGACAGCCCGCTGCGAAAGAACCCTGTGGCACTGATCGCGGTGAGCTCCCCCGATATCTACAAGGCACCCAACAGCGACGACCTGTATTTCCGTGGTTCACGCTCCGATGCCATGGCCTATTTCGTGGACGGGGTGAAGGTGACCGGGCAGTTGAAGGGCGTGCCGCCCACCTCCATCGCGAGCTTCACCATTTACACGGGAGGCCTTCCAGCGCGCTATGGCGATGTCACCGGAGGTGCGGTCGCCATTGAGACCAAGAGCTACTTCGACCTGTATATGCAGCAGCAGGCCGGTGTGAGATAGTCCAGCAGCCATGTTCCTGCGCCGAAAGCCCACATCCGTGCGAACGGACGAAGAACTGGTGACCATCCTTCGGGATGGCCACCGGTCGGCGTTGGGTGAGCTTTGGGACCGGTATGCCCAACTGCTGTTCGGGGTATGCATGAAATACTTGAAGGATACCGAACGTAGCAAGGACCTCGTGACCGAACTCTTCACCGACCTGCCCGCCATGCTGGACAAGCATACCGTTGAGCGCTTCCGACCCTGGGTGCATACGGTGATGCGCAATCGCTGCCTGTTGGTGCTGCGCGGCGAACGACGTAACGACCACGTGGACGAACAGGCAGTGGCGGACCATGCCGAGGCCGATGATGAAGCCCTCCTCCGGGAACGCTCACTGGTACAGCTCGAACAGGCCATCGAACAGCTCAATCCCGACCAACGCACCTGCATCCGGTATTTCCACCTGGAACGCCACAGCTACCAGCGCACGGCCGAACTAATGGGACTTTCACTGGAACAGGTGCGCAGCCACCTACAGAACGGACGGCGCAACCTGCGTCTCATCCTCCTCCACCATGGCCAGCAGAACGACCTTTGACCCATTCGCCTCACCCGAGGCTCCAACAGCTGCACAGCTGATCGCCTACGTGGAAGGAAAGCTCTCCCCGGCAGAACAACACCGGGTGGAACTGGCCATGGAGGCAGATCCCTTGGTACGCGATGCGGTGGAAGGACTGCACATGCCTGGAGCGCTGCAAGCCGCGACCGACCTGGAACGCGCACGGCCTGCTGGTGGCGCCAGCTCGCGATGGGCGCGTTGGGCAGGTGGAGGCCTGGTCCTTGTGGCGACAGTGGCTGTATTCCTGTCGCAAGTGGATAACAGGCACTCCGCCGAGGCCCCATCATCGGACCTGGCGACAACAACCAAGTCTCCGACCGAAGTACCGGTGGTCGATATGGTGGATCAACCATTGGAAGAAGCCGAGATCGCAGAAGCGATCGAACTGCCATTAACACAGCAGATCGGTCGTATCGAAGAACAGCAGGAACGCACAGAGGTCTCTGTAGTACGCGATGCACCGATCGACCGATTGGAGGAACGAGGCACACGCATCACCCCAACAGGACCAACGCCTAACGTGAGCACTACTCGTGCCACCCGGACTTCCGTTCAACTGCTCTACCTGCATGACCTCAAGTTGGTGCACCCGAAAGAACTGTATGCCCGGGACCCGTTCATGGAGACAGGCAACAACAGCGTTGATGCACGCTACAGTGATCGTGGACAGCAGCAGAACGATCGGGGCGCCATCCGGAACATGACCTACACGACCTTCATGGATGAGGCCTTGGGCCGCTTTGCGAATAACGACAATCGGGGCTGTCTGGATGACCTGCGATTCCTGCTGGACCAATACCCCGATGATGTGAACGCCTATTTCTACGCGGTCCTGTGCAGCTACAATCTTGGGCTATACAAGCGGGCCCGTCATTTCCTGCACCAGGCGGCCATTCATCAAGTGGATGTGTTCAATGAGGAAGCCACCTGGTACCATGCGCTCACGCTGCAACGACTGGGAGAACAGGAGGCAGCGACCGAAGCTTTCTCACGGATCGCGGCCGGAGGCGGCTTCTACGCTGAAAGGGCGCACGAACTGGGTGGGCTGAAATGACGAACGGGCCGAAGGCTTGCGCCCCGACCCGTCCGTCCCCCTTGGTCCCTACCCTAACTGCCTCGTCAGAGCCCAAGCACCTTGAACTCGGTACGCCGGTTCTGTTGGTGCTCGTCCTCACTGCATTTCTCACACACGCACTGGGTCACGGGCTTGCTTTCGCCATAGCCCTTGCCAATGATGCGTTCCCGTGATATCCCTTTCGATACGATGTAGTCCACTGCGCTCTTGGCCCGCTTGTCGGAGAGCGTTCGGTTGTAGGCATCCTTACCACGGCAATCGGTATGTGAGCTCAGCTCGATACGTACCGTGGGATTGTCCATCAGCGTGGCCAATAGCTTGTCCAGTTCCACCGCGGCATCAGCTCGGATGTCCCACTTGTTGTAGTCGTAGAAGATGTTGTCCAACCGTACCACCTGGTTCACCTTCAGCGGGAAGAGCTTGAAGTCGTTCCGGATGAGGGCGTTGGGGTTGCCTTGGGTGCTCACCTTCACGCTCTGCTTGAAGAAGCCTTCCTTCTCGACCACGATCCGGTAGTCCTGGCCCGTTTGCAGAGGGAATTGGTAGCGCCCGGTGGCATCCGTGGTGATGCGCGCCAGCTCAACACCGGCGCCATCAGTTAGCACTACCGAAGCATCGGCCATCGGTTCATTGGTCTCACCGTGGTAGACGATGCCTTCAGCGAGGTAGTCGTACTTCTCCAGCTCGATCACGATGTTCTCCAGCGGGTCCACGTCGGTGACCACGGTCATTTCTCGCTGGTAGTAGCCATTGGCCACGGCTGAGAGCAGGTAGCGTTGGTGGTGCTCAGCCTCCATGCGGAACCGTCCTCCAGGCTCGGTTTCCAGTTTGTAGCGGTCCACGAACCCACCCTGGCCGTTCTTCAGGACGATGTTGGCATTCTCGACGGGCTTACGCGTGGCCTTGTCGATGACCAAACCCGCGAGATAGATCATCTGGGGGCGCACCGTGCAACCATAGACATCATCGCTGCCCTTACCACCCGGACGATCGCTCGCAAAGAAACCGGTGGTATCGTTGACGAGCAACAGACCGTGATCATTGTAGCGCGTGTTCATGGGATAGCCCAGATTGAACACTGTACCCGGCCCGGCCACGGTCAGCCTTGATCGGAAGATATCGAATCCGCCCAGACCGACATGCCCATTACTGGCGAAGTACAGGGTGCTATCGCGTCCCACGTAAGGATACATCTCGTTACCCGGTGTGTTCACCTTCGGACCGAGGTTCTGCGGAACTCCCCACTGGTTGCCCAGATTGTCGCAGAACCAGATGTCGGTACCACCTTCCCCTCCAGGCCGGTCGCTTACGAAGTAGAGGCGGCGCCCGTCGTGGGTCACGTACGGGTGACCGAGGTTGTATTGCGCATCATTGTGGTCGAACGGCACCAGATTGCCCCACTCGGGCTGCCCGAACTCGCCCGTGATCACATCGGTGAAGTAAATGCCCATTGTCAATTCTCCACGCTCATTCTTGGACAATACACCGTAATAGTCGTTGTTCCGGGTAAAATACAGGCGCTTGGCCAGCGAATCATAGGCAACGGTACCATCGTGGTAGCGGCTGTTCAACTCCTTGCGCATCACCATCGGCTCCTCGGCGGTCTCCCCCTTGAGCAATGCGCTATACAGGTTCAAATAGGGCTCCTGGTCCCAGGCATAGCTACGTGTGCCTCCCACGCCTTCGCCTCGGGCGCTGGAGAACAGCAACAGGTCGTTCATAACGGACATGCCCAGATCGGCCTTGGGCGAATTGATCGGCACTGTCCTTACAACAGCACTTACGCTATCCCGCATCAAGCGATCGAACAGGCCGGGATTGCTCACATACGCCTTGGCGCGTGCATCATCCGGGCGTTGCGAGAGGTAGTTGTCATACCACTCCAATGCAACAGGATAGTTCCCGTTCGCCCGGAGCAGGTCGGCATAGGCCAGCATGTCATCGGGCGTCTGGGCACCGGTGGCCATCAGCTTGGTGTAGGTCTGCTCGGCCTCCTTGGAACGGTCCAACTTTCGGTAGGCAAGGGCCAGTCGACGGAGGTCCTGCGGTGTGGCCTTGCCTTTGGCACTGAGGTCCTCATAAATGGAGGCCACTTTCCCATAGTCGAACACCTCGCTATAGCGATCGGCCATGCGGGTCTTGAGCCTCTGGGCCTGAGCGGCCATGGTGCCCATCAGGGCAACAACGAGCAACAACGTTGCCGGTACGCGTTGCAGCGGGTTCTTCTTGGCGTGCATCATTGATCAGAAGTAGCGCGGTGAACGAACGCCTTTCACTTTGTTGCCGAACTCGAACCCGACCATGATCTCGTGCGATCCGCCGCTGTAGTTGTTCAGTATCGACAACGGGTAGTCGTAGGCGTAACCGATGGAGAGGTCGTTGGTAATGAGGTACTGGGCCAGTACTCCCACGGCATCCTCGTAGCGGTACATGGCCCCCAACCAGAACTTCTCATAGAACAGGAAGTTGGCACTGAGGTCGAAGCTGAGCGGAGCACCCTCCACGGCCTTCAGCAGGAAGGTGGGCTTGAACTTATGGTAGGTGCCCATGTCGAACACATACCCACCGCTCAGGAAGAAGTGCGCGCGCTGGCCGGGCTCCGAGATGAACGAGAGCGAATCGGTCTCAAAGAACTGCGTGCGCAACATCTTCGGCGTACTGATGCCGATGTAGTAGCGGTCGCTGTAGTACATCACCCCGAAACCGAACTGCGGATCGAGCTTGGAATTGACGTCCTGTTGGAACACCTGATCACCTGCCTGCTGGGGATTGAGGCTCTGGTAGTTCCCCTGCAACAGGTTCAGACCACCCTTCAGACCGAAGGAGAGCTTCGCATCGCCCAAGAAGATCCGATAGGCCACATCGGCCATGAAGGAGTACTGGGTGATGGGGCCATGGCTGTCGCGGAAGAGACTGCCACCGAGGGCAAGGCTCTCATGCCAGACCGGGCTGTGGATGGTGAGCGTCTGCGTGGTGGGCGCTCCCTCGAAGCCCACCCACTGATGCCGGCTGAGTCCCTTCAAGCTCACGCGATCGGAGCTTCCCGCGTAGGCCGGGTTGAGCGCCAGCATGTTGAACATGTACTGGGTGAACTGAGGGTCCTGCTGGGCCACGAGCGCAGTGCCCATGCAAAGGGCGAACGCCGTGCCCATCCATCGTTTGGCCGTCCGTTGCATCGGCGTGTAGTGTTGCGTGCTATTGGTGCTCATCGGCGCAGATAGATGAAGCCGGTGTAGGCATCGCTGCCGTCACCGAGGTCAAGGACGTAGTAATACGTGGACTCGGGCAATGTCTCACCGTACATGGTGCCGAACTGGCTTGTGCCGTCCCACTGGTTCGTGTAAGGGCTTGCCTCGTAGACCTTGTTGCCCCAACGATTGAATATCGTAATGCGGTTATTGGGGTAGGTCTCTATGTTGGTGATCACCAGCAGGTCGTTCACTCCATCGCCGTTCGGCGAGAAGGCATCGGGGACCTTCACCGTGACACAATCCTTGATGTGCACCATCATGGTATCAGCCGTTGGTCCACATGGCGATCCGGCCGGGAATGGACCGTTGTTCACGCTCCAGATGAATGCATAGTGCGTTTCCGGCAGCTGGATCAACTGGAAGCCGTCCACATCGCTATCGGCATTGCCTGGTTGGGCGATACTCGCATTGCCACCCGGTGGGTTCAACACCGTCCAAACCCCTGACGCCGTGGAGAACACCGCCTCGGCATTGAGCTGGGTGGAACCGATGTCCTGACAGAACTCTTGGTCGGGACCAGCATTGGCAGCTGGCACCGTGCTATCATACACCGTCAGGCTGACCACATCGTTCGTACTTCCACAGGGCCCATTGTCAATGGTCCACTGGAATCGGTTCTCACCGATGCCAAGGCCAGTGATCACCGTGAAGGGGTTTGATGGCTCGGCGATGGTGCCCGTGCCGCTCAACAGGGTCCAGAGGCCCACGCCAGGCGCCACCGGCGAACTGGCGAACATGGTCACTGTTCCTGTTACCGGAGAACAGAAATCCTGATCAGGGCCGGCGAGTGCCGTGGCTCCGCCATTGTCGAACACATTGATGTTGACCTGGTCAGTGGTGACCGGACCGCACGGACCGTTGTCCACCTGCCATTGTAGGGTCACACTGCCCACTCCAAGGCCACTTAGCGTGGCCGTGGGGCTGTTGGGGTCGCTCAAGGTTCCAGTGCCGCTCACGAACACCCAGGTACCCACTGCCGGGAAGGTGACGGCACTACCCTGCAGGATGACACTGCTGGCGGGCGTACAGATCTGTTGGTCGGCCCCGGCATTGGCGCCCGGCTGGTTGGCATCGAACACTGTTATCACCACGTCGTCCTCCGTATCGCCGCAAGGACCGTTCGTGATGGTCCATCGCAATACGTTGGTGCCAATGGAAAGACCCGAAACCGTGGTGGACGGATCGCTGGCATCAGCGAAAGTGCCCGTTCCAGTTATCACCGTCCAGAATCCACTTGCGGGGAACACCACCGCATTACCGGCCAGTGTTGCGCTCGTGGTCGGCGTACAAAGCTCCTGGTCGGGACCTGCGTCGGCCGCTTCGCTCTCACCATCGAAGATGAACACGCTGATCACATCACTGCTGGTACCGCAGGCGCCATTGTCGATCGTCCACTGGAAATCGTGCTGTCCAACGCCGAGATCGAACACCGCCGTGTTCGGGTCAGTGGGATCCACCAATGTTCCGGTACCGCTCAATGAGGTCCAGAGGCCCGTAGCCGGGAAGGTCGGGTCGTTGGCGACCAGCACGGCATTGTTGGTCGGCGTGCACCAGCTGATGTCATTGCCGGCCGTTGCAGGCGTGGCCTCGCCATCATACACGAACACACGCACCGTGTCCTGGCTGGGTGGACCGAATCCGCAGTTACCATTGTAAATGGTCCAGATGAACTCGTTGATGCCGATGGCGAGATCGGTGACCTGCGTGTTGGCATCATTCGGGCTCACGATCGTACCCGATCCGCTCAACAAGGTCCAAGTACCCACGCCCGGGATCTCGGGAGAGTTGCCCTCCATGAAGGTCTCCGTAGTGGGCGTGCATAGCTGTTGATCGGGCCCGGCATCGGCCAAGGGTGCGTTCGGGTTGTATACCCGCACGGTCACCGTATCGGTGAGGAGCCCGTTGTTCGGGCAGGGGAACCAATCGAGGGTCCAAACGAACGTGTTCACCCCTTGCGACAATCCCGTTACAATGGCAGTGGGGTTGTTCGGATCAGCGAACACACCGGTACCGGCGATCACGGACCAAGTACCTATACCAGGCGCGATGGGCTGTTCGCCTTGCAACTGCACCTGGGTCACCGGCAGGCAGGACTCCAGGTCCGGACCGGCGATGGCGGGCGACGTGGTATCACCGTAAAGCGTGATCGTCACCAGGTCGAAGGTCGGAGTGGTCTCGCAAGCACCGTTGTCAACCTCCCACTGGAACACGTTCACGCCGATGGCCAGGCCCTCGATCAATGTGGCAGGATCGTTGGCGTCCACCGGAGTACCCGCGCCGCTGATGAGGGTCCAGGTGCCTTGTGCCGGGAAGATCACCGAGCTGCCGGCCATGAACACACTGTCCTGGGGCATGCACAGCTCCTGGTCTAGGCCAGCGTTCGCGACAGGATTGTTCGGATCGAAGACGAAGATGCTCACCTCATCATCCGTGGTCACACATACACCACCGGTCAGCGTCCAGCGGAAGATGTTCTCTCCGATCGTGAGGCCGCTCACCGTAGTGGTGGGGCTGAAGGGATCGGCGATCACCCCGGTGCCTTGCGCCAAGGTCCACACACCAATGGCCGCGCCCACCGGCGGATTGCCGATCAAGGTTGCCGAATCATCCGGGGAGCAGAGCTCCTGATCAGCACCAGCGTTCGCGGGAGGTGCATCCGCATCGAACAGGACGATGGTCACTTGATCACTGGTGAGGCTGTTGGCACAAGCATCACCATTATCCACGGTCCATTCGAACACGTTCGTACCCACACCCAGGTCGGTGATGGTGGTGGCTGGATCGCTGGGGTCGGTGATGGTACCCTGACCCGATATCAGTGTCCAAGTGCCCACCGCCGGGAACGTGATGCTGCTACCGGCCATGGTGGCGCTGGTGAGCGGGGTACATACCTCCTGATCCGGGCCCGCATCGGCATCCGGGTTGTTCTCGTCGAACACGAAGATGCTTACCACATCGGTGGTCTGCGGGTTTGCGCACACACCGTTGTTCACCACCCACTGGAAGATGTTCTCACCGATCCCCAGACCCGAGACCGCGGTCGTGGGGTCGTTGGGGTTCGCAATGGTACCAGAGCCGTTCACCAGCGTCCACGTGCCCGTGGCCGGGAAGATCACCGCACTGGCGGCCATGGTGGTGCTGGCGTTATTGCTGCAGAGTTCCTGATCGGGACCGGCATCGGCCAGTGGGTTGTTCTCATCAAAGAGCGTGATCACCATCTCATCCGTGGTCACACCGTCGGGGCAGGCACCATTGCTCACGGTCCATCGCACAACGATAACCCCCACGCCGAGACCGGTGATGGTCGTGTTCGGATCATTGGGGTCGGTGATATTACCCGTGCCGCTCTGAATGCTCCAAGTGCCCACGGCAGGGAACACGACCGGGCTTCCACTGAGCTGGGCCGTGATGTTGGGCGTGCACTGCTGTTGATCTGCTCCTGCATTGGCAACAGGAAGGTTCGCGTCATACACGCGGATGCTCACCTGATCGGTGGTCACCCCGTTCGCGCAGGGACCGTTGTCCACGGTCCATTCGAACACACTTTCACCAATGCTGATGTCGAACACCACGGTGTTCGGGTCGTTGGGATTGGCGATGGTGCCCGTACCGCTCACCAGCGTCCAGGTGCCCACCGCGGGGAAGGTCACAGCGCTGCCTTGCAGGTTGGTGGTAACGATGTTCGGAGTGCACAGTTCCTGGTCCGCACCAGCGTCCGCATCGGCATTGTTGCCGTCGAACACGAAGATGCTCACAACATCAATGCTTCCACTGTTCTCGCAGGGGCCATTGTCGATGGTCCAGAGGAACGTGTTCTCACCCACACCCAGATCGGTGATCGCTGAGTTAGGGTCATTGGGGTCGACAATGATGCCCTGACCGCTCAGCAAGGTCCATGTACCGAAGGCCGGGAAGGTCGGGGCCACACCCTGCATGGTGGTGCTTACCTGCGGCGTGCAGAGCTGTTGGTCGGCACCGGCATCCGCGGGAGGGTTGTTCAGGTCGAAGATGAAGATGCTGATCTGATCGCTGGTGACACCATTCGCACAGGGCCCATTGCTCACGGTCCATTGGAAGATGTTCTCTCCCACACCAAGGTCCGTTACGGTCGTTGTGGCGCTTGTGGGGTCGGTGATCACACCTGTACCGCTCACCAGGGTCCAAAGACCAGTGGAAGGGAAGGTCACCGCACTCCCGAACAGCGTGGCAACCGTGTTCGGGGTGCATTGCTGCAGGTCCTGTCCGGCATTGGCCACCGCATTATCGGCATCGAAGAGCAGGATCGTCACCTCGTCGGTGGTCTCCGCACCACATGGTCCGTTATCCACGGTCCATTTGAAGATATTGGAGCCCACACTGAGGCCGCTCACCACTGTGTTAGGGTCGTTCGCATTGGCGAACACACCGGTACCGCTCACCACGGTCCATGTTCCAATGGCCGGCGATATCACTGCACTGCCTTGGAGCGTGGTGCTGGTCTGTGGTGTGCATAGTTCCTGATCGGCCCCTGCATCCGCATCCAGGTTGTTCGCATCATATACACGGATCACCATGTTGTCCGTGGTCTCGCTTCCAGCGCAAGGTCCATTGGCGATCATCCACTGGAACTCGTGGGTACCCACGGGCAGACCGGTAACGGTGGTGTTCGGGTCGCTCGGGTCGGTGATGGTGCCGAAGCCGCTCACTTGGAACCACATGCCCTCGGCAGGGAAGGTCGGGGTGTTGGCAGAGAGCGTGGCCTCGCTGTCCGGTGTGCAGAGTTCCTGGTCCGGACCGGCAGCAGCGGGTTCCTGCGATTCATCGAATACGAAGATGCTCACCAGATCGGTGGTCTGTGAATTGGCACAGGGGCCGTTGCTAACGCTCCAACGGAACACGTTCTCACCAATGGCCAGGCCAGTAACCGTAGTGGCCGGGTTTGTGGGGTCCGTGATGGTTCCCGTACCGCTGACCAGGCTCCAGGTGCCGGTGGCAGGTATGGTGAGGCTACTACCTTGAAGTGTGGTGCTGGTATTGGGCGTGCAGAGCTGCTGGTCCACACCCGCATTGGCCACCGGGTTCAATGCATCGAACACACGGATCACCACTTGATCCGAAGTGCTGCCGCAAGGACCGTTCACGATGGTCCAGGCGAAGATGTTTACGCCGACCGGCAGGTTGTTGATGGAGGTGTTCGGGTTGTTCGGCTGGGCGATGCTGCCACCACCTGCGATCAAGGTCCACAGACCAATGCCGGGGAAGGTGGGCGTGTTTCCGGCCATCGACACCGATGTGGTCGGCGTACACACATCCTGGTCGGGTCCGGCATTAGCGGCCGCCGCAGTGTTGTCGTAAACGAACACGCTGATCAGGTCGGCAGTGATGGCGTTCGGGCAGGCACCATTGTTCACCTGCCATTGGAACACGTTCTCGCCTACGGCCAATCCGTTCACCACCGTGGTGGGCCCTGCGGGGTTGGCAATGCTGCCACTTCCGCTGACCAGTGTCCATTGGCCTACCGCAGGCAGGATGAGGGCGCTGCCGTTGAGCGTGACGCTCGATGCCGGTGTGCAGAGCTGCACATCGTTACCGGCATTCGCCACCGGGTTGTTGGGGTCGTATACCAGGATCGTTAACTGATCGCTGGTGATGCCGCATGCACCATTATCAATGCTCCAGCGAAGCTCGTTCAAGCCGATGCTCAATCCGCTTACCGCAGTGGTCGGGCTTGCCGTATTCGCGAAGGTGGCCGTACCGCTCACCACGCTCCAGCTTCCGATGGCCACTCCAACGGGAACATTGCCTGCCAGGGATGTACCTGTAGAGGTGCCACAAAGCGATTGGTCCGGTCCAGCGTCCGCCGCTTGCGCATTACCATCGGCTAGTGTAATGGTCATGGAACTGCTGGTGATCGGGTTCGGGCAGGCACCGTTGTTCACGGTCCACACGAACGTGCTCACGCCCACACCAATGCCCGTGATGGCCGTATTCGGATCATTGGGCGAAGCGATCGTGGCGACCGGACCAGAGGCCTGTGTCCATGTACCCTGCGCGGGGAAGGTCACCGCGCTACCCTGCATGGTGGTGTTGGTCACCGGCGTGCAGAAGCTCTGCGAGGGGCCGGCATTGGCAGCTGGGTTGTTCGGATCGTAGATGAAGATGCTCATCTGGTCGGTGGTGATCCCCGTGCATGGGCCATTGTCCACCGTCCATTGGAAAATGTTCTGGCCAATTCCCAAGCCTGTCACCGTGGTGTTCGGGCTCGCGGGATCGGTGATCACACCCGTACCGCTCACGAGGGTCCAAGACCCTGTCGCGGGTACTGTGATCGAACTGCCGGCCAACGTGGTGCTGCCGCTCGTTGAACAGATCGATTGGTCCGGACCCGCATTGGCTATCGGGTTGGAGAAATCATACACCTGGATGCGGACCACATCACTGGTCACGCCGCCTGCGCAGGGGCCATTGCTCACGGTCCATTGAAACTCATGAATACCCACAGAAAGGTTGCTGATCTGCGTGGTGGGGCTGTTCGGGCTCACGATGGTACCGCTGCCGCTCACGATGGTCCACGTACCCGTTGCAGGGAAGGTGACCGCGCTGGCGGACATGAACACTGCGTTGGGTGCGACCGGTACGCAGATGTTCTGGTCGGGGCCGGCGTTCGCGATCGCGTTGCTCGGATCGAAATTGAACAGCGTCACTTCATCGCTGCTACTGCCACAAGGACCGTTGTTCACCGTCCAGCGCAGCACGGTGGCGCCAGTGCCCAGGCCGTTCACCGAGGTTGTTGGGTTGTTCGGGTTGGCGATGTTGGCCGTTCCGCTCAACACGGTCCACGTTCCCTGAGCAGGGGCCGTCACGGTGCTGCCGGCCAAGGTGGCACTCGAGGCTCCGCAGAGCAGCTGGTCCGGTCCGGCGTTCGCACTGGCGCTCGCTGCATCAAAAATGGTCACTGTCACCGTGCTCGTGGTGATCGCCCCGGGGCAAGGACCGTTGGAGATGCTCCACTGATAAACGTTGGCTCCAAGACCGACACCCGTGACCGTGGCCGTTGGGCTGTTGATGTTCGAGAAGGTACCCGAGCCGCTGACCACGGACCAAGTACCCACCGCAGGGCTCACCGCCGCGTTGGCCGCGAGGGTAACGCTGGTCACTGGCGAACATAGGTTCACGTTGCTTCCTGCTTGTGCCGCCGGAGCGTTCCTATCGAACACACGTATGGTGACCTCATCGAAGGATGTGGGCGGAACACAGGGACCATTGTTCACCGTCCAGCGCAACACGTAGGTACCTACGCCCAAGTTGCTCACGCCCGTGGTCGGGCTGGCGGGGTTGGCGATCACGGCACCAGCAGGACCCGATTGAATGGTCCATGTACCGGTGGCCGGCAACGCAACAGCGGAACCGGCCATGATGGTACTGGCTGCACCGGTCGATGTTGTACAAAGCTCTTGATCAGGACCAGCAGCAGCGGCGTCCAACGTTGAGCTGAAGCGAGTGATCACCACTTGGCTCGTGGTGATGCCGTTTGCGCAGGGGCTGTTGTTCACGGTCCATTGGAACACGTTGTTGCCGATGGAGAGCCCGGTCACAGAAGTGGTGGGGCTGTTGGCATTGGCGAACGTACCCGTACCGCTGATCACCGTCCAGGCACCCGTGGCAGGTGCAATTGGAGTTGAACCAGCAAGCGTGGTCCCGGGAGAACAGACCTGCTGGGCAGGACCCGCGTTGGCAGGGGGACTGTTCGGATCGAACACAGTGATCACCACATCATCCGTAGTGGTGGAAGGGATGCAGGGGCCGTTGTTGATCGTCCACCGTAGCGTGTTCACGCCAGGACTGAGACCACTGACCGTAGTGCTGGGGCTGTTGGCGTTCACGAAGGTGCCCGAGCCGGTGACCACGGACCATGTACCCGTGGCCGGTACATTGGCGGCATTGGCGGAAAGTGTGGCCGAAGTGACCGGTGCGCACAGTTGCTGATCCACCCCGGCATTGGCAGGGGCTTGCGTATTGGTGAACACACGGATGGTCACCGTGGAGCTCGTTGGTGCTCCGCAGGGGCCGTTGTTGATGGTCCAACGCAACACGTTGTTTCCAGCGGACAGACCGCTGACCGTTGTGTTCGGAGCGCTGGCGTTGGCAAACGTGCCGGTACCGCTCACTACGGTCCAGCTACCCACTGCCGGAGCCACGGCGGTGTTGGCGGCAAGCGTGGTGGAAGTGGACGGCAAACAGAGCTCCTGCAATGGGCCGGCGTTAGCTGCCGCCTGAGCGGGGTTGAACGCTGTGATCACCACATCATCACTGGTGGTGCCGCAGGTCTGGTAGTTCACCGTCCAGCGGAACGTGTTCGTGCCAGCACCAAGACCGGATACCGTTGTGGTCGGGTTATTGGGGTTGGCGAAGGTCCCGCCCCCGTTCACTACGGTCCAAGTACCTTGTACTTGGGGGAAAGGCAGTACACCCGCCAAGGTCGCTGTCGTGCCGCACACGCTCTGGTCCGGACCAGCATTCGCCGGCGTGAACGGCGGGGTCACCTGTATGGCGAAACCGAAATTGTTGAGACCGACCAACGGGCAGGCATTGTCTTGGACGTTCACCGAGAACAGGTTTTGTCCAATATCCGCTACCGTTGGGGTCCAACAGAAGGTTCCCACTGGGCGTGGCCCTCCAGAAACGGTGAACGTTCCCGAAGGGATACCGTTGTTCCATGCCATGGTCACCAACTGTGCGGCATTGGCATCGGCGCTGTTCACTGTGAAACAGAAGGACTGACCTGCACATACTTCGAATGTGTACTGTCCGGTCCCATTGACCCCGCTCACGGTGGGGAGGTTATTGCTACATGCGATGATGGCGAACTGCACGTCGCGTATGTACTCCCCGATCTGCACACCGTTCCTCCATTCCCTTACGCGCACGGTCACCACCGCGAACTGCTGAATGCTCGGGGTGAAGGTGATGGTGCCGGTCACCGGGTTGATCTGCACCGCGTTCGCACCGCCACCGGTCACCACCGGCTGCTGGAAGGTGTAACCGGTATTGTAGGGGATCAACGCACCGTTGGTGCTCAGCGCAGGGGCCAGTTCGAAGCTGAGCGAATCACCATCGATATCATTGAATCCGTGGTTGTAGCTCACCGGCTGTCCCACGCAGGCAAAAGGCGTGGGATCGTTCAGGTAGCGAGGCGAATTGTTGCACGCAGGCAACGTATTGTTCAAGCGCGCATAGAGGTATAGGTCGCGAGATCCCGGGTTGTTCAGCGACGTGATGGCATTGTTGCGGCAGCACAGTGTCCAATCAATGATCCAGTCGGTGCCACATCCGGCAAAGGCGCTCAAATTCACAACGGCACTGTAGCGATAACGCTCAATGCCGTAGACTCCTGAAGTGCTCGTGCAACGGTCCGCAGCACCGAAGCACAACGGGGTCACCACATCCACGCCATCAAGACCGAAGCAAGGGTTCAGCGTGGCATTGCATTGTGTGCTCCTCAATCGGAACTGCCGACCGTTGTTACAGTTCGTGGGCGCCGCCACACCGTTGCAGTCCCGGTAGAAGTTCAGCCGCACCCGGTACAGGTTGGGGCCGATGCATTCATAAGTAAGCTCGCCGCCCATGGCGTGCGTTGCCCTGGCCTCGCCCTGCCAAAGCAGCAAGGCCGCCAGCACGGGCAGCAGGTAACGGAGAGGAGCGATCACTGCGGCACCCGCATTGCGGACCGCGTTCCAGAGGCGTCGTTGTTCAACCATGTACCGACCAGTATGTGAGCACGTGCCTTCGTGTTCATTCCACTCGTCCGCCAAGGAAGGTTCCTTGCAGGGCCCCTCCTATTTCCAAGGGCCTCACCGCGCCTTGGGTGGTAAAGGCAGGGCTCGAACAGAAAGAACACAGAACAGGTGCCGGGCAAACGTAGACCTCGTCTCAAGGCATCGGTCGCTGCACCGGATCACACTTGTTAACAGGATAATGTGGGCCGAACCGTGGAAAGCCGAACACGACCACAACGACCACCCGCCTTGATAGGTCGCGTAAAAATCCCATGTCGTCGACGGAAATGGGTGACCTGCCGCCCCACCGAACACCACACACCTTGGCCGATCACCCGCACCCCTCCACCAACACAACAGCGTTATAGGACCGGCCCGAAAGGATCGGGAAGGCAGAATGGAATTGCGGCATCGCGATATGATCTTCGCTCGTCATCGCGATCGATCAGCTGACCAGTACATGCCTTCGCGCCCACATCTCATCGCGCTTTTTATCCTTTCGAGCTGCGCAGTGCTGGGGCAAGGCGAGCCTGCATGGCGCACACGCCTTTCTCTGGGCGGTGGGATCACCTTCCAGGCCGCGACCCTCGTTGGCCATTCTACACCGTCGGCCGCGGCGCTACCCTTCGTTGGCCTGGCGCTCGACATGGGGGCCGCGTTGACTTATCGCAACAAATGGGGCGTTGCCTTTCAGGCAGGGGCGGCCCTCCAAGGCTACTATATGCAGGCCGATACTGTCCGTATGGACCTTTTCCATCTGCTGGAACGCAGCGAACTGCGTGTCTTCAGGCTCACAGACATTCCCGGTATCTCGCACCTGCCCGTTCGATTCGCACTGGCGGTGGGCTACAGCTTCCAGCAAGCCAGCGAGGAACGGACGACCAAGCAACCCTTCCAGGTCGTTTCCCGTGAAGCAACACTTACGCGCCTCTATCTGGCACCTGAGGTCGGCCTCACCAACGGCCATGGGTACAGCCGTATGGAGTTCGGTCTTCGGTATGTGGCACACCTGGACCGCACCAAGTCCTGGACCAGCACCTTCACCGGACCATCCGGCGTGGCCGACTTCGCTGGCACGGACGACCATCTTGCGATCGTGCTGCGCTATCACTTTGGCTGGCCCCCCAAGGAAAGACCGGCACCCGCGATCATCCAACAACCTCGACCACCATTTGCCGATCGCCGAACAGATACACTGGCCACCGTGATCACGCATCAACAACGAGCAACGCTGAAGTTGTGGGACAATGCGGAGATCGATGGGGACACCGTGAGCGTTCTGCTGAACGGGAAGGTCGTACTGAGTGAATACGGCCTGACCAACGAACGTCACCGCATCAAGCTTGACCTTGCCCCAGGGAACAATGATGTGCTGATCGTAGCGCACAATGAAGGTCGGGTCAGGCCCAACACGGCCAGCGCCCAACTAAAGACCGGCGGAAAAAAACATCAACTGCTCATCCGCACCAGCACTGAACAGAACACCGCGATGGTGATCCAACGATACTGAATCAGACCTGATCGACCGCGCAGCATGCATCCATGCGAAATCGACTGCGACCTCACCGCATGCCACATGCAATACGAGGCAATGCGACGATCAGCGTGTTCGGGAGGAGGTGAGTGTGACGGCTTTGGTAGCTGGTGCCGCAGGCCGGGGCGCAGGGCGTGATGGGCCCTCCCTACGGACCGCAGTGCGTTGAACGGTAGGGCCCGGTGCAGGGGTGCGGCTGTTGGTGGCGCGGGAAACGCTCGGCACACCGGTACTGGTCGTGCGTGTCCGATCAATGTTCTTGGCAGTGGTGGTTGACGGCTCCATGGACTTCGGCAAGGGTGTCGCTGTCAACTCCGTTGGAACATCCGACGCGCAGTTCACCAGCTTGGAGATACGATTGATGCCAATGTGACCGCATGCCGTGTAGGTATTGCAAGCCGCATCCATCACCGTCACGGTCACCAGACCTCCGGGCCCTTGCTCCGCCCGCAGATCGGTGTATGGCGGAACACCACCTACCGCATGCCAGCTCACCGTGCCCCGGGTAAGGACCACCGACTGGTACATCACAGGACTTGGCACCACGTTCATCTCATTCGTCTCGCAATACATGTCCACCACTTCCGCATCGGTGATGTACAGCACCACGAACAGGTCACGCGCCGAAGTGATCACAGAGGCGCACAACAATGGCAACAGGATCAAGTAACGCATGGCACACGAGTTTCAAGGCGAAGATAGTTCATCGACCACCCGAATTGCAAACCGCTTGCAGCGACCATGGCGATCCCACGATCGCCGGTCCGCTCATTATATTGTGTGCTCGGTCAAGATGGCATCTGCACTTGTGCGATCACCTCCCGAACGAACACCACAATACATGGCACCCCTTTTCTTCCGCTATCTCCTGATCTCCGTCCCGTTCGTCAGCGCGATACCGATCAACGCACAGTTCGTTGCCACGGTGCAAATGACAGAGCATGTGGAGGGCATTTGCGACAGCACCCAGGTATTTCACTTGTGGAACACCTTCGACGGGCAAAAACAAGCAACCTGCACAGTGAGCGATGCAGCCATACAAGCGCGGCTGAACAGTGGCGTGACCTATTTGAAGGACAATCCGAAGTTCAAACTGCCGAAAGGCGCCTCGGTGTCGACCTGGGTGAATTGCGAAGGCAGGCTCGTGAAGGTTAAAATGGAGTCAAAGAACACCGCCTTCAACGAACAGGTGGAGGCCGTGTTCCGCGATCTCGGCGAATGGACGGCGGGCCGCACCGGCGGCAAGAACGTGGACAGCGTGCGGCTCTGGGGCATCACCATTTACAAAGGCTACATCCTGCTGCAATGAGCACTGTCGAGCATGCCGTGTGATCATGGAGGAACTCGAACAGGGACTCCTCAATGTTCAATGGCCACCATGAACGATGGGCGGAGCGATCGGCCCACTACCCACCGAACACGCGCCGCAGTAGATCACTGGTGCGGGCCATGGGATCCTTGCGGATGCGTGCCTCTTCCTCTGCGATCAGCACGAAGAGGCCTTCGATGGCCTTCTGCGTAACGTAGCCGTCCAGGTCGGTATCCACCGCCTTTTGGCCAGTGAAAGCACCGGCCTTGTTGTACGCGGATGTCAACGGGGTCCAGTAACTGGTCAGGGCCACTTTACTGGTGGCGCGCTCCACAATGGGGCGGAACCTTTCCATCAGTGATGCCGTGGTCTTCTCGCGCAGGTAGTTGGTGGCTGCCTCATCGCCGCCCTTCAGGATCGCGAAGCCATCGCTCACGCTCATGCCGAGGATGGCATCGCGCAGGACCGGCAAAGCCTCCTTGGCCGCCTCTTCGGCCGCGCGGTTCATGGTGAGTTCAAACTCCTGCACCTGGGCGCTCATACCCATGCCGGTCAACGTGCTCTTCACCTTTTGTGCCTCGGCAGGGAACGGGATGCGGATGCGATCATCCTTCCAGAAACCATCGAGCGCGGAACCCTTGCTCACGGACTGCTCGGCGCCTTTGCCCAGTGCCTCCTTCAGCCCGGCGATCACTTCATCGTTGGTGAGGCCTCCCCCAACCTTCGCCTTGTCGGCGATGCCTTTCAATGAACCGGGGATCTGCGAATAGGTATTGGCCGCGAGCGTCAGAAGCAGGAAGAAGAAGATCTGTTTCATGGGAAGGCAATGAAGTGCGCGAGCGCGGACAAAGATCGCGCCGGCATTGAGAGATGCTGCCTGATCATGGAACGATGGAAAGGAACGGGAGCACCGATCAGCGCACGGGCCTGAAGAAGGAGATGGTTCCCTCCTTCACATCGGCCATGATCAATTCATACTGGCTTACTCGACGCCCCAAGCGCCCGAAGTTCTGGTGCACGATGACGTAGCGACCTCCCTCCAGCACCGCTATCACGATCGCAGTATGCGGCCCCAGGGTCACTCGCTCCATGGACCGCTCCGTCCTCCGTTCGATCAGCACCTTGTCGAACTGGACGATATCACCGCGTTGGATGGGATCCGTGCGCCGATCCACCAAGGTACCGAAGTCGTAGTTACCATCCCACCTCGCACCGGCTTTGTTCAACGCGACCTGCGCCAGGTCCCAGCACTCGCCACGTCCGATCTTCTTGTTCAAGGATGCTTCCGCGAAGGCGGCGACCTGCTCACCGACAGGAACTGCAACACTTGACTGCATTCCGAGGAACAGCGTCAGCATAAGCACGACAGGGAACGTCATACCGAAAGATCGGAAGCAGAACCTGATCGGTATGCTTTGAGAAGCATTACAGCCCCAACAGCACCTCCCCCGGACCCTTGCCGCCGAACACCAGCTTGTTCGGATCCTCGATCATCTGTTTCAGCTTGTAGAGGAAGCTCACGCAAATCTTGAGGTCGGTGGTGCGGTGATCGTCTCACAGACGCCGCCCGTGGACCTCCCCCATTCACTCGACCACATCTAACTCAGCAAAATGCGCTGTTCCACATACGCTCCCTGCTTCACATGCCGCGCGATGTATCCCTCGTATTTGGTCAAATGGTCAGCGCTGCGCACAACGTGGTCGAAGCTCTCGGTTCTCCAGAATGCACCGGTCGTAGACCGGATCCGGTTGATCGCTTTCGCGGTATAGGACTTCCAACTATGGGTGATATGCGATAGGTCGACACCAGGGAACGGTATCACGAGCACATGCACATGATTTCCGGCAATGGCGAAGGTGCCAAGTCGGTAGCGCTCATTGTCGAACTTCAGCAAGGTCTCCAATACCACGTTGAGCGCTTCCGGGTCGCGGAGCGCACAGGACCCCGAACCGGCATCCAACCAGCGTTGCACGCGCTGATGGAAGAGCCGATGGTGCTCACGCTGAGCTTCGTATGGCAGGGTGATGATATCCTGCATGCCGTACCTGGCGATCCACGCTTCACGATCGTTGGACAATTCATCGAGATGCACTTTCGGTAAACTATCAGCTTGGCGCCAAGTGACGAAATGCACTTTGCCCGGCTGCTTCCAATGTGGCCGATCGCGGTACGTGATGGTCAGCTCTGCATGCCTATCGAAGAAGATGTCGTCCATGTCCCCCCAGGCGCCCCGCCTGTGGGGGTGAATTTACGTGTCCGCAGAAGTTCCCCGGGAACGGGGAACCGAATCGACAGGGACGAGAACAGGGAAGCGTCGCACGTTGGCTGCATTGCCTCCACAGGCACATTGCCTCTGGATCTTACGAGCACCGACCTATCCCGATGCCCACATCGCCAAACAGACGAACAGGCTAATCACGATCGCTCCGACAAAAAAGACACCATAGATACTTCCCTCCTTCAGCCAGTAGGAAACATCATGTTTAGTCACCAAGGAAAGGAACATCGCACCCGGATATCGAATGGCCTTGACGAACAACTCCCAGATGAGGACCTCCATCCTTTGAAAATCTTTAGGATAGCTCGCTGATTGAAATAGAGTTGTCCAAAGACAGAGCGCAGTTGGGCCTTCCGATCAACAGGCGGGGCGCCTGTTGGACTACAGCCCCAACAACACTTCCCCGGGATCCTTGCCGCCGAACACCAGCTTGTTCGGGTCCTCGATCATCTCCTTCACCTTGTACAGGAAGCTCACGCTCTCCTTGCCATCGATGATGCGGTGATCGTAGCTCAGCGCCACGTACATGATGGGGCGGATCACCACTTGACCATTCACGGCCACGGGACGCTCCACGATGTTGTGCATGCCCAGAATGGCACTTTGTGGAGGATTGAGGATCGGCGTGCTCAGCATACTGCCGAACACACCACCGTTGGTGATGGTGAAGGTGCCGCCGGTCATCTCATCGATGCTCAGTTTGCCGTCGCGCGCCTTTATCGCAAGCTCCTTGATCTTGGCCTCGATCTCGGCCAGCGTCATGCGCTCAGCATTGCGCACGATCGGTACCATCAGGCCCTTCGGGCTGCTAACGGCGATGCCGATATCGGCGTAATCGAAGGTGACGATCTCTTCTCCCTGGATCTGGCCGCCCACTGTGGGGTACAGGCGCAGCGCTTCCGTAACGGCCTTGGTGAAGAAGCTCATGAAGCCGAGGTTCACGCCCTTCTGTTCCTTGAACTTATCCTTGTACTTGTCGCGCAGGGCCATCACGGCGCTCATGTCCACCTCGTTGAAGGTGGTGAGCATGGCGGTCTGGTTCTTCACGCTCACCAGGCGCTCGGCCACCTTCTTGCGCAGGGTGGTCATCTTGGCACGGCTGTCGTTACGCGTGCCGCCCCAGCCGTTCATGAGCTTGTCGCTGGCATCCACACCACCAGCGATGTACGCCTCCACATCGCTCTTGGTGATGCGACCATTGGGTCCGCTGCCCTTCAGTCTGCTGGCGTCCACACCTTTTTCGTCGAGCATGGCCTTGGCCACTGGTGTGGCGTGGGCCGCGGTCGCGGTGGATGCTGGAGCAGAAGCAGGGGCTGGCGCAGCCACAGGTGCTGTGGCCTTCTGCTCGTCCTTCGCTTTCGTATCCGCCGGAGCCTTGGCGGAGGCGGACTTCTCGGCCTTCACACTGGTATCGATCCGTGCCACCACATCACCCACGTTCACCGTGGCATCAGCCTCGGCGAGCAGCTCCACTTTCCCTTCGGCCTCGGCGCTCAGCTCAAGCGTGGCCTTGTCGCTATCGATCTCGGCGATCACCTGGTCCTTGGTCACCACATCGCCGCTCTTCACGAGCCATTGTGCGATGCGTACTTCACTGATGCTCTCTCCGGGGCTGGGGACTTTGATATCGACGGTGGCCATCTAACGGGTAGGTGATGTGTGGTTCTGATCGTTCCGTGGTTCTTTTCAGGCCTTGGCCTTTACTGCGGCGGCCGACCTGCTGAACGCCTGTTCAATGATGGCGATCTGCTGGTTGGCGCTGCGCTTGCTACTGCCGGTGGCGGGTGCCCCACTTGACGGACGGCTGATGCACTGGAAGGTGATGCCCAGTGCCTCCTGGGCATGCATGAGAATGTGCGGCCATGCTCCCATGTTCTTCGGCTCCTCCTGCACCCACAGGTAACGCTCGGCCTTGCCGTACTTCTCAAGTACTGCGCGCATCTGTTCAATGGGAAGGGGATGCAGCTGCTCGATACGCACCAACGCGGTGTCCGTGATGCCGTTCTTTTCGCGATGTTCGGCAAGGTCGTAGTGCACTTTGCCCTGTGTGAAGATCACGGTCCGCACCTTTTTCGGATCGGTGGATGCATCATCGACCAGTTCCAAGAAGCTTCCAGCGGCCAGGTCGTCCAGCTTGCTTACGCAGCGTGGGTGGCGCAACAGGCTTTTGGGGCTGAACACCACCAATGGCTTGCGGAAATCCCAAGTCAGCTGGCGACGCAACACGTGGAAGAAATTGGCGGGTGTCGTGCAGTTGACCACGACCATGTTCTCGTCGGCGCAACTTGCCAGGAATCGCTCCATACGTGCACTACTGTGTTCCGCACCCTGGCCTTCATAGCCGT
>JBEICT010000007.1:0-27295 GCA_040383865.1 Flavobacteriales bacterium | reverse complement strand
TGCCTTCGGCCGCGACGGCCTCGTTCACGTTCTTCACATAGGCCGCATGGTGCTTGGAGTAGTGGATCTCCATGGTGAGGGCATCAATGGAGGGCTCCAGCGCCGCATACGCGTAGGGCAGTGGCGGTTGTGCGAAAGAGAGCGAGGATGGCGGCGGATCCCCGGCCGCCTTGGGGCTTTCACTCGGCACCGCCTTCGAGTTGGCGCAGGCAGTGGTGTGCAACAAAGCGGGACCCACCACCAGCGCACCGGCAGCGGCCTTCAGGGAACGGGAAAGGAATTGCTTGCGGTCCATGGCACGAAGGTAGGGCCGACCGTGACCGCTCCCGAGCAGGTGCGGAGCGCCTTGAACAACACGCTACTTGGCGAAGGTCACCAGCAGATGACCCTTCTCCACCGCCTTTCCTTTTTCGGCGGGCACGGTGGCCACCACGGCATCGCCCGGCGCCTTGATCACGTTCTCCATCTTCATGGCCTCCAGCACCAGTACGGGGTCGTTCTTCTTTACCGCATCGCCGGGCTTCACCAGGATATTGAGCACCAGGCCGGGCATGGGCGCTTTGATGTCAGTGACCTTCTGGCTGGTCTTATCAAGCCCGAGCGTCCTCATCAAACGGCTTTGCTCGTCCTGAAGCTTCACCGTATAGGTATGGCCGCCAATGCGCATGCGCACGGTGTTGTTCTCGCGGTCCTCCTTCAGCACCAGCACTCGGTGGCTCCGGCCATTGTGCACCAGGCTGAAGGTGCTGGGGCCTGTGCGCACCAGGTCCAATGGTGTGCCGCCGGGAAGGGTCCAGGGAGCGTTGGGGTTGGTGCGCTCCAGTACGACCTCGTCGCTGCTGGCGTTGACGGTGGCAAAAAGCTTGGCCATGGGACGGCGAAGATAGCGGGACCCTATTCGTCGAACATGCCGGCGTCTCCGTTCTCGTAGGCTTCGTCCACTTCGAGCACGGCCTGTTTGGAGGCGGCCACGGCCAATTGGTCGCAGAGCTCGTTCTGGGGGTGACCGTTGTGGCCGCGCACCCAATGGAACCGCACCTTGTGCTTGCGGTAGATGATCAGGAACCGCTTCCACAGGTCGGGGTTCTTTTTCTTGGCGAAGCCCTTGCGCTCCCATTGGAACACCCACCCTTTTTCCACGGCGTCCACCACGTACTTGCTGTCGCTCACCACCACCACTTCGGTTCCGGGGTTCTTC
The DNA here is from genome assembly GCA_040383865.1 of Flavobacteriales bacterium. Taxonomy (GTDB): domain Bacteria; phylum Bacteroidota; class Bacteroidia; order Flavobacteriales_F; family PHOS-HE28; genus PHOS-HE28. Next base: position 26,097 of record JBEICT010000007.1, on the reverse strand, counting down.
AGCGTCTCGAGGCCTACGATCACCGCCAACAGCTCCATGCGGTTGTTGGTGGTCTTTCGGAAACCGCCCCACAGCTCCTTGCGGTACTTGCCGCTTTCCATCACCACCCCGTAACCGCCCGGTCCGGGATTGCCACTGGCGGCACCATCGGTGTAGATCGTTACTGTCATGGTTGCTGTGGGAACAGGTACGTGATGTTCCCGGCGAACAGCTTGACACTGATGGCCAGCAGGATGATACCGAAGGCCTTTTTGATGACGATAAGACCCACACGCCCCAGCAGGCGCTCGATCCGGGTGGTTAGCAGCAGCACCAGTACCACCGGGATCATGTTCAGCAGGATGGCGGCCAGGATGTTCGGCCGGTCGAATTCGGCGCGCAGGGAGAGGATGGTGGTGATCGTGCCCGCACCGGCGATCACCGGGAAGGCGAGAGGAACCACGCTGTACACCTTGTTGTCGTCCTTGCCGTCGGTAAGCCCCGGGGCCGAAAGGTCCTCCTTGAAGAGGCGAACGCCAAGGGTCATTTCCAGGGCGATGAAGAACAGCACGAACGAGCCCGCCACGGCGAAGGAGCGCACATCGATGCCCACCACCCTCAGGATCGTCTCGCCGAGGTAAAGGAAGGTGATCATGATGGCCAGGCTCACCATGGTGGCCCGGGCGGGGTAGATCTTCCCGGCCTTCTGGCGTACCTGCAGGATCAGGGGGATACCGCCCACGATGTCGATCACGGCGAACAGGATCAGGAAGGCCTTGCCGATCTGGGTGAGGTCGAACATGGGGTCAGCGGGTGATCAGTGAGGCAACGACCTGAGGATAGTGCGCATGCTCCAGCGCATGAATGCGCGCGGCAAGGCTTTCCGGTGTGTCGTCCGGATGAACGGGGCAGGAGGCTTGGAACAGGTGTTCCCCTTCGTCGTACCGCTCGTTCACCAAATGGATGGTGATGCCGCTTTCCCGCTCCTTCGCTGCGATCACCGCCTCGTGCACATGGTGGCCGTACATGCCCTTGCCGCCGTATTTGGGCAACAGGGCCGGGTGGATGTTTACGATGCGGTCCGGGAAGGCGCGCACCATGTCGGCAGGGATCAGGCGCATGAAGCCGGCCAGCACCACCAGATCGATGCGTTGGCCCTGAAGCTCTCGCAGCACGGCGCCATCGCGTAATTGGGCGCCGCTGAAAAGGAAGCTGGGCACGTTGAGGTCCCAGGCCCGCTGTAGCACGCCGGCCCCCGGTTGATCGCACCCGATCAGGACCACCTCGGCGGCCGGGTGGCCCTGGAAGTGTTCCACCAGGCGTTGGGCGTTGGATCCCGAGCCACTGGCAAGGATGGCGATGCGCTTCACGCTGCGAAGGTGCGATCTTCCGGCCATGGTACCAGCGAACGACCACCTGCCGCTCTCCTTCGAGCGGTATACCGAGACCGCGATGATGGCCCGTGCACGGGACTTCCACCGCCTTATGGACCGGCGTCGATCGGTGCGGCATTTCAGTCCCGAACCAGTGCCCTTTGACCTGGTCGCCGAACTGGTGCGCACGGCCGGCACCGCCCCCAGCGGCGCCCACAAGCAACCGTGGACCTTCTGTGTGGTGGGTGACCCTGACCTGAAGCGGCGTATCCGTGTGGCGGCCGAGGAGGAGGAGCGGGCCAACTATGGTGGTCGTATGAGCGATGAGTGGCTGAAAGACCTCGCGCCGCTGGGTACCGATGCCGATAAGCCCTTCCTGGAAAGCGCCCCCTGGTTGGTGGTGGTCTTCAAGCGGGCCTACGAGGAAGAGGCGGGCGGCCACAAACACCCCAACTATTATGTGAACGAGAGCGTGGGCATCGCCACAGGACTTTTCCTGGCGGCCGCCCACAATGCTGGCCTGGCCACCCTGACGCATACACCAAGCCCCATGAACTTCCTGGTCCGGCTCCTGGAGCGGCCGGCCAATGAACGCCCCTTCCTGCTCATTCCCGTGGGTCTGCCCGCCCCGGATTGCCATGTTCCGCCCTTGCACCGGAAGCCATTGGAGGCCGTGTTGTTGCCCTTCCTGTAGGTGGGGGGTTGCGCATGTGGAAAATGTCTTTCCTTTGCAGCCTGTTCAACCAACAACGAACTGACATGTCGGACATCAAGTCAAGGGTCATCGCCATCATCGTGGACAAACTCGGTGTGGACCAAGCCGAGGTAACACCCGAGGCGAGCTTCACGAACGACCTTGGCGCTGACAGCCTCGATACCGTCGAACTCATCATGGAGTTCGAGAAGGAGTTCAACATCGCCATCCCCGACGACCAGGCCGAGAAGATCCAGACCGTGGGTCAGGCCGTGGACTACGTCGAGAAGAACGCGAAGTAAGACCTGCACAACATGCAGCTCAGGCGTGTGGTCATCACCGGTCTGGGCGCGCTCACCCCGCTGGGGAACACCCTCCAGGCCTACTGGGACGGGTTGGTGAGCGGCCGGAGCGGTGCTGCGCCCATAACGCGCTTCGACGCCAGCAAGTTCAAGACGCAGTTCGCCTGTGAAGTGAAGGGGTTCAACCCCGAGGACTTCATGGACCGCAAGGAGGCCCGGAAAACGGACCCCTATGCGCAGTTCGCCTTGGTGTGCGCGGATGAGGCCATTGCCGACAGCGGTCTGCTGTCCGATGGGCTTGACCGCGAACGCGTGGGAGTGATCTGGGGCAGCGGCATTGGTGGTCTCAAGACCTTCCAGGACGAGTGCGTCAACTTCGGCCGCGGGGATGGAACGCCTCGTTTCAACCCCTTCTTCATTCCGAAGATGATCGCTGATAGCGCGGCGGGGTTGATCAGTATGAAGCACACGCTCCGGGGTCCCAGTTACGTGACGGCAAGTGCTTGTGCGAGCAGCAACAACGCCCTCATAGATGCCTTCAACTACATCCGCCTCGGTACCTGTGTGGCCGTGGTGACCGGTGGTAGCGAAGCCGCGATCTATGAAGCCGGTGTGGGCGGGTTCAATGCGTTGCATGCCATGAGCACGCGCAATGATGACCCGGGCACCGCATCACGCCCCTACGACAAGGACCGCGACGGCTTCGTGCTCGGCGAAGGCGGTGCGGCCATCATTCTGGAGGACCTGGAACACGCTCTGGCGCGCGGCGCCAAGATCTACGCCGAAGTGATCGGCGGGGGAATGAGCAGCGATGCCTATCACATCACGGCCCCCCATCCCGACGGGCTCGGTGCCGAATTGTGCATGAAGCACGCCCTGGCGGACGCGCGGGTGTCGCCATCGGACATCGACTACATCAATACGCACGGCACCAGCACGCCCATTGGCGACCCGCAGGAGGTGAAGGCCATCCAGCGCTTGTTCGGTGAGCATGCCTACAAGCTGAACATCAGCGCCACCAAGAGCATGACCGGCCACCTGCTGGGTGGTGCGGGCGCTGTGGAGGGCGTGGCCGCCATCATGGCCGTGCACACGGACATCGTGCCCCCCACGATCAACCATTTCACGGACGACCCCGAGATCGACCCGAAGTTGAACTTCACGTTCAACACCGCGCAAAAGCGCACGGTGAATGCCGCCATGAGCAACACCTTCGGGTTCGGCGGCCACAATACCGCGGTGATCTTCCGCAAGTACCGGTAGACCCTGTGATCAGGAGCCTGTTCAGCCGAGCGCGCAACCCCGAGGAGCGTCGGGTGAGGGCGTGGTGTCGCAAGACCTTGGGCATAACGCCCGGCGATCCACCCCTTTACCGCCAGGCCTTGCGCCACGTGAGCGCCGTAACGGAGGAGCGACCGGACCTGCCCGACAACGAGCGCCTGGAGTTCCTGGGTGACGCCGTGTTGGACGCGATCATCGGAGACCTGCTCTTTTCCACCTATCCCGACAAAGGGGAGGGCTTTCTGACGCGCATGCGTAGCAAGCTCGTGAGCCGCACCCAGTTGAACATGCTGGCGCGGCGCATCGAGATCGAACGGGTAATGGAGAGCAATGTGTCCCGCACGAACGAGTCCAGCGTTCCTGGCAATGCGCTGGAGGCCTTGATCGGGGCCTTGTTCATTGATCGGGGCTTCGATCGGACGCGCAAGGTGGTGCTGAAGCTGATCCATACCCACATCGACCTGAAGGAGGTGGAGAAGGAGGACAAGGATGGCAAGAGCCGCCTGTTGGAATGGGGCCAGAAGCGCCGCAAGAAGGTGGAGTTCGTGATCCGGGAGGAAGGTGGCGGAGGCCGCGGCAAACACTATGTGGCCGAGGTGCACATCAACGGCGCACTGAAAGGGACCGGCAAGGGCACCAGCAAGAAAGTGGCAGAGCAGGATGCGGCCCAGAGCGCGTTCCGCAGTATGCGTTCGCGCAGGTCAAATAGCGCTTCGCAGGGCACCAGTGGCCGGGGGCAGGCACGCGGCGGTGAGCAGATCGCTTAACATGCACGGCCCACGGCGGAAACCGGGCGGACCTACCTTTGGAACGCCTCCGCCCCATGGCCAAGCTCAAGCTCGAACCACCCAAGCCTGTTGAGGTCGGCGTCATTGGCATCAGTTGCCATGAAAGCGCGCATCGGTTGTGCTGGTCGTTGAACAAGGCGCTGAACCTGGAGCTGGCCCGCCGTTCGGACCTGGTCAACGAAGAGGATGGTGTTCGTTCGTGTTATTCGGCCTTCGAACATGTCACGGAACCGGAAGGGTTTCGCTGGGTACTGGTGAACAACCATAGCGGTTCGGGCATTTTGATCCGGAGCCAACGCAGCATTGACTATTTCCTGGTGGTGGACCCCGAACTGCTCGAGATCGATCCGGATATTTTGGAGCGCGTGAAGGCTGCCGATTTCGTACTTACTGCCTATGACCTTCCTTTCAAACAGCTGAGGAACGGTCATATACTATTGCTTTGAGCTCCCGATGACAGACCCCAAGACCAAGATCGTGGCCACCCTCGGCCCGGCCTCTTCCTCCCCCGAGATGTTGCGCGAAATGATGTTGAGCGGCATGGACGTTTGCCGCCTCAATTTCAGCCACGGCAACTATGCCTTCTACACGGAGCTGATCCAGAACATCCGCTCTGTGAGCGCTGAACTGGGGCTGCACACCGCCATCCTGGCCGACCTGCAAGGCCCCAAGATGCGGGTGGGCGAAATGCAGGACGGCCCCATTGAGCTTGTGGAGGGTGCAGAGCTGATCATCACCACCGAACCGATCAAGGGAAGGCAGGGGATGGTGAGCACCAGCTATACACAGTTCCCTCAGGATGTGAAGAAAGGAGAGCTGGTGCTGCTCGATGATGGCAAGTTGCGCCTTGAAGTGGTGGCCACTGACGGTCGCACCACCGTGACAACGCGCGTACTGAACGGCGGTCCGCTGAGCGCGAACAAGGGGCTGAACCTGCCGAACACCAAGATCAGCCTGCCCTGTCTTACCGAGAAGGACAAGCAGGACCTGGATTTCGCATTGGAACACGATGTGGACTGGGTGGGCCTGAGCTTCGTGCGCAATGCGCGGGATATCATTGAACTGAAGGGGATCATTCAGCAGCGCGAGAAGCATTCGCGGGTGGTGGCCAAGATCGAAAAGCCCGAGGCGCTCAAGGATATCGACGAGATCATCCGGGAGAGCGATGCGCTCATGGTGGCCCGTGGCGACCTGGGCGTGGAGATCCCCATGGAGCAGGTGCCGTTGGCTCAGAAGGATATCATCCGTCGGTGCCTGGCGCACCACCGTCCGGTGATCGTGGCCACGCAGATGATGGAGAGCATGATCACCAACATCACGCCCACACGTGCTGAGGTGAACGATGTGGCCAACGCGGTGCTGGACCACGCCGATGCCGTGATGCTCAGTGCCGAGACCAGCGTGGGCCGCTACCCGGTGGAGGTGGTCAGGGCCATGAACAAGATCCTGCTGGAAATGGAGAAGAGCGACACCATGTACAACGTGGAGGAGTCGAAGTTGGAGGATAACGACCGCATGGTGACCGATGCCATTTGCAAGGCCAGTGTGCGCATGGCGGCCGCCATCGACATCAAGGCCATTGTGACCATGACGCACAGCGGCTACACGGCCTTCAAGATCAGCAGCATGCGGCCCAAGGCGCACATCTTCGCCTTCACCAGTAATAAGCGCATCCTCAACATGCTCAACCTGGTCTGGGGGGTGCGGGCCCACTACTACGACAAGACCGTGAGCACGGACCACACCATTGCGGACATCAAGCACATCCTCCGCAGCGGGAAGTACGTCGAAAAAGGCGATCTGTTGGTGAACGTGGCCAGCATGCCCATCGCCGACCAGGGCATGGCCAACATGTTGAAACTGAGCCCGGCCTAGGAGACCTTGCTCCGCCCGCCTATCAGAAGGTCCATGTAGAACCCCGGCTTCTTCAACCGTGCCCGCAGGTCCAGGTCGGTGAACATGCTGCTGATGGTATCGGCCAGCGCGGGGTTCTTATTGGCGCGGTCCACCACGAAGTCGAAGAGCCACGGGTTGTTCGCCAGCTGCTGCAAGCGTGTGCTGATGGCGAGCTCCTGACCCAGGCGTTTCCATACACGTTGATCGTAGGTCCTCAGGTAGGCGCCATCCGTGCGGTCGGCCTGAAGCGCCTCGTGGGCCACTGTTGCTGCATGCACCCCACTGATCATGGCATGGCTGATGCCCTCGCCGGTAAAGGGGTCGATCAAGTGTCCGGCATCGCCCACCAGCATGTATCCATCACCGCTCAACCGTTGCCGTTTGCTGGCCAAGGGCAGGCCCATGCCTTGCACCGGCCCCTCGAGCGTAGCGTGTGCAAAGCGGTCGCGCAATTGGGGATGCTCGGCCAGCAGCTTGATCAGCAGGGCTTTCAGGTCCACACGACGCTTCTTGACCACATCGCTGCGCAGCCCCAGTCCAACGTTGGCTCGTCCATCCGGCAGGGGGAACACCCACAGGTAGCCGGGCAACAGGTCCTTCAGGAAGAGGAGCTCAATGAAGCCCTGCGGGTCGAGGTCCTTCACGCCGTGGTAATAGGCCCGAACTCCGGCGGCGTGGTGCCTGGGTTCCATGGCCAACCCGGCAACGTGTCGTGCAAAGGTGGAGTTGGCGCCGCTGGCATCAATGAGCAACGCGGCCTCGATGATCGCGGGGCGCTCTTCGCCCGTTCGCAAGGATCCTTGCTCAACGGACACCTGCCAACCCTCCGGCTTACGCTCGAACGCACGGGCGGCAACTCCTTCGTGCACGGTGATCCCGGTCGCATTCTTTGCGCGCTGAAAGAGCACGTCGTCGAACTGAAGGCGGGGCAGAATAACGCCGGGTGTTTCTCCAAGTCCGGTCTGGCGCGAGAACGGCACGCGCAAGGCCCTGCCGCTCGGGGCCACGAAGGTGACCCCCCAGCTGGGCATGGCATGTCCGTCGCGTTTTACCGTGGCCGCCAGGTCGGGGTCGAGGCGTTCCAGGGTGCGCATCACCTTGCCGCTGAGCGCGTCGCCGCACACCTTATCCCGCGGGAACACGGCTTTTTCCACCAGGACACACGGTACGCCCAGCTTGGCCAATTGCAAGGCAGCGGCACTTCCGCCGGGACCGCCCCCCAGTATGCAAACGCTGGTGCGGACCACCCCGCTCATGGCTCAGCTGCGGAAGGTCCCGGCCGTGAACTGGTCCAGGAAGCGTACGTCGTTCTCCCAGTACATGCGCAGGTCGGGCACGCGGTAGATGAGCTGTGTAATGCGCTCCACGCCCATGCCGAGCGCGAACCCACTGTAGCGCTCGGGGTCGATGCCGCAGTTGGCCAATACGGCGGGGTCCACCATGCCGCAGCCCATGATCTCCACCCAACCGCTGTGCTTGCAAAGGTTGCAGCCACTACCGCCGCACACCGTGCAGCTCATGTCCACCTCGGCGCTGGGCTCGGTGAAGGGGAAGTAGCTGGGCCGCATGCGGATGCTCACCTCCGGGCCGAACAGGCTCTTGGTAAAGAGGTCCAGCGTGCCCTTGAGGTCGGCGAAGCTCACCCCTTCGTCCACATACAAGGCCTCCACTTGATGGAACATGCAATGCGCGCGCGCGCTGATGGCCTCGTTGCGGTACACACGGCCCGGCGAGATGGTGCGGATGGGCGGCTTGCTGTTCTCCATCACGCGCACCTGCACGCTGCTCGTATGCGTACGCAGGGCGAGGTCGCCGCCTTGCACGAAGAAGGTATCCTGCATGTCGCGTGCAGGATGGTCCGGCGGGAAGTTGAGCGCGCTGAAGTTGTGGCGGTCATCCTCCACTTCGGGGCCCTGGCTTACCGTGTAGCCCAAACGCGTGAACACGTCCACGATCCGTTGGCGCACAATGGTGATGGGGTGCAGACCGCCCGTGGGTCCTCGGCGCGCAGGGGCGCTCAGGTCCATGCGGTCCGTGGTCTCGCTTTCCACGGTCCCCAACCCGGCCTTCAATTCATCCAAGCGTTGCTGGGCCAGTTGTTTCAACTGGTTCATCCGCTGGCCAAGGGCTCGTTTCTCTTCAACGGCCACGCTCCGGAAAGCGTCAAAGAGCTCCGTAATTGCACCGTTCCTTCCCAGCATGGCCACCCGGAACCGCTCCACCTCATCGGCGGTGCGGGCTTGGGCGTTCGTCAATTCCGCCTCCAGGGCGGCCACTCGTTCGATCAGGCTCATCGGATCTGGCGCATGAACATGCGGACATCAATTATCGGACGGTCGTTCACCCCCGTGGGTCGTGAAGCAATGGCATCCACCACGGCCATGCCTTCGATCACCTCGCCGAAAATGGTGTAGGCCCCGTCGAGGTGTGGTGCGCCGCCCATGGTGGCATAGGTGCGTTGATCGGAGGTGGAGTACGGCACCTTGTCGGCTCCCTTCCCGGCATTGAGGCGGTCCAGGTCCACGGTCTGCCAGGTCTTGCCTTGCACGATGTAGAACTGGCTCCCGTTGCTGCGTCGTTCGGGGTTCACGGCATCGGGCTGCCGGGCTGCGGCCAGCGTGCCTTTGCGGTGGATCAGTCCGGGCACGATCTCGGCCGGCACGGTATATCCCTGCCCGCCATTGCCGAGTTCCGTCGTGGGACCTGCGCGGCGGCTGCCGGGATCACCGCCCTGCACCATGAAGCCAGGAATGGCCCGGTGGAACAACAGACTGTCATACGCCCCCTCGCGCACCAGCTTCAGGAAATTGTCGCGGTGCAGGGGTGTTTCGTTGTACAGTTCCACCACGATGATGCCCAGGGTGGTGCGGATCTCCACCTGTGGCCGGGCCTGCGCTTCGGCCACCAACGCCACTCCCAGCAAACAAAGGGTGGTGAACAGGGTGGTCAGGGCGCGTTGCACGGGGATCGGGCGCTTCCTTACATTTGACATCCGTGAAGCCTTGTCCAGCAAGGCGTCCAAAAGTAACCCAATGCCAGTTGCCATGTCGCGTAATGTGTTATCCCTTCTTGCCGCGCTCGTGTTCTCGGCCATCGTGTTCCCGGCCTGCAACAAGGAGGAACCCACCGTGGCGGTGATCACGGTCGTCAATGAGGATGGTGTCGCCGTACCCGGAGCCTTGGTCAAGCTATTCGCCGCCCCGGCCTTTCCCTTGAACGATCCGAACCGTCTCGACAAGGAGTTGACCACGGATGCTTCTGGCCGGGCTGAGTTCGATTACTCCGACGAGTACAAGCAGGGCCAGTCGGGCTTTGCGGTTATGGACATCATCGCCACCAAGGACACCCTGATCGGCGAGGGCATCATCAAGATCCTGGAGGAGGAGACCAACAACGAAACGGTCATCCTGCTGCCCGCGCAATAAGGCCTTACGCCTCCTCGAAATAGGCCAGCACGGCCTCCTTCATCAAGCGCTCCTGTTCCTCCGGCCCCAAGGGCGGCAGGTCTTTCACGCGCTCGAAATGCGGCCAGCCATCAGCATCGCGCCCCAGTTCGCGGTAATAGCCATAGGGGCCCAGCACCACGCAAATGGCGATGTGCATGAGGGCCACCTTCTCGTCCTTCTTGAACTCGCGTGCATGCTGCCCCAGTTCCTGAACGCCGATGAGGAAGAGGATGGCATTGAGGTCCAGCGTCCCGGCATCAAACCGGCCGGAAAGCTTCGTTACCAGATCGCGCCAGCGTTTTTCGAATTGCAGGTCCAAGGGGCAAGGGGAATGGCGGGGTGAACGTGGTCGGGCACGGGCCCCGGAGATGAACAACGCCCCAAAGATCGGGCTTCTGCGTTTGCGCCACTTTCACCACCTTCACGCCGTTCGCGCTCCATCATGAACTGGCTCGACTGGATCGTACTTCTTGTTCTCGCCTTGGCGGCCTTCAAGGGTTTCCAGCGCGGGTTCATTGTGGAGCTGGCCTCCTTGGTGGCCTTGGTGCTGGGTATTTGGGCGGCGGTGCATGTGAGCGATCGTGTGGCCGCTCTCCTGGGCCTTGACCCCGACAATGTGGCCCTGGCCTTCCTGGTCACCTTTCTGGCCGTGCTGTTGGTGGTTCATTTGCTCGCACGTGGGTTGACCGCATTGATCGATATCGCACAGATGGGCCTGCCGAACAAGCTCGCAGGCATCTTCTTTGGCCTGTTGCGCTCGGCCTTTTCGCTCAGTGTGGCGTTCAACCTCCTGGTGGGCTATTCAGAGGGCACCATGCCACCAGCGAACGTGCGCGAAGCTTCCCGCTTTTATGTGCCAATAAGGGCTTTCGCACCGATGCTGGTGCCGGCCTTGGGCGATACCAAGTGGGTGCGTTATGCGGTGGATGAGCTGAAGGAAGGGGTGGATCGGATCACCAACGAACAGAATCCCGTAGTACCGTGATGTTCCCGGACGACAAACGCGGACAGGCCTGGCTTACGGCCTTTGTGGGCGTGCCGTTCTCCGTGCTGTGGCCCATGAGCGACCTGCTCACCGATGAGCCTGGCATGCGCGTGCTGTATGGCGGTGTGTCCGGTCTGCTCGGTGTGGCCATCGGCTTTGCACTGTATGCCATGTTCGGCCACCGACCAACGTGGGTGCGTGTGGCCGTGTTGGCCGCGGTGTTCCTGATCGGCCTGGTCGTGGCCTGGTCTTTCGGCCGCTGAGGCCGCGAACGCCGCGCTCCGGACCGAAGGTCACCTGGCCGCTTTGGCGGAGTTCACGCTGTTGACGTGCACCTGCAGGAAATGGCGGGGACACAAGCCATGCCGTTCCACGCTGCGGAAGCTCCATACTTCGGTAGTTTCCTGTTGCGCAACAACATGTAAATGTCCGTCTGACCGGCGTTCAAACCCTCCCCCTGGGGGCTGCCGGAGGGCGAACCGCTGACCACCCGGCAGTGAGCCTTCGCAGCTCCTCCACGGCCCATGCCGCTCCAATAAGCAGCAACGGCATGGCCGGTGCCTTGAAACGGGCGTCGGCCGTGGAGATGCCTCCGGTAAGGATGATCCCGGAGGCAATGAGCAGGATCACGAGCAGCGGGATCGGCAAGTGACGTGCGCGCATTCCCCAAACGAATAGAGCAACTACCATTAGGGTTGAAAAGAGGATGGCCAAGCCCTGCAGTATGGCTGAAAGCGAGGAGTGTCCGAAGAACCCGACGATGTGCCCGCGTCCGGGTGCCAGATAGATACCGGCCGCATCGCGGAGCTGGACCCTGCACCAGGCGATGGGGTGTGAGAAGGCTTCACGTCGAAGGTCGGTCCGCAGTGCATTGAAGAAGGCTGTGGCTTGCGCACGGTCCTCCCAGTCGATGCGTGAAGCCCGGTCGCGCAGACCTTGTCGGTACGTTGCTGCTTCGGGGGCCTGTGCGGTGGCCAGTACCTCGGGCAGGTGGAAATAGGCCGCTGCTACAGGACCACTGTCCGACAGCACGGCCCGCCCGGTGGCGAGCTGGTTCCGGATGATCCACGGGGCCACCATGACCAACAGCGCCGCGACCATGATCACCGCCTTACGCAGTGACCACCGACACACAACGACCATGACCATCATGGACCAAACGGCCAACACGGCTCCGTTCGCGCGGAACCATGCGGCCACTCCGAAGCAGAGGGCCGCATAGGCCAGGCCGGCCATTCGATCCCGATGACCGACGAACAGCACGATACCCGCCAGCAATGCCGTGGTGAAGCAGGTCTCCGTGAGCAGGCTTCCGGTCAGGATGATGTCCACGGGTTCCAGGGCCATCAAGGCACTGGCCAGCAGAGCGGTACGGGGAGCAAGACCTGTGATGAGCCCAAGGCGGTGTACGAGAAGGACCTTGGCCGTGGAGAGCAGCACCTGGAGCACGAGCACCGCCGGGATGGATCCTCCGAGCAGGAATATGAGGAAGGGATAACCCGGCATCCGGGTGGTGTCGGGGATATCCAGCGGATGAAAGAGCGAGTAGACGCCCTGCTCGAGGTTCTGCGCAAGCGTCAAGTAATACCCGGGGTCGAAGCGCAGGTCCCAACCCTGATGGGCGTGGTACAGGGCGAACGTACTCCGCAGGACCAAGGCCAGGAGCAGCCAATGGGATAGGCGGGCACGCTGGAACGGCATGGACACTGCACCACCCGTTGCGTTGAATGCGCCCGGGACATGATGCCGGGAAGTTAGCCGATGCGGCCTGATCAGGCCTTCTTCACTCCAACGGCATTGAGACCACGAGTACCTCGCTCCAGATCGAAGGTCACCTTATCGCCTTCGCGCAGCTCTTCCAGCATGCCACTGACGTGAACGAAATACCGTTCTCGGGTGCTGTCCTCCTGAATGAAACCGAAGCCACGTGATTCGTCAAAGCGGTCGATGCGGCCAGTGCGGACCTCTGGCGCCTCATCGGTGCGGCGCGGAACACCCAGCTCGATCTCCTCGGCATTCACCTCTTTCCGCTTGGTGGGGTCGGGTGGTGTGCTGGTGATCTGCCCGTTCTCGTCCACGTAGGCGATCATGCTGTCGAAATCGCCGGTCCCGGAGGATTTACGTTCCTCCTTGCGGACCTTTTTCTCTTCCTGCTTCTGCTGGCGCTTCTTTTCCTTCTCGCGCTTGTTGAACGAACCTGATGATCTGGCCAAGTGGTAGTGGTACTGGTTATGACCGGTGGTCGTTGACCTCTTATTGGGTCTCCTTACGCCATCGGTAACGCTATCAAAGGTAGCCTATTTCCCCCTTCAGGCTTGGCCCCACGTTCAGGCTGTACCGGCCCGGACAGAGGTTGCAGGAAACGCTCAGTAGAACCCATCCACCCCCAGCTCTTTCTTCAGGGCTTGGATCTCTGCGTAGGAGCGCCCAAGCTTGAACAGGATGGTCTTTAGCTTGAGCCTGCCAACATGCTCCTTCAGCTGGACACCCTGCTTGTACATGTTGCCGAGCAGGAACTCCACGTCCGGGACCTGCTTCCTACTCTCGACCAGGAACTTCATGGTCCGCTCCTGTCCATCCTTCATGGTCAAGGTCAGTGTGGCGATGCCGTTGTGAGCCATGTCCCTTGGACCGAGCGGCTCTCCCTTGATGTGGTTGTGCGCGAGCACCGCCGAACGTATTTCCTTGAACAGGATCGGATCGCGAGCGCTTTCCACGACCGGCTCAAGCCCCTGTTCGTTCATGTGCAACTGGCCGATCACGTCGCTATTCCTCGGCCAGTCGCGGAGCAGCTTTCGAGGGATGCCGAACAACTGGAGCACAAGTGCCACACCCGTCAATGCAAGAAGGAGTCCCAGCATGTTCCACCAGACCGCAAGCGCGCAGACCCCGATGATGATCGGTATGGATCGAAGGAACGCCTTGTCCTGGTCAGGCTCCGTGGACGCTTTGTCCGGGCGGATGAGCTTGAAGGAGAACGTAGGCGGGTTTGCCACAGGAGGATCCTTTGATCGTCGTCCGGCAGATACTTGAAGGGGTCACGATGTCAATGGCTCCCGTGCTTTGCATAGGCCACCGAGGTTGTCTGACAGCGTTACGTTGGGCCCTGCAGAGCGCAGAACATGTTCAAGGAATGCATCAGCCTCTTCCTCTTTGAATTTGTATTGTTCGATGGTGATCGGGCGTGCATTGCTGAACCGTAGTCGGTAGAAACAGAAGAGCCCGTTGAACTCAATTCGTGTCAACGTGCGCAAGTCGCGGCTTTTGAGGTCCCGACCATTGATCAGCAGTTCGTCGCCATGTAGGGCGAACATGATCGGCTTTGCTCGCTTGAGGCGGACCGCCATGAGCACAAATGCCCCCAGCGCGGACCACCACATCGCCAACAGGTAGGGGTCTTTGTTGGGCTTGGCGAAGTACAACAGGGTGTTCAAGGTGGTAACAAGAATGACCCACCATGGAACTGCTCCTCGGGTTTGTCGAAGCACTACTTCACCACTGACGCGGCGACCAATGATGCCATTGACATGTAATAGCACCAATGAACAAATGAGCAGGAACGCCACTGCGAAAACGTATGGCTTTGCCTGGCCAAGGTCCAATATGGCGCTCAGCGCAAGGCCGATGATGGCGACCCAAACAAGACCGGCACGAACGCGGGACATATCGCCAAATTACGCTTTGGAGATGAGCGAGATCGGCGTGCGCTTACCCGGCAGGCAGCCCGCTCTGCCCTGCACCGCCGCGATCCCGGGCAGCACTTTGCCCTCCAGGTATTCCACCATGGCGTAGGGCTTGCTGGCGAACACCTTTTCTCATGGGTGCTCAGATACTTGTTCATTTTTGGAGTGCCGCAATGAGGCGTGGTCAAGTGTCCTGGAGCGCATTGGTCCAACGAGTTCGGAGGCTCCGCTCAACTTCAGGACCCGCTCCCCGACACCTGGTAGACCAGCCGCAGGAAGGGCAGGTAGCTCGGGCGATAATTGGCCTCCTGCCCCTCGTAGAGCGCGATCTTCTCCAGGCTCACCCGCAGGGCCATGTCCAAGGTGAACTTGTGGAACTCCAGATTAGCTCCCAGCTGGCCATAGCCACCGAGCGAGGTCACGGTGGGGATCGGCGAGGTGATCAACTGATCGGCCGCCAGCCCCACCGTCTGGGAGCGCAGGATATTATAGGTCCCGTCGCCGATGCGGAACTGGTTGTTCAGAACACGGACCGATGTGAGCATGGGACCGAACTCCAGGTGCACGCCGAATTCAGAAGGGGCACCCAAGGCCACCTGGTATCCGAGGCTCAGGTTCATCCGGTCCTCCTCCCCGGTGATCTCGAAGTTCTCGTAGACCGGTTGGGTGAAACCGGTATTGTCGGGGTACTCGATCACGAAGAGGCCGCCTGAGCGAAGTCTGGCGAAGTTCATGTCCGCGACCACGGCGTGGGTCCAGTTGAACTGGTACCTCACATGGCCGCCGATCGCCAGGGCATTGTTGTACCGATACTCCTGCGGGTACTCGCTCAGCCGGAAGTTCGCGGCTATATCGCCAAGGGTGTTGATCACCTGGTCCCGGATGAACCATAGGCCCAGGTATTCATTCAGGTCCAGGAACCTGGGATCCTTGGGCGTGCCATCGTAGAACGTGGCCGGCTCGTCGTTGGGCATCAGGTAGCCCACGTTCAGGCCGAACATGAAACCCTTCTTCGCCGCCGGACCGTCCACTTGGCGCTCGCCATCCTGAGCGGATACGACCATCCCGTGGCACAGGCTGAACAGGAAGAGGAGATGTTTCTTGTCGATGATCATGCCCGGTGTGCGAAGATCGGGGCTTCGTTGGCCACGTTCACCCCTTGCGAAGTAAACACAGTGCAAGTCTTATGGTTCTTTCAGGCGTTCAATGGGTGGCGGCTGATCACCAATATGCACCCGCCTCGAAAGAGGTAGATCGGGACCTGGCCATTTAAGTGCTAGATCAACACCGTGTCATTGTATCGCAGAACCTCATCGCTCGCCTCAAAAGGGGAGCCCCAGAGCAAGCGCTAAGCCACAGGGAGTTGACCGATAGAGAGATCTATTCCTGCACCGCCGCGATCCCCGGCAGCACTTTGCCCTCGAGGTATTCCAGCATGGCGCCGCCACCGGTGCTCACGTAGCTGATCTTGTCGGCCAGGCCGAACTGGTTCACTGCGGCCACGCTATCGCCACCGCCCACAAGGCTGAACGCACCTTTGCTTGTGGCCTCGGCCACCGCCTGTGCAATGGCCACGGTGCCTTGTTGAAAGGGCTTCATCTCGAACACGCCCATGGGTCCGTTCCACAGCAGGGTCTTGCTGCGCAGCACCGCACCACGGAACGATTCAATGCTCTTCGGTCCGATATCGAGCGCCATCCAGCCATCGGGCACGGCGTCGGCCTCGCACTGGTCGGTGTTGGCGTTCTCGGCGAAGGCATCGGCCACCACGGCATCCGTGGGGATGTGCAGTTTCACGCCTTTCGCTTTTGCGTCCTCGATGATGCTGCGCGCCGTGTCGAGCAGGTCGTCCTCCACGAGCGACGCGCCGGTCTGGCCGCCCATGGCCTTCACGAAGGTGTTCGCCATGCCGCCACCGATGATCAGCTCGTCGCAGGTGCCAATGAGGTTCTGCAGCACTTCGATCTTGCTGCTCACCTTGCTTCCGCCCACAATGGCGGTCATGGGCCGCTGCGGGTTCCCCAGGACCTTGCCCACGCTGTCGATCTCGGCCTGCATGAGGTAGCCGAACAGCTTGGCTGCGGGGAAGAACTTCGCTACAATGGTGGTGCTGGCATGCGCGCGGTGCGCCGTGCCGAAGGCGTCGTTCAAATACACATCACCCAGTTCGCTCAGGCTCTTGCTGAAGCCCTCGTCGCCGCCCTCTTCCTCGGGATGGAAGCGCAGGTTCTCCAAAACCAGTACTTCGCCGGGCCTCAGCGCAGCGGCCTTCGCTTTTGCATCGGGCCCAACGCAGTCGGTGGCAAAAACAACGGGCACACCAAGCAAGGTGCTCAGGTGTTCGGCCACGGGCCTCAGGCTCATGGCCGGGTTCACCTTGCCCTTAGGCCGGCCCAAGTGGCTCATGAGGATGGCGCTGCCGCCGTCCTTGATGATCTTCTTCACGGTGGGCACGATGGCCCGGGCGCGGGTGTCGTCCGTCACGTTGCCGTTGGCGTCCTGTGGTACGTTGAGGTCAACGCGGACAAGGGCTTTCTTGCCTGCGAAGGAATAGGTGTCCATGGTCAGCATGGCGCGAAAATACCGGCTACTGGCCATTGGCCGTTGGCTGCTGGCCGGTTGACACAAGACCGGCCAGCAGCCAGGAGTTATCTGCCAAGGGCGCATTCGCGAAGGCTGTAAACTTGCACCCGTGTTGTTCTCCAAGGTCATCGGACACGCCTCGCTGAAGGCCAGGCTTATTGGCAACATACGCGAAGGCCGTGTGGCGCATGCGCAGTTGTTCATGGGGCCTCGCGGGTGCGGCAACCTGCCGCTGGCACTGGCCTATGCCCAGTACCTGCTTTGCGAGAACAAGGGCGAGGCCGATGCGTGCGGAGAGTGTCCATCCTGCCTGCAAATAGCGAAGCTGGAGCATCCGGACCTGCACTTGATCTTCCCGATCTTCTTAACGGACAAGGTGAAGGTGTGCGAGCCCTACTTGAGCGAATGGCGGGAGGCCGTACTGGATGATCCGTACCTGGACATTGACCACTGGCGTGATCTGCTGGAAAGCGAGAACAAACAGTTGCGCATGGGCGTGGACATCGCTCAGGAGATCCAGCGCAAACTGAGCCTGAAGAGCTTTCGTGGGGGCTACAAGGTGATGCTGATCTGGCTGCCCGAGCTGATGGACCCCCCGGCGGCCAACAAGCTGCTGAAGGTGCTTGAGGAGCCGGAACCGGGTACGGTGTTCCTGTTGGTGAGCACCGATGCGGACCAGTTGCTGGCCACGATCCTGAGCCGCGCCCAACTGGTGAAGGTGCTCGCCCTGCGCCCCACGGAGCTTGCCGAGGCCCTGCAGGAGCATTATCCGGAACTGTCCCAGGACGACGCCATGGCCCTGGCCTTGCGCAGCGAAGGCGACCTGGTGGAGGCGATGGACATGGCCGATAACAGCGAGGAGGAGCTCTTCATCTTTTTCCGCGATTGGCTGCGTGCCTGTTACCGCAGGGAGGTGCCCGCCACGGTGGAGTTCGCGGATGGGTTCCAGAAGTTGGGCCGCGAGCGCCAGAAGGCCCTTTTCCGCTACGGTCTGTACCTGATACGGCAGTGTACACTGCAATGGCAGCAGGTGCCCGAACTGGTGCGCGTGATCGGGCAGGAGCAGGAGTTCGTGCAGAACTTCAGCAAGCTGCTCACCGACCGCAATGCGGACCGGATCCGCGAGGAATTGGAGACCGCCCATGGCCACATTGAGCGCAACGCCAACCCCAAGGTGCTCTTCATGGACCTGAGCTACAGACTGATGGGCCTGTTGCGGCCCCGGTAGGCCCTCCGAACTATCTTCGCCCCATGCCCGCGACACCTAACGGGCACAGGCACAAGGGAATGGCGTGTACAGGATGCAGTAGTGGAGCCGACGGGAAACCGGCGGGGTGCAAGAGCAACGGATATTGCAGTACCAGCGGATGTAACAAGCTGGGCGTGTTCGATTGGCTGGCCGGTGTGCCCATTCCCGGGGGCCAGCAGCCGTTCGACGGAGTGGAGGTGCGCTTCAAGAACACCCGCAAGGCCTTCTACCGGAACACCTCGGGCCTGCAGCTCATGCCCGGTGACCTGGTCACGGTGGATGCCGCCCCCGGACACGATATCGGCATGGTGAGCCTGACCGGCGAACTGGTGCGCGCCCAGATGGCCCGCCGCAATGCCACGGCCGATACCTACGAACTGCGAAAGGTGCTGCGCAAGAGCACCCAAGAGGACATAGACCACTGGCATGTGGCGCGAAAGCTGGAGGATGAGACCATGTTCGCGGCCCGCACCATGGTGCGGGATGCCCGCTTGGACATGAAGATCACGGACGTGGAGTACCAAGGCGATGGCACCAAGGCCACCTTCTACTACGTGGCGGACGAGCGCATCGATTTCCGGGGAGTCGTACGCAGCATCAGCGACCGCTTCAAGGTTCGTGTCGAGATGAAACAGATCGGCACCCGGCAGGAGGCAGGGCGCATCGGTGGTATTGGCAGTTGTGGTCGCGAGCTGTGCTGCAGCACCTGGCTCACCGATTTCCGCAGTGTGACCACCAGCGCGGCACGCTATCAACAGCTCGCGCTCAATCCCCAGAAACTGGCCGGCCAGTGCGGCAAGCTCAAGTGCTGCCTCAACTACGAGCTGGACATGTACATCGAGGCGATCAAGAGCTACCCCAGCCAGAACGCCAAACTGAAGACCGCACAGGGCACTGGCGCGCACATTAAGACGGACATCTTCTCCGGCAAGATGTGGTATGGTTTCAAGCAGCCAGGCAGTCCCTTCATTATGGCCGGATTCCCCATTGAGGTGGTCCGCGATATCCTGGCGAAGAACAAGGAGGGCATCATCCCCGAGGTGGACCTCAACATGGTGGACGAGCCCGTGGAGGTAGAGAAGAAGCCCGACTACGAGAACGTGGTGGGCCAGGATGAACTGACCCGTTTTGACAGCAAGATCAAGACCGGCAAGAAGCGTCCCAAGGGCAAAGGCCGTGGCGACCGCGACCGTAGACCGGAGGGCGGTGCCGGCCAACGACCCAAGCAACAGCCGTCCGGTGAACAAGCCGCCAGACCGGCGGGTGAGCCGCGTCCCGATCGCGTCCCGCGCCCGGAGCGTGGACCGCGTCCCGAAGGTGACCGAGGCCCGCGTCCACCACGTCCTGAAGGTTCCGCCGAGGCCCGTGGTCCACGCCCTGAAGGGGGTGGTGACCGCAGTGGTCGCCGCCGAGGTCGCGGCCGTGGTCGCGGTGGTGATCGCGCCGGCGGTGGTCCGGCGCCCGCACCCAACCCCCCCGCAGCGTGAGGTTAACGAGCTTCGCTTTGGTGGCCGCGTTCCTCTTGGCCAGTTGCTCCGGCAATGTGGTCTTTCAGGCGGATGTGCCCGTGCCCGAAGGCGTATGGGACCGGAGTTACGTGCCGGAGTTCACCTTCGAGGTGGTCGACACGGTTCAGCACCACGACCTGTACATCGATGTGCGACACACCGGCGATTACCCGTTCAGCGATCTTTTCCTGTTCGTTGATCTCCATGGTCCGAACGACCGCCACTTGCGTGACACGGTGGAATGCCTGCTGGCCGACCCCACCGGGCGTTGGTATGGCAAGGGCACGGGATTCATTTTTGCCGATCGTTTCGAGGCCCATGTACTGTATAAACTGAAGAACCGTTTTCCGGCAGCGGGGCAGTACACCGTGAAACTGGAGCAGGCCATGCGTACCGAACGGCTGCCCGGCATCATTGACGTGGGCATCAGTGTGGAACGATCGAAGTGAGGCGCTACCGCGAACCACGGCGTGCCTGTTGAAAGCTCGCTGACACCTGGGCTGGCCAAGCCCTTAAGCCCCGGTAATTTCACCGCCCGATGGCCGAACCGAAACAGAGCTTGTTGAAGCGTCGCTGGAAACAGCTGTGGTGGGCCTTGGTGCTATCGCCCGTCATGGCGCTGTTCGCCATGCTGACGTTGGCGGCCTTCAGCGACCTACCGGGCACCGAGGACCTTGAGAACCCACGCAGCGACCTGGCCACGGCGGTGCTGTTCAGCGATGGCACCCAGATGGGCCAGTATTACCGTGAGAACCGGATCCCGGTGGACTATGCGCGGATCAGCCCCAATGTGGTGAACGCGTTGATCGCCACCGAGGACGAGCGCTTTCGCGAGCACAGCGGGGTGGACCTGAGGGGCACCATGCGCGCAGCAGTGTTCCTGGGAAAGAAAGGAGGAGCGAGCACCCTTACGCAGCAGCTGGCCAAAATGCTCTTCACCGAGCGTTCATCCAACTTCATCAAGCGTACGTTCCAGAAGTTCCAGGAATGGATCATCAGCGCCCGGTTGGAGCGGCAGTACACCAAGGACGAGATCATCGCCATGTACCTCAACCGTTTCGACTGGATCAACCAGGCGGTGGGGATACACAGCGCGGCACGGGTCTACTTCAACACCACGCCCGACTCGTTGCGCATTGAGGAAGCGGCCCTGCTCGTGGGCATGTGCAAGAACCCGGCGCTCTTCAATCCCCTGCGCCGACCCGACACCACCATGACCCGCCGCATGGTGGTGCTGGACCAGATGCGCAAGAACGGGTTCATCACCACCCCCCAGTACGATTCGCTGAAGACCCTGCCGCTCGGACTGCGATTTCAGCGGGTGGACCATACCGAAGGTCCGGCGCCCTATTTCCGGGAAGTGCTGCGCGGTAAACTGCAGGCCCTGTTGGCGGAAAAGGACGAGAACGGCGAATTGCGCTTTGCCAAGGCCGATGGCAAGCCGTACGACATATACACCGACGGCCTGAAGGTGTACACCACCATCGATCGCCGTATGCAGGCCTATGCCGAGCGGGGGTTGCGCGAACACCTGTCCACCGAACTGCAGGCCGACTTCTTCAAGGACCTCGCGAAGAAAAAGAACCGTCCGTTCGACTTCCGCGTCTCCAAGGAAGAGATCGATGGCATCCTGAACACGGCCATGAAGCGCAGCGTGCGTTACCGGATCATGACCGGCAAACAGTGCGGCAACTGCGAACGTCCGGCGCGCTACATCGAGCAGGTGATGCACGAGGGAGGCAAGCATTTCCATTGCCGTCCCGACCTCGGCGGTTGCGACAGCTATTGGCCTGTGGTGAAAGAGGAGAACATCCCCAAGGTGTTCGACACGCCAGTGAAGATGCGCGTGTTCAGTTGGAAGGGCGAGATCGATACGATGATGAGCCCGATGGACTCGATCCGCTATTACAAGAGCTTTCTGCAGAGCGGCTTATTGAGCATGGACCCGCATACCGGCTTCGTGAAGGCCTGGGTGGGCGGTATCGACTTCAAGCACTTCCAGTACGACCACGTGGAACAGGCACGCAGGCAGGTGGGCTCCACCTTCAAGCCCTTTGTTTATGCCACCGCGCTACGCGAGGGCATGGACCCCTGCCGCGAGGTGCCCAATCAAAAGGTCTGCTTCGACATGCCGCCCGGCCAGCCGGACTGGTGCCCCGAGAACAGCGATGCCGTGTATGGAGGCATGGTGACGCTGGAATATGCACTGGCCAACTCGATGAACACGGTCACCGCCTGGCTGATGAAACAGTACGGCCCACAAGCCGTGACGGTCCTTGCCCGCCACATGGGCGTGAAAAGTCCGCTTGACGCCGTGCCTTCGCTATGTCTTGGCGTAGCCGACCTCACGCTGATGGAGATGACGGGCGCCTTCGCCTCATTCGCCAACCAAGGCGTCTACATCGAGCCCATCGTGTTCACACGCATCGAGGACAAGAACGGCAACACCATCTACGATGTAACACCCACGACCTACGAGGCCTTGGACGAACAGACGGCGTACAAGATGTTGAAGATCCTGAAGGGGGTTACCGATGGGGCCTACAACCCCAGTACCGGCAAGGTGGTGGGCACGGGCCTTCGCCTGCGTACCAGTTGGGGAAACCGCCAGAAGTACGCCAACATCAAGTTCCCCACGGCCGGCAAAACGGGGACCACGCAGAACAACTCCGATGGTTGGTTCATTGGTATTACACCCGACCTGGTGACCGGTGTGTGGACGGGTGCCGATGACCGTAGCGTGCGCTTCGCCAGTACGGACAAGGGCCAGGGCGCCAACATGGCGCTGCCGATCTATGGTTACTTCATGAACCGCGTGTATGCGGACCCCTCCATCGAGATCAGTACCGGGGATTTCGAAGTGCCTGAAGGGTTTGACCCTGCCACGATCGATTGCCGCCAACGGGCCAAAGGCGCCTCGGGGGGCACCAAGCCCTTGTGGGATTGACCCCCGCCCATGAACAGCCTCCGCAGCTTTCGCCATTATGCCGATCGCGCCGAGGCGGTGGACCTGGTGGCGCTCCTGAACAGTGAAGGGCTTGATGCGGTTGTGAGCGATAACAGCGCGGTGTTCGATGTCACCTTCACTGCTGGTGCCGAGCAGGAGTACCATGTTTTATTGCCTGCGGATGAGTTCCTGCGTGCCGAAGAAATACTGGAGCGGGAAGCGCGCGAGGTGCCGCTCATTCTATCTGCAGAGCACTACCTGCGCACGTTCGACAATGACGAGCTGATGGATGTGCTGAAGGAGGCCGATGCGTGGAGCCCCGAGGACCGCGTACAGGCCGAACGACTTTTACGGGACCGCGGTGTGCAGGTGGATCATGAGGCACTGCGCATGGCGAGGCGGTACCGCATGGAGGAACTGGCACGTCCGGAAAAGGCGCGGTGGACCTGGCTGGCCGTGGGAATTGCCTTGATCTGGGTCGGGGGCATTGGGGGCCTGGTGATCGGGTGGAGCCTGACGAACGCGCGCAAGGTGCTGCCCGATGGACGATCGGTGTACCGCTATACCGAGGGCGATCGGCGCAGCGGCCAGATCATCTTCGTCATGGGCGCCGTCGTGCTTGTCGGCATGTTCTATTTCCTGCTCCGCTGGTGATCGCCGCCGAGGTCGCGCGTGCTGCAGCCCCTCCTATCTTCGTCGCACTTCATTTTCCAGGAACATGAACAAGGTGGTGGCGAACGCCGAAGAGGCGCTGCAAGGGCTTGCGGACAACATGACGTTGATGGTGGGCGGCTTCGGCCTCTGCGGCATTCCGGAGAACAGCATCGCTGCATTGGTGCGCAAGGGCGTGAAAGGCCTTACCTGCATCAGCAATAATGCCGGCGTGGATGATTTCGGGCTGGGCCTGCTGCTGCAGACCAAGCAGATCCGCAAGATGATCAGCAGCTATGTGGGCGAGAACGCCGAGTTCGAGCGCCAGATGCTGAGCGGTGAGCTGGAAGTGGAGCTGATCCCCCAGGGCACCCTGGCTGAACGCTGTCGCGCCGGTGGCGCGGGCATCCCTGCGTTCTACACGCCCGCCGGCTACGGCACCGAGGTGGCCGAAGGCAAGGAGACGCGCGAGTACGATGGCAAAATGTATGTGCTGGAGCGCTGGCTTCGCGCCGATTTCGCACTGGTGAAGGCCTGGAAGGGTGACCGGTTCGGCAACCTCGTGTACAAGCGTACCGCCCGCAACTTCAACCCCATGATGGCCATGGCCGGTAAGATCACCGTGGCCGAGGTGGAGCACTTGGTGGAACCCGGTGAGCTTGATCCCGACGAGATCCACACGCCGGGCATTTTCGTGCAGCGCATCTTTCAAGGCACGGCCTACGAGAAGCGTATCGAACAACGTACGGTTCGCCCCAAGGCCTGATCCATGACCGCTCAGCGGGAGCGTGTCGGGTTCGTGGTGCTGGCCATGCTGGCAGGGCTGTATGTGGTCCTGCGGGCCGCGCTGGTGCCTTGGGTGCACGATGAGTGCGCATCGCTCTACTGGTTCGTTGAACGCGGCGAGTACCTGCCCTTTCAAGCTCACTGGGATGCCAATAACCATGTGCTGAGCTCGGCCATTGGAACGTGGGCCTATCAGCTTGCTGGTCTTGGGCTGTTCGTTTCACGCATCGGGAGCGTGCTCGCCTTCATGGTATACGCGTGGGCCTCCTATCACCTTGGTCGGCGCGTACAAGATGACATTGTCCGGTGGTGCCTGTGGGCCGCCTTGCTGCTGTGTCCGTTCGTGATCGAGTTCTTCTCGCTCTTTCGCGGCTATGGCCTCGAAGTAGCCTTCTGGCTTGTGGCCATCGACGGCATGCTCCGCTTGTCTGAGGCTTGGCGAACGCGCCATCTCGTCCATGTACTGGTAGCACTGTTCCTGGCCAATGCGGCGGTGCTTGCCCTATTGCCGCTCTGGGCATTGGTGGTCGCATCGCTCGGCGTCTTCTTCGTTCGGAGTTGGAACGTGCTGTCGACCCCAGCGCGCCTGCAACAGGTCGTGGCCTACATGTTGCTGGGCGTGGTTCCTCTGTTGTTGGGCGTAGCCATCGCGTTCGAGTTGCGTGCACAAGGCTTGTTGTACCACGGCAGCACCGAGGGTTTCCGTGCGGTCACGGTATCATCGCTCATGTACTATGTCTTCCATGCTGAAGGCATGGGTGTCCATTTGTTCGTGATGTTGGTCGCGGTGCTGGCCACCCTCGCCGTAGTATTCCATAAGGGTGATCGTCGTGCGCTTCTGGTCGTATCCGCATTGCTCTGGGCCGATGTGCTCATGCGCATCGCCATGGCCCACCTGCTTCAGGTGAATTACCCCAAGGACCGCGCGGCCATCCACCTGATCCCCTTGTTCGTGCTGGTGGTCGCCTACGGTGCGGATTCCGCCAGCCTGCGATGGCCAACACTGCGCTGGGCGCCCCTGCTGCTGCTGGCGTTCCCGTTCCGGACACTGGTCACGCTCAACACGTCGGTCACCAGCATATGGCCGGAACAGTCGGTGCCGAGGGCCTTATTGGAGCGAATGGCCACGTCCGAAGGGGAGGCTCCGGCGATAATTGGTGCATACCATCAGCTGCAGCTCGTGGTACCATATGGCGCGCGTGTGCACGGACTGCAGGTGCCGCACATCCATTGGGAGGGCTTCCCCAGCGAACGGTATGACCACGTGCTGGTGGACGAACGCATTGGCGATGCGGACCGCGCCGGGTTCACGATCACCGCTGAAACACCGGTGAACGGACTGGTGCTGATGGAGCGCGAACGACCACTGAAGTGGGAGCGTGAGGCCGCATACGGGATCGGCACACCCGAGGCGCAGCGGGAGTTCGTTGAGCTCTGGCGTGGCGATACACTGAAGGATGATCGCGATCGCGTGCTGGAGGTGGAAGGCTCGCTTGGCTCCGATGGAGTATTTGCTGGGCCGGAACTGGTGTCAACGGTGAAAGGTCCCAACGGCGACCTGTTCTACCAGCCCGTTCCCTTTGCGTTGGAGCGCCCTGTATGGAGCGGCCAGCGTTTTCATCGACGCATACTTATTCCGGCAAAGCCCGGCGCCACCGGCCGGGTCGTTTACATTTGGAACGTCCGCAGGCAGGCATTGCATTTCGACCACTTGAACGTGATCGTGTACAGTGAGCCGCAGGACACTTTACGCTGAACCCATGGCCCTCGACAAGCATCAGATGGCGAAGCGCATCGCGCGCGAGCTGAAGGACGGTTACTACGTGAACCTCGGCATTGGCATCCCCACGCTGGTGGCCAACCACATTCCCGAGGGCATCAACGTGGTACTCCAGAGCGAGAACGGGATCCTGGGCATGGGCCCCTTCCCCTATGAGGGCGAGGAG
>JBEICT010000006.1:0-27951 GCA_040383865.1 Flavobacteriales bacterium | reverse complement strand
TGCTGCTGGTGGCGGCGGTGAATTGAGCAGAGGTATTCACACCTGCATAAGGGGTCATGCTAAAGTTATCGATCGCCAAGCCCTGACCATTGGAACTTCCGCCATTGCCGGTCAAGGTCCACCGCAAGGTGTAGCTGGCCCCATTGGCTATGCTAAGTCCGGTGATGGTGAAGCTCTTGGAGATGGTGGTGGGTGGGTTGTTGACCACCGTATTGTTCGCATCCGCCGCGTAGGCCTGATTGCCTGAAGCTAAGGCGGTGGTTGGGCTTGTGGCCGAGCCATGGAAGAAGTTCCAATCAAACGCCCTAGATCCGGAGCGGTACTTCTCGTAATCGAAGGCGACGTCCATCGAGGTGATGGTGGACCCGGTATTGTTCGTGAAACGGAAGGATACCGTCCTCGGGCTTGTTGCGGTACCGGTTGTCAAGAAGCCTACCGCACGATCGGTGGCACTGGCGGTAATCCCGTTAGCCCAATTGATCCCTCCGCCAGGGGATGTCCCGGTCACCACTCCCGCGCCCGTGGTACCATAGGCTGTGAGGGTGGAGGTCGGTAAGGTCGCCCAGTCAGAACCAGCGGAGGCGGCATTGGCGTTATCCATCCGCCAACCCGTTGGCAGGGACGCCGTTGCGGAAGTTCCAATCGTGAAATCCTGGGTCACAGCCGCGCCGATGGTCGTGACGCTCAATTGGCCATGGGCCAAAGTCGACGCCCCGGACAACATGAAAACAAGTGCAGCGCGGAAAGAGAACCGAAGCGTAGAAAACTTCCTCATTTCATTGGGCTTTAGCACCGGCAGGGTGCCGGTAACGAACGTCCATTAAGGCCTGCCAAGGTAGCAGATCCGCTCGTTTTCAACGCACCCCTGTTCATAAGCATCAAGGCGGTATTAATGAGCTGCGGACAAGCACGAAGGCTCAAGCCCCTCAGGTCAGCAGACCCACCGCCCCCTGAGGCTCCACCGTAATACCTCATATTCGCACGGCCGACAACGCACAAGGCCCCCGCCATGCGGAGGCCTTGCTGTCATTCGCGGACCCGTAGGGATTCGAACCCCAAACCTTCTGATCCGTAGTCAGATGCTCTATCCAATTGAGCTACGGGTCCTCTGAAAAACGGCTGCGAAGATAGGGAAAGGATCCACGTATCGAAGAAGAAAAGTTGAAGCGCGGCGCAAGTCGCTCAGATCCACCCGTTCAGGCCGTAATAGGCAATGGCCGCCCCCTCGCGCAGCACGGTCACCTCCAGCTTCAGGTAGTTCCACCAAGTGTATCGAAGTCCCGGAGCATCGCTCACATCGGGCACCCAGCCCTTCCCTCCGATCTCCCGATGACCGTAGTCGAATTCGTGGTACATGGCATGGTCCCAGGCTGGCACGCCACTTACTTCGGACAACCCGGCCTTGCGGAAGGCAAGCACGCTGCGGTACATGTTCGCGGGGGCGGTGACCAAGGCCAGCCGGGCCTGTTGGCCAGCGAGCAACCGTGCCACTGCCAATGCCTGCGCCCGGGTATTGTCGCCCTCGTTCACCGGCACGATGCGTGAACGGTGCACGCCACGGAGCTCCAGTTCGAAGATCATGGCCTGCAAAGCCGCGGGGTCGCCGGGATGGACCACGGCAAGCGCGGCTTTCGGCCATTCACCGGCCACCTCGGCAGCGCGGTGCAGGCGCAACAGCTCCGGACCCGAGGGCATGCCACTTCCACCCAGCACCACGATGAGGGTTGGCGGGGAGGAGCATTCCCCTGCCGCCATGCCCAACCAGCGATGCGCATCAAAGGGGACCCGGGTGAAGGCAAGCAGGACCAACGCCAAGAACATGGTGCCCGACACCTTCAGCAGCTGGAGGAGCGCACCACCAAGGGCCTGCCATAGGCCGCAGAGCAGCATGCCCATGGTGTTCGGCAGATCGGCAAGGCGCGACATGCCACGAAGATCGGTGGAACGACGGGAACCGGCCGGGCCTGCCTAAGGCTTGTAGTACTTCAGCGCCTCGGGCATGTAGTTCTCCAGGTCGCGCATGCGGGTCTCATCGCTGGGGTGGGTGCTCAGCAGTTCGGGCGGCGCCTGCCCCCCGCCCTGGCTCATGCGCTGCCAGAATCTGGGTGCCTCCCGTGGATCATAACCTGCCATGGCCATGAACACCAGGCCCATCTTATCCGCCTCGCTCTCATGCTTGCGGCTGTAGGCCAGCATGCCCAATGCACTGCCCATGCCCACGCTTTGAAGGAAGATATCACGGGCCGCACCCGGGTTCTGGGCGGTCAGCACCTCCAAGGTCATGCTGCCGAACTGGGCTGCCATGGACTGGCTCATGCGCTCGTTCCCATGTCGTGCAATGGCATGTGCGATCTCGTGCCCCATCACCACGGCGAGACCGGCGTCGTTCTGTGTAACAGGCAGAATGCCCGTGTACACCACCACTTTACCACCGGGCATGCACCAGGCGTTCACCGTGTTGTCGTTGACCACGTTGAAGTCCCAAGTGAAACCGGCCACCCGATCACCAGCCCTATTGTCGTTGAGAAAGTTGGTGGCGGCATCGGCAAGCTTGCGACCAATGGAACGCACCTGGCGCACGCGTTGGTCACTATCCGGTAGTGGAGGGTTGGCGCTCAGGAACTCCACATACTGAGCGGAGGCCATGGCCATGATCTCCGGCTCGCCCACCAGGTTCATTTGACGCCGACCAGTGATAGGCACCTTGGCGCAGGCCTGAACCATGAGCACAGCGGCCAGGAACGCCATGGCCTTCGTCATTGTTCCGGTCATTGGATATCGGCTGAAAGTCCACGGTCCTGGAGCGCCGTGCAACGCGGCTCCAATTGATCGAAAGTGCCGCGCTTTACACTGCATTTCCCGTTGTAATGCACGATCCATGCACACTGTTCGGCCTGGATGGGGTCGTGGTCGCAGATGTCCACCAGGCTTTCGATCACATGATCGAAGGTGTTCACATCGTCGTTGTGAAGGATGATCTCCTTCACTGGACCCGTCTCACAGAGCACTTCTTCGAGCAGGGCCTCCTCGGGGCTGAAATGTGCGCGCATGGTGGCACAAAACTAAGCGGTACTGATCCGTGCCGTGTATCTCCGGGTCAACGGAACATCGCTTCGCGGGTCCCGCACCTACGGCTTGGCCAGGATCTCCGGGCCGAACTTCTCCAACAGCGCGGTGGCCTCGCGCATGGGGATGCGCTTGCCGTTGAGGTAGGCGGTGATGAAGGCATCCTTCACCCCGAGCACTACGGCCTCCTCCTTGCGCACACGGGCACTTTCCACATCGAGGTAGAGACCCGTGGTGTAGCGCACCTTCTGCGTTTCGGTGAGCTCGCTGTTCAGGGGGGGTGATGTTGAAGAGCTTGTCCAGCGGAACGGGCCTGCTGTAGACACCGACCTGCACCGTGAAGAACAGGCCCTTCACGGTCTCCACCTGGCGGGCGGGAGCGGCCCCCGGAACGTTGTAGTAGCCGGTGGCCTCAGGCGTTGGAGCGAAGGTGGCCACGATCTCCTGCGCTGTGGCCGGGTAGCGGGCCAAAACCTGTGCGGCCTCCTCGGCCGGGGTGGGCGGCAAGGGCTGCGTGGGCGGCTGTATGACCACCGGGGCGGGCTGTTGTGCAGCGGGTTCCAACACGGTGTTGGCGGGTGCCGGAGCGCGCTCGGCCACAAGCGGTGCGGCGGCCTGGTCGGCACGGGCAGCGCGCATGGCCTCGCCCAACGGAATGCGCTGACCATCGCGGTAGGCCACCACGAAGGCGTCACGGTAGCCGCGGTCGCGCACCTGGTCCTTCGCACGCGCGGCCTGATCGAAGCCGGTGAACAGGCCTGCCGTGTAACGCACCAGGCCATTGCCCAAGGTCTCGCCCATTACCGGCGTCATGTCGCTGAAGGCCTCCTGAGGCACTGCGTTGCGGAAGGCCCCGATCTGGACCTTGAACACAATGCCCTTCGGCAGCTCCATGTCCATGGGAATGGCCTCTTCGCGGCGTTCAGTGGTCGGGCGTAGCTCGAACATGTCCGTAACCAGTTCGTCGGGCATGCGAAGGGTCGATGGTCGCTCAACGGTCGGCGCTGCAGGACGCTCAATGGTTGCAGCGGTTGCTGGAGATGGCTGCTCGGAACCCTGTGTACCTGCAACGGGTGTTGGCATTTCGGGGCGAACGATGGCCGGAGCTGGAACAGTGGATGGTACGGTAGCGGTCACAGGTCCTGGGGCCGGCGTGCGGGCACTGACCAGCATGGGTTCGGTGCGGCGGGTGCGCAGCTCCAACGCCATGATGCCGGTGGACCTGTCGGCATTGAGGCCTTGGAGCATGACCCCGGCCTGTGCCTCGTTGATGGCCGCCGCACCACGCAGGCGGGAGGCCACATTGTCCAGCGAATCGGCGCGGGCCGCAAGCGCATCGGCGCGGGCGTTGAGCACGTTCGATCGCTCCACGGCCACGGCGGCAGGTATGCGACCGTTCGCAGCATCCTGCTCAGCGCTCCTCGCTTCGGCACGCAACACGTTGCTCACCTCGCGATTGCCCGCAGCGGCGCGGGCCGCATCATCAGCTGCGGTGTACTGCTCCAACGCCTGCGACTTGGCTTGGAAGTACCGACTATGGTCGGCATCATCCTGCACCATGAGCTGCTCCTCGGGAGTGAGGTAGTAGAACTTCATCAAGCGCTCTTTCATCACTCGCGCTGCCTCGGCCTGCCTTGCGCTCAGCTCCAGTTCGCGCGCCTTGTCCGCACTGGCCACCGAAGCTGCCTGCAATGAATCCGCGCCGATGCGCGAACGCACGGAGAGCTTCTCCAATCGCTCACGGTCGCGCTTGCGGGCCGTGGCCGCGCTATCCGCGTAGGCAGTGGCCATGTCCTGCAGGCGCAGGGCGTCCTGCCGTTGTTCGGCAGCGGTGCGACGCGCACTTTCGGCCTTGATGGTGAGCAATTGCGGGTCCATGGACGGATCTGCCGCATCAAGGCTGGTGAGGCTGCCCGCTTCACCGGACAGGAATCGTTCATAGCGTGCGGCAGGTGAGCGCTGTTCGGCCGACAAACGCTGCTCGGCAGCAGCGGCCATGCGCTCAGCATCGATGCGGGCCTGGTCCAGCGATCCGCTCGCGGGTGTGGTCGTCGTTGCTGGCACTGCTGCTGGTGCGGCCTCTGCTCCGCTTTCCGGCGCACGTTGAGCGACCACCTCGGGCTGCGCGGGTGTCGTAACCGGGTTGGCACTTCCATCATTGCCAACACCTGTGGCCACGATGGTGGGAACAACGTTCTGAGCGTTGCCTCCGACCGGCTCCGCAGGTGGCGGTGTGACTTCTGTGGTGGTGGAAGGTGGTTCCACGATCGTCCGCTGTGCCACCTCCGGTGCATTGGCAGCCGCTTCGGTCGCCGGGCGACCGAACATGCGCTCAGCAATGGCGTCGTAGGCCAGCGTCTCACCGCGCTGGTGGGCATCGCTCAACAGGTAGTTGCGCACGGTGAGGGAGCGATCGGCATCACGAAGCGCTTCCAGTTCGGTGCGGTAAGCCGTGCGGAAAAGGCTGTCGCGCAGAATGATGTCCTCCGAGCGGTCGGCACGTTTGCGCAACTGGGCGGCTTGGTCGAACCCGGCCTGCGCACTGGTGCGGAAGTCCTGGGCCATCAGGAGCAGCGGCTCCGTGGGTGCGAATCCTTTCGTGGTGATGGCCTTGTCCAGGACCTTCATGCTGTCGGTGGCGGCGCGCCACTCTTCCTTGGTGAGGAACGCACTACGCTGCCCCAGATCAGCACGAATGATCAGGCGCTCATCGATCAGGCGGTCGGTCTCCTTGCGGGTGCGGTCATAGGTGCGATCGCGAGGGGCCGTGGCCAACAGTTCCTCCAGCGAATCGATCCGGGTGGTCAGGTCTTCCATGCGTGCCAGGTCCGCATCCCTGAAGGCCACCGCGTCGTCAACGGTGGTGGCCCTGTGCTCGAGCTTGCTGGCATATACATCGGTGGCAGATGGCGCCAATTCCACGAACCGATCATCGACCGGATCAGGCCCCTTGACGATATCTCCACGTGCATTACCCGACGGCCCGGTCTCACTGGCTCCTGCATCACCAGCGACCAATGCGGCAAGTTCATCCTGCCTGTCCTTCAGGTGCTGTTCGGCTTTTTGCAATTGCTCGGCACGCATTTCCCTTAACCTGGCGACGCGCGGCAGGACCTCTTCGGCACGCTGCGGGGCCAGTTCGATCAATTGCACCTGGCGGGCCATTTCCTCGCGGATGCTGTCGGCCAGCATGAGCTCCAATCCATTGAGACCCGCAGCCCGCTCGTCGGCATCCGGCAGCTCAAGAAGACGTTGTTTGTCACGCTCGTAATCCGCGAACAGCTTGGGCACGATGGAGCTGGCCGGCGTATTACGATCGAAGGTCAGTGGTGTCCGTGATGGGTCGATCTCCACGTCCGAGAGGTCATCGGTCGATCCATCTGCCGCTTCGGCGGCTGCTACTGCATTGGCGCGGTCCATTACCACCAGTTGGTCCTCAACACCGGTCAACGCACGCTGCAGGCTATCGCGACGTCCACGGCCACGTTCAACGGCGATCAACTGACGCAACTCGTCGCGCTGGTTCTCCAGAACAAATCGGTCCGCAGCAGCCCCGTCCATGGCGCTTTGCTCCTCCGTGACCTCAGGCCGTTCGTTATTGCCACCGCCCACGTCGCCCCCGCCCTGCTGGCCCGCCACAGCGGCCAACGCAACAGTGGGTGCCTCTGTGCGTCCACCCTCCTGCTGGCCCTCTTGAACTTGTTGTCCCTGCTGGCCCTGCTGTACCGGGTTACCGGTCCTTGCGGCCTCTGTACTGGCGTTCCCGGTCTGCTGCTCAGTGCGCACGGGCGTTTGCTCAGTGAGATCATCTGAAGTGCCCACCGGCACGTCAGCTACCTGCCCTTGTTCTGATCTGCGTTGGTCGTTGCCAGAAGAAGGTACCACAGCGGTACGTCCTGCGGCGGACTGTGTCTGTCCTGCGGTGTTACGCTGCTGTGCCTGCGTGGGCGTTTGGGCCATGCCGGTGCCATTGGCAGCGGAGACCAGCGCCCAAT
This sequence comes from Flavobacteriales bacterium, assembly GCA_040383865.1. Taxonomy (GTDB): domain Bacteria; phylum Bacteroidota; class Bacteroidia; order Flavobacteriales_F; family PHOS-HE28; genus PHOS-HE28. Next base: position 20,890 of record JBEICT010000006.1, on the reverse strand, counting down.
CAAAGGTGCGTGACTCCGCTTCGGTGCTCGACACGGCCAATTGTGCATCAAAGCGCTCATCAATGGGCAGTGCCTCTATGCGATCACTGTTCTCCGCAATGCGCCCACCGAGCTGCTCCACCTGTGAGTTGGTCAGTGTAGAGGCGGCACCCGAATGGCCTGCTGTGGTGAGGTGCTTGGTCAGCGAAACCTGGCCGCGCAGGGCAGCGGTGCGTTTTTCCTCTGCTTTTGCCTTGGCGAAAGCGGCTTCGGTCTCGCTGTGCTGCGCTGCCAATTGCTCGCTCAGCTCATCGATGCTGCGTTGTAGCTCATCCTTCTTCGCCTTGCTGCGTGCATCCGTTTGCTCACGCTTCAAGCGGTTCAGGCGATCGGTCATCTCGTTCTCCTCGGTGCGCTTGCCGTTGGCCACGGTGAGCGCACGTGCCGCTTGCTTCTCTTGCGTCGCAAGGGTCCGACGTGCCATCTCGGCAGCATCGGGATCCAGGTCCGGGCGCGCCTTGGTATCGAGGCGTTGCTTCAGTTCTGTCAACCGGGCCAGGGTCTGCGCATCGTTTCCTGCGGCCATGGTGGCCTGCAGGTCGGTGCTGAGCCGAGAGGCCGTTGCAGCCTTTTGGCGCGCGACCAGCGATCCACTTTCCAATGCGACACCTGTGCCATGGGCGGCTTGCGCACGCATGGCCGCCTCGCGGGAGCGTTGCCGGGCACGTGCCGCGTCGACCATCTGCATGTTCCGCTCCTCTTCGTTCGTCGAACGGGATGCCGCTTGTATCAGGGCTTCCGCTTCACGGGTCTCACGTTCAGCCTCAGTGGTGGCAGCAAGCGCGATGCTGAACGCTTCCTGTGCATGCACCGTCAGCTCTTCGGCCGTCCGTTCCAGCTCCAGCGCATCCTCCTTGGCCAGTTCCACCGCCTTGCGTTCGTCGATATCGCCCGTGAAACCGGCCTGCGTCATCAGGTCTGCAGCGACAGGGGGTTCAGGAGCAGGTTGGGCGACCACCGGTCGGTCACCGTTCACGTCGAGGCGTGCCCGGCGCTTGATCTCGTCCAAGGCCAGGGCCACGAGGTCATCGTCCAACGGTGCTTCGAAGTAGTTCCGGATCACCAGTCGCTCCAGGTCCCCGTTGCGCGTCAGGGTCAGCTCCTGGCGGTACGCCTTGGGCCCGTCGTTGCGGGGCACCTCCACCATGCCGCCGTGCGTCTTTCCCGTGGGGCCGCATTCCACTTTGTAGCGGAACCTGCCGCTCCGGGGCAGCGAAAGCACGTAGTTGCCGTTGAGATCGGTACGCACATCGGCCACCTGCTCTCCGGAAAGCGCATCCTCTACGATGATGCGCGCCTTGCGATCGTTCTCATCGTATTCGCTGGCATAAGTACCCTTGAGCACGGTGATGACCAACGGCAGTTGAGCGGTGGCCACACGGTACACATGCACCTGGCCTTGGCGACTACTGCGCGCACTGGCAAAGCAGGCCTCCTTCCCTTCGGGGTCCACGAGGTAGAAGATGTCATCGTCCGGCGTGTTCACTGCGAAGTCGAGGTTCTCCGGACGACCGAAGGCATCCATGCCCCGGTCATAGGCCGCTCGGAACACATCGTAGCCACCCATGCTGTTGTGGCCCTTGCTACTGAAGTAGAAGGTCTTGCCATCAGGATGCAGGAACGGGAAGTCCTCGTCCTGGTCGGTGTTGATGTAGCCCGCCAACTTCATCGGTGCGGCGAAGGTGCCATCGGGCAGCAGCTCGGTGCGGTAGATGTCACGGCCGGTCTTGCCATCCTTGCCATAACTGCTGAAGTAGATGGGGCCGCCACGCTCGGGCAGGTAGACCAGCGTTCGTTCCTTGCTCTTCTTGTCAAGGGAGGTGCGCAGTTCCTCAGGCAGCACCACGATCTTGCCTCCGATGTCGCTGAGGTCATAGAAGCGGAAGAACTCCTTGTCGTCCACCTCCACCTTGTTGCGCACGGTGATCTCTTTCAGGTTATTGAGGAGCTTTTCCCCGTTGCGGCACTGCTTCTGGAGGGCATCCACGGGCAGTTCGGCAATGGCTTTCTTGTCGTCGGTGCCGAGGAACCGCTGGTAAGCGGCCTGCGCATCACGGAAGCGGTAGTTGAGGTGGTAGGCCCGGCCCAACCAGTACCAAGCACGAGGGTCGGTGGAAGGGGCCTCGGTGGCGTACTTGAGGTGGCCGATCGCTTTCTCTTTGTCCACACCACCGAACAACAGGCAGGTACCAAAGCGGTAGTTGAGGTCGCGGTCGCCCGGCGTAAGGCTGACGAGCTGTGAGTACATGGGCATGGCCTCGGCGTAGCGCTTCTCGTTGAAGAGCGCATCGGCCTTGGCGCGCAGCTGTTGATCACCGCCCTGCCCGAAGGACAGGAACGGAAGTAGCACGCCGATAAATATGACCGCGAGGCGGGTCATGATCCGAGAGTGGGCGCTTCTACGCAGGCACGGGCGCCACGGTTTCATTGCGATGGACCGGAACGACCGGCCAGGTTCATTCTGTTCTCCTGGCCCCGGATGAGGCGCCCGATGTTCTCCCTGTGGGTGTAGAACACCAGCAGGCACAAGGCCATGGCGAACCCGATCTTCACGGCACTGACCTCATGGAAGAGGAAGGCCATGGAGAGCGGGAACGAGAGGGCTGAGAACAGCGAGCTAAGCGAAACATATCGTGATAGCAGGAACACGACCACGAACACGGCCACGCATACACCAGCCGCACCTGGATGGAAGGCCAGCACACCACCGAGCGAGGTGGCCACGCCCTTGCCACCCTTGAAGCCTGCGAACAAGGGATAGAGGTGGCCCAGAACAGCAGCCACCACCAATGCCACGCGCAACCAATCGAAAGCGGGCGAGCCCTCCTCCAAATCGATCATGTGTGGCAGTAGGAAAACAGGCAGAAACCCCTTGGCCACATCGATCAACAACACGGGCGCTCCAGCCTTCCAGCCCAGCACACGGAAGGTGTTGGTGGCGCCTGCGTTCCGGCTACCGTGCTCACGCACATCAACGCCAAAGAACGCACGGCCCCACCACACGCTGGTGGGAATGCTTCCGGAGAGATAGGCCAGTAACACGGCGGCCAATCCGTACACCCAAGGGAGGTCCATGGTTCAAAGACCGAAGCGTTCGCGGAAATCGTCCACTTTCTTCTTGTTCGTGAGGATGTATTGGTAGGCCGGCAGGTCCTTCCCATCCTCAAGCTTGCGTTTGTCGTCCTTGGCCTCGCTCAGCATGGTATTGAACTGCTGATCGCTGCTGTAGGCATAAAGGTAGTTCCGTGTGTACTGGAAGAAGTAGTAGGACTGGTCGTCCAGCATCAACATGATGGTGAGGATGTTGCCACTGCGCTTACGTTCCAAGTGCACCTTGCCCTTCACGTAGCGGTACACGGGCTTCTTCAGGATGCTGGCAATACCGATGGGCCCATCGCTCACCCAGCTCTGCTCTGGGCCGTCCCAGCGCAGCTTCACATCGGCCAGCACCAGCGGTTTCACCAACTCGTCCGGCAGCTTCTTGATCTCGCCCTTGATGCTGAGCTCGCTGATGAGCTTGTCCGAACGTTCCAGGCCCAGCACTTCGCGGAGCATGCGCTCATAATAGGTCTTGGTGATGTCCACCTGCTTTTGATCGGGGTACGCCAGGATCTCGGCGGCCATACGCTCCAAGGCGTTCTCCAGGAAGTGGAAGTCCACCAGCATCACCTCGGCGGTGGTGGTCTTATCGCCTTCCGTTTCGTGACGCAGGGTGCCCACATTGGTGAGCTTGATGCGCCCGACACCCACCCCATGGTCGATACGGCCATCGGCCAGCACCAGGCAGTTCTCCACGGCCAGGCTCACCAGATCGCCTGGCAGATCGCGCTGGCGGATCTTGTCCTTGGGGCCGATCATGTACTCCTTGCGGCCCTTGTCGTAGTAAAGAAGTCCTTTGGCCGCCATTACGGGGAAGTCCTTGCGGTCCTTCAGGGGGCTAAGGAAGGCGGCGTATGTCCGGTAGGGATCTTCGGTGGTGAGGTAGGCGCCCGACCCGATCACCGCACCGAGGTCATCGCGCAGCGAGTCGGCCACTGGGATGAACACTTCCATAGGGTCGATGGGGCCGCTGAACCGCATCCAATTACGGGTCATGCCCGCACAACCATGCTGGACGCGGGTGCTGCCGGAGAAGGTCAACTCCTTCACACTGGCCGTAATGGCCACCTCGCCGAAGAAATCGAAGGCCGGGCTCAGCTGGAAGTCCTCTTCCTTGGCTATACGGCCCTGGGCGCGGGTCTGGAAGGCCGTGTCCACGCCCACACTGTGCAGCTTGATCCGGAAGGCCCGCTTGTTCTCATCCAGGTAGTCGATCTCCCCGGTCGCGGTATAGTTCCTCCGGGCCTTGATGTTCGCCGTGGCGTTATAGATGCGGTGGTACTTGGTGACGTAGTTGGCCGTGATCACCGTGTTCGTGAGCGGGTCCATTTCCGCGTTGCGGCGGATCCTCACCCGCATGCTGTCCGGGGTGATCAGTGCATCGGCCACCTGTATGTACTGCACATCATTCGCCGTGATCAAGTGCTTCTTCAGATCGTACCGGGCCTTGGGTGCCATGAACGCTAGAGAGTCCTGATCGGGCCTTATACTGATGAAGTTGGATCCGGACAATTGGAGATCCTCATTACCCGCAGCGGCGGTGCGGTCGCTCTCCAGTTCGATATCGCCCTGGTCCATGAACCACTTGAAGCGGTCCATGTAGCAGATGTACTGGTTGACAGGGAATTCCACCTTGGTCTCCGTGCCGTTGCTCACGAACTCACCCACGCGCTCATCGAGCTTCACGGTGGCGTTCACGTTGTCGGTCTTGAAGGCGATGCTGGAGGTATCGCCCTCGGTGAGACGGAAGTCCGAGGTATCGGCATGCAACTTCATGGTCTCGAACTGGAACAGGTCGGAACGCAGTGTGGCGTTGCGGAAATCAATAAGCCCTGCACCGGTCATTCCGACCGGAGTGAGGTCCGTGACCCCATGCAACAGTGCCTGATCATCGTACATGACCATGGGCTTGCGCAACTTCTCGGAACGGAGCACATCCTTGGCAGGCTCCAAGCGCACGAACAGGTCGTTACCTGCGACCATGGGCACCTTCGAGGGGGCCGTGCTCGATCGATTGAACAAGGTATCGGCACGACCCAGTGTGCTGTCCGGCGTGAAGACAAGGCCTTTGGAACGGAGCTTCGTTGTCAGGTACTCCATATCGCCGTCGCCCTGCAGACCACGGTTGTTCAGGGTAATGGTGTTGGTGAACTTCGCCTTGCGGCCGTACAGCGGCAGACCCGCATCACCGGTACTTCGCACGAAGCCCAACGCATAGTCGGGTTGCAGACTCAGCGGTTCACGGATGTCCGGGAAGATGCCGCCGCTGACCAACGTTCCATTGAACGTGAGGCCCGCGTTCATAAAGTTGTCCAGCGAGTCGATCTGGAAGGGGTCGCTCTTGTAGTAGAACTTGTCCCGCACATACACCCCCCGTTGTATGGTGCGCTTGCTGTAGAAGACAAAGCTCTCCTTGGTGCTGTTGAACTTGGGGTATTCGGGATACTTCTCCTGCTGCCTTCCCCCCTTGTTGCTGGGCGCATCGATCTCCAGGGAGCCGGTCACTTGTTCCAGCACGTTCTTCACACGCACCAGGGTGGTGCGGCCCTCGGCGTTCTTCTCGAAACTGTCGGCCATGAAGGATACGCTGTCCACGTTCAGCAGGTCGATGGTGAAGGGGTCGTAGTGGAAGTAGTACTCCTTTCCATAGTACTGCAGCTTACCGGCCTGTATGCTTCCACCGAAGGTGAAGTCGCGGCCTTTTTTGATGGTGATGGTCTTCTCGCTGGGGAAGATCTTCACGTCCTGCGAATCGCTCACCACGATGCGGGCCACGCCGCGCATGGTGATGTCGTTGTTGAGCAGGTTCAACGTGGCGTTCACGCCGTCGTCCACGTTGGAATTGAACTGGAGCACATCATAGTCCTGCTTGCCCGCGCTGTTGAGGATATGCTGGCGCAGACGGGGCAGGATCTCCACCCACTCGGTCTCTGGATCGTATTTCAGGTAGCCCTTATTGGCCATATCGATGAGCAGGGGCACCACCTGTTGTTTCTGCATGCGACTGAAAACGGCGAACTCCTGGGCATAGAAGTGGCCTCCGTTCTGCTTGCTGTAATCGTTCAAGCGCACCAAGGGGTGCACGTTGTCGATCCCCAGCATGCCCATGTAGCGCTTCTCCTTGAAATAATCGTAGCTCTCGAAGCTGGCCTTGTTCTGCGTGCTTCCTTGCAGCGTCCCCATCTGCACCAAAGGGTCGCCCTGCTTCCAGGTCAGCACTTCGAAGTACATGTCGAGCAGATGGAAACTGTTGTAGAAGGGCGCCTTTCCCAGGCCTTCGTCCTTCTTGATGATGGTGAGCAGCTTCTTGTCCTTGAGGAAGCGCAGGCTCACGCTCTGGTGGTACAGCGAATCCTTCTCCATCCGCAGGCGCACGGTGGCATCGTCGCTGCTGATACGCTCCGGCTCAATGCTGAACTTCAATCCACTGGAGACGATGAACGGCCGCTTGTCGCGGTAGAACGTAAGGTAGGCGGGTTCCTCCTTGGTGCCATAGCCCTGCAACTTCGCCCCTTCAATGGTGAAACCACCCTCGAAATCAATGCCCTCAGCGATGTCGCGGACCTTCAAGCGTCGATCATGGCTCTCGAACCGGGGATAGGTCGCGTTCTCCTGGTCCACATTGGCCATCACCTTGTCGCTCACCTTGCCCAACAGGGTCCGTTCGAAGTAGGGGTGATTGAAGCGCACGGTATCCACATCGAAGGCGGCACTTTTCATTCGGACCGTGTAGGCATGGTCCCATTCTGCAAAGGTGGATGCACTTTTAAGGCCGGCACGCTCCCAGGTGACCTTCCCGCCCATGCCACGCCAGATCTCGGTGGTGGGGTAATAGGTGCCCGAGGTGGCGAAAATGATGGCGCTGTCGCCCTTTGCAGTGCAAACGAGGTCGGTCTTGGCGAAGCGCACCATGGGTACGCTATCGAACACGAAGGTGAACTGGGAACTTCTGCTGCGCCACACCGTGCTGGCACCGGAGAGGATGGTATTATCCTTGAACAGGCCTGCGCAGGTGGCCACGAAAGCGACCACGTTCTGTTTACGGTTACCCTGCACAAGTTGGTCCATGCCCTGCATCCAGGCATCGAACTCAACCGCGCTGCGGCCAGTTCCAGGGAAGGCGGCCACCGCGGAGAGGTAATCCCTGAAATGCGGAAAGGCCTCGAACCGTTTCTTCAGCATGAAGTTGGCCACTTCCACCACTTTGATGCGCTGCACTCCGCTGTACCAGGTACTGTTCCAAGCGGGTGCGAACACCTGCTCCATGAAGGGTTTGCCCTCCTTCTTGTCGGCAGCGATGATGAACTCGGAGACCTCCTGCAGGAACAGGGCCTGATCGGAGGAGAAAGGCTTGGTCTGGGAGAATGCGGACAGCGAAGTGCAAACAAGGAAGAAGGCCCACAGCAGTTTCCGGGAACGGCCACCCGGTAAACCGGACCGATTGCCGTCCCCATTACGTGTCCGTTCGCCGATCTGCACCGTTCCGTTCTTGATCATGGTTTCCTACACCCCAGCAACGCCCAGTCCCCTTCGTTCAAGCGTTCAGCAAGTTCCAGGCCGCACTCCTTGGCACGCTGTGCCAGCAGGTGGCGATCAGTGACCACAAAGCCACTAAGGAACAAGGCCCCGCCCTTACGGAGCGCTTCGGCCATGACCGGCATGGCGTCCAGGAGCACGTTGCGTTCGATGTTGGCCAAGATAAGGTCGTACTGATGGCCCTTCAGGGAGCTGGCGTCACCCTTTTCCACAGCGATGCGGTGACAATCGTTATGAGCTACGTTCGCCAGGGCATTGTCGACCGCAGCCTGATCATTGTCGATGGCGCGACCGGTTGCGGCCCCCATGCGCTCGGCGAGGATCGCCAACACGCCGGTACCACAGCCCAGATCGCAGATGTCCTTGCCGACCAGGTCCAAGGGCAGCATGGATTCAACCATCATCCGTGTGGTGGCATGGTGCCCGGTACCAAAGGCCATTCGGGGCGTGATCACCAGTTCGTGGACGAAGCCCTGCACGCTGGGATGGTGATCGGCCCGGATACGGACAGAAGCCCCCACCTCCACGGGCTGGAAGTTGCGCTCCCATTCGGCGTTCCAATTACGATCAGCAATGTCCACGCTGGTCCAGGTCACGCTCACGTGCGGGTCGCGCAGGGTCATCAGGTCACCCAGCGCCTCGGCCTTGAACTGGTCCGTTGGGATGTAGGCCTTCAACTCCCCGCTACCACCGGCCATATCGGTGAAGGATTCCTCGAAGCTATCGAAGCCCAGCTCGGCCAGTTCGACCATGAGGATGTCGCGCCAGGGATCGCAGGGGGCAAGGAGAAAGGTGACCTCAGTGTAGCGCATCAAGTGGTGGTTGTCAGTTGTTGGTTGTCCGGCAAGGGCTACGAATACACCCGGGGAGCCTCAGGGGATCAACGCTTAGCCTCAGTGGCCAGACGCACCAGTTCCATGAAGGAAGCAGCGTCCAGAGCTGCGCCACCGATAAGGCCGCCATTGATGTCGGGCTGGCCGAAAATCCCGGCAGCGTTATCGGGCTTGCAGCTTCCACCGTACAACAAGGGCATGGTGTCAGCGATGGCACCGACCCTTTCGCGCAGCGCACTGCGGATGAAGGCGTGCATCTCCTGCGCCTGTTCAGGCGTGGCCGTCAGCCCCGTGCCGATGGCCCAAACGGGTTCATAGGCCACGACCACGCGGGCGATCAAGTCGGTCCCCAGCCCCTGGAAGGCCTCGGCGATCTGGCGGCCCACCACGTCAAAGTGGCTGCCGGCCTCGCGTTGGGCCTTCACCTCGCCGCAGCAGTAGATGGGCGTGATGCCACCGGCCAATAACGCGGCCATCTTGCGGCCCACTGCGGTATCGGTCTCCCCGAAATACTGGCGGCGCTCGCTATGCCCCACGATGCAAGCCCCCACGCCGATGCTCTTCAGCATGCCCACGCTCACCTCGCCGGTAAAGGCACCGTGCGCAGCCTCATGGCAGTTCTGGGCGGCCACCACCACACGTGTGCCTTTCACCTGCTCCACCACGGCGGACAGGAACGGAAAGGGCGGCGCCACCACTACTTCCAAGTGCGGTGGCAGGTCCACCATGGCCTTCAGCACGCCATTCACCAGTTCGGCCGCCGTGGTGCGGTCGGTGTGCATCTTCCAATTACCTGCAACGATCGTTCTCATGCGTTCATGTCCCCACCTCTGCGCGGGAGCGTTCGCAAAGATGCTCACCACGCCCCATCATGCACCGATCACTACTGTACGCGCGCCTTGGCCTCCTCGAAGCTGGGCGTGTCGTTGCCGTGCCAGAGGCCCTTTACCGTACCGGCCTTCAGCACCATCACGCCGGGATTGGCCCTGATGGCGGTCTTGATGGTCTTCTCGTCGCATTGCACGAAGTCGAAGGGCAATTGGTGTTCGTGACGCACTTCCTCAATGGCCTCCCAGCCGCTGGCACTGACCCCGTACACGTACCAACCTGCGGCATTGGCCTCTGCGGCCAACTTGGCAATGGCGGGCAGGGCGGTGCGATCCGACCTCTCCGCGTTGTACATCATCACCAGCATCACCGGTCCTTGCTCGGCCAGCAGGTCGTTGGTCATGTCGTAGCCGTCCTTGTCGGTGAGCAGGAAGTCCGATACGGGGCTCAGGATGCCGGGTTCAACCTCCACGATCCGGCGGTCCACATACTCGAAGTTCTCATCGTCCCACGGATAGGCACCAGCGGCATCATACTCCTTGGACTCGCCCGTGGTCTTGTTCCGGTAGATGACATAGGTCTGCACGACGGGCGGCTTGCCCATCACCTTCTGCTCGGGAATGCTCTTCCCCTCGGCATAGGGACGGTAATCGCGTACCGGAAGGTGGGCATAGCACCACCAGGCGAACACGAGGGTGAGCATGGCCACCCATCCGGCCGAGGCCCATTCGGCGCGCGGGCCTTCCAGACGGGCTTTGATGAGGCGGTATCCCGAATAGCCGAACAGGGTGAAGAGCACAGGTCCCCACCAGGTGAACACCCAGCTCCATGCAGCCACGAACAATAAGCCGCCGGGCAGCAGCACCTTATCCTCCGCTGCGGTGTTCCAGCCAATGCCGTTGCCGCGCCATGCCGCGAAGAGGATGGGCAGGAGGAACACGAACAGCACCGCATCCTTGGTGAAGCTCTCCCATGGTGTGAGACTGCGGCCCACGCTGCCTTTCATGGCATCGCCAAAGCACCCGCAATCGGTCACGCAGGTCATGTCCTGGGTCTGCTCCACCCCGTTCACGCTGATGGTGTAGGTCATGGGGTTGCCGGCGGCCTGGAGGTCGTTGCACCGGGCTGTGAACGCGGTGAGCCAGCCGAAGAAGAGCGTAAGGACGAGCAAGGATACCGTGGCCAACTTCATGCGCCCACCGAACAGCAGCGCGAAACCGAGCACGATCTCGCCGAGACAGGCCAGCACGGCCAAGGTGAGCGCAAAGGGTTCCAGGCCGGGCAGGCCGAGGGCGCTCTCGGCGAAATACTCTTCCAACTTGTAGGAGAAACCCAGCGGATCGTTGGCCTTGATGAGGCCGCTGACAATGAACAGGGAACCGACAAATATCCGTGAGAAGAGAAGGAGTGCGCGCATGCTTGTCTGGTATGGGGTCGCTACGACCGGCGACGAAGATAGAAGGCCATCCAAGCGACCGGCACCGTATTAACGATCCTTGAACAGACCCTGTTCAGAAGGAAGGAAGCTCGCGATGGTTGTGCAGGATGCCGCGCATGCGCACCAGATGGTGGTCATCGTGCTCGGCCAGGAAGGTGGCCATATCCACCGGACGCATGGTGACCTGCCTGCAGGGATGCTTTGCCATGTGGCGAAGGGCACCGGGGTCCATGCCACTGATGCGGGCCACCAGCCGCACACGTTGCAGGCGGAACTCTTCGAGCAGGTCGCCCAGGTCGCGCCCTCGATGACCATCGAGCAAGTGGCCCTGGTCGCCGAGGTTGATGGGGCACAGTTCGGAACGCCGTGCCATGAAATCCTCCACCCTGGCCTCCATGCGCTCATCCAAAAGGAGCAGATGGCCGATATGTTCCATGATGCTCCAACTGCCTGAACGCCGCATCACCAGACGCTCGCGGGGTTCATGGTGGGTAAGGTGGAATAGCCGGGCCGGAGTTCCCAGCAAGCGCTCCAGCAGGACCGGCAATTCATCCAGCCCACGGCCAAAGGATAAGGTGCGTTCGTTCCAAGGGATGAGTTCCATGGCCCCTTCTTGACCGCCAAAATTAACGAGATGTTGCCCGGTGGCCCCGGGTTTACATTGGAATGACAAAAGCCCGTTCACTGCCCGGCCACGCTGGCAAGGGTACCGCTCTGGGCCATTGCGTGCTGCCGTTCGCGGCGCAGGGCCACCTCGGCCATCAAGCGGTCCACCTCGGGACGCACGCGTTGCTCATAGTCCGCGTTCCAGCTCACCATGCCGGTCATGGGCGTGAACCGTGCCATCCCCATGGGCAGGTCGAAGAACGAAAGGTCAAGACCATCCTGCTGCTCGAACAGCGTCATCTCCACCTCCAGGTCCATTGCCCGCTCATCGCCTTCCCATGCGGGGCCATGGGTGTCCACCGCGAAGCATTTGGTGACACGACCGGGCATGCTGAAACGGATCACATAATGCGCGTTGTTCTCAAGCAAAACGTGATATCGCCCACCGGCACCCGTTGTGAATGCGGCCTGCTTCACGCCATCCTTGTACACCCGCACCAAGGCCTGGGTCAGGGGCGTGCGATCGTTGTGGTCCGTTACGAGGCCATGCACCCTCAAATGGGCGGCCTGCATCATCAAGGCCAGGAAAAACGAAGCGATAAGGAGCGCGGTTCGCATGGGGTCGCTTTTTTCGGGGAGGCGAAACTACCCGGGCGGGTCAGGGGCGACCAAGCGAGGGATGCCTCTGAGCGGGTGCTGATATCAACAGTTCAAAGTGCATAACCCGGAACATCACTGTCCCCGCCCCACCATGGTGCCCCGGTCGATACCTTTCCCACATGATGATCCGTTCCCTTGCCTTTACTGTATTCTTCTTACCGACAGGGCTCAGCGCACAAGGGGAACATGAACGGGACGTGCGCGCCAGTGTGGACCGCTTTTTCGAGGCACTGAGCAGCAGCGATACAACGGCCATTGGTCAGCTGATGGTGCCTGGTTCGCAGTTCGTACTGGTGGAGGAACGAGGGCCAAGGACGGTGCAGATGATCAAACGCAACCGTTACCTGCTGGATATCGCCAACCATCCGGATGACCGGCTATTGGAGCGCACCTGGAACGTGGAGGTGACCGTGCATGATGGCCTTGCCACGGTGCATGCTGCCTACGACTTCCATGTGAACGGCCGTTTCAGCCACTGCGGTCACGATGTATTCGACCTGGCCTTGTTGGATGGCCGGTGGATGATCACGGGCGGGCAGTTCACCATGCGGGTGGAAGGGTGCCCACCCAGCCCGTTGGGACCATTGAAATGACCCTCAGCGCCCCACCGCGATATACACGAACAGTGCGGCCAACGACAGTTTGATGTACAACCAGTACTGAATGGGCACCCAGAAGAACGAGTGGTCCGGCTTGATCTCCACGACCTCTCCCGTCTCCACATCCTGCATCAAACGGCCTTCGGCACTGTTCCAACGTTTGCCGAAATAGTGGTCCGCCAGCCCGGACAGGCCGACCACCGGCCAGAACAAACGCGGGTCGCGCAGGTCGGCAACAGCACAGAGGATACCCGCCCCGATGGCGGTAACGGGCACCAGCCAGCCTTTCCCTGAGAATACGAGGAACATGATCAGCGCTGTTCGTCCAGTTGGATCATGGCGAACACCGCGTAGTTCACGATGTCCAGGAAGTTGGCGTCAATGCCTTCGCTGACCAGTGTGGCACCTTGATTGTCCTCGATCTGCTTGATGCGCAGCAGCTTCATGAGGATGAGGTCCACGAGCGAGCTCACGCGCATGCTGCGCCAGGCCTCGCCATAATCGTGGTTCTTGCGGGTCATGAGGTCGCGAGCGTGCTGCATCTGCGCCAACACGCGGCTAGCGGCTTCCTCCGCGGAAATGTCCGGTGCATCAGCGACACCGAGCTCCAATTGGACGAGCGCCATGGCGGCGTAGTTGATGATGCCGATCAGCTCGGGACGGATCCCTTCGCCCACCTTGCTCTCCCCCACTGTTTGCAGCGTGCGTATGCGCTGGGCCTTGATAAAGATCTGGTCGGTGAGCGAGGGCACGCGGAGGATGCGCCAGGCCGTACCATAGTCATGGGCCTTCTTCGTGAAGAGCGTGATGCACTCGGAAATGACGGCGTCGTACTGCTGAAGGGTCTTGTCCATGGGCTGCGCAAAGGAACGACCTCACGGGCGATTCCCGGTGTCGATCACGGCTTTGACCTGGAAGACAAAGTCGTGGCCAAGCAGGCCGGTCCGCGTGCAGCACCGCAGGCTGTCCAGGGTGGTGAGCTGCTCCTTGATGGCCTTGGGCATTTCCAACCGCTCCCGCTCCCCGTTCCACGAGACCCGGACATTGGTGCCACGGCGACCGTGCGTGACCTCTGCCACCGGCCAGGTCGTACAGGCCACTTCCCCCTGAAGGAACGTGCGGTTCATGAAGGAGGCCCCGGCCATGCACAACAAGGGAAGCACCAGCCACCACACCCCACCGGACCAGAGCACCAGCCGGGGGTACTTGCGAACCACCACAGGCGTGCGGAACCACGCTACAACCGCCGCGAGGACCAGGCCGACCAAGGCACTCTTTCCCACCAGGCCCCACACCTCCAATGTGTTCTCCAAGCCATTTCGACCCTCGAAAATGAACACGAACAGGGCCAGGAAGAACAGGGCCATGGTCGCCCAACCACGCCAACGCGTGCTCTTTTCGTCGACCGGATCCTCCGTATTGAACTGTTCATCGGCATCCTCATGCTCCTCCAGTTCAGCGTACTCCTCAACAGCCCCATTCCACTCTTGGGAGAGACCGCCCCCGAAAAGAAACTCCGAGATCAACAGTCCCAAGGCCATCAGTCCTACCATGAGCCCCAGGAACGCCACGAAACGAAGTGGCCCCACATCGGCGCCCAGTTCGAACACCGACCAGACGGCAAGGGAAAGTTGCGCCACCAAAAGAACAATGCGTGCCATGCGACCAGAGCGCCGCAGCACCTGCTGAGTGAGAACGTAGATGAGCCAAACGAGCGCGAAGGACAGGTACAAGGCCCACTCGACGGAAAAGTCGAACAGTGCCAGCCCCCAGCGTTGCAGGTCCGTGGGCCGCTGATCGGGATGCCCGCTCAGGTACTTCTCCAACACGGCGTTCCATTGTTCGGTGAGCGGGCCCGAACGTTCCAGGTCCCACGCCATGTTCTCCTGGTCCGGGTCCCACTTGCAGATCCCCGCGGGAGCGTGCAGCATCAGGCTATCGGCACCTGCCACTTCCCGAAATAGCCGCATGTCCATGTTGGCCTCCAGTGCATCGTTCCACTCACGGGGCACATCAGTGGCATCGAACACCACATGGCGCGGAGCACGGTCCGCATGATCGAACCGGATCACCGCGCGCTCGCCCGACCGCACCTCGAAACGGTAAAAGCCGTCGACGCGGGTCACAACCTTCACCGCATGTGCACCCGCACGTTCCATGGTCACCACGGCACCTCGAACAGGCAGCCGCGTGCTGGCATCGCGCACAATGCCCTGCACGCGAACGGCGAACCCGGTACTTGGGCAGCCGAACAGTACGCAAACGAGGAGAAAGCGGTTAAGCCAGGCCATTGGTCGATCTTCGCGGACGCAGCCCACGAACCTAATGCACAGCATCGAACGCCACATGCGTGTTATGGACCAACTGGCGCCTTTTCACCCGCCGTTGGTCATGGGCATCCTCAATGCCACTCCGGATTCCTTCCATGCGGACAGCCGGGTGAACATGGATGAGGCCTTGCGCCTGGCGGGACAGATGCTCAATGACGGCGCGACCATCCTCGATATCGGCGGCATGAGCACACGTCCGGGCTCGCAGGAAGTGGAACAGGACGAGGAATTGAGGCGCGTGATCCCGGTGATCGAGGCCATCCACCAGCGCTTCCCTTCGGCCTGGATCAGCATTGACACCTACCGGTCGGCCGTGGCCAAGGTGGCCGTGGAGGCGGGAGCAGGCATGGTGAACGATATCGGCGCCGGACTTATGGACCCAGCGATGCTGCCCACCGTGGCAGCGCTCGGTGTGCCCTACGTGGCCATGCATATGCAAGGCACACCACGTACCATGCAACAGGCACCGCAGTACACCGACGTGGTGGCGGAGGTCACCTTCTTCCTCAGCGAACGCCTGCGGGCCTGTCGCGCCGCGGGTATAGCGGATGTGATCATCGATCCGGGCTTCGGGTTCGGCAAGACCACCGCGCAGAACTACCAATTACTTCGCGAACTGGACCGCCTGGTCGCTTTGGGTGCCCCGTTACTGGTGGGCGTATCGCGCAAGCGGATGATCAATGAGGTGTTGGGCACAACGCCGGCAGAAGCCCTGAACGGCACATCGGTGTTGAACACCCTGGCTTTGATGGGCGGTACGGCTGTGCTGCGTGTGCATGACGTGAGGGAGGCGGTGGAGGTGGTGAAGCTCTGGAAGGCCTTCACGGGATAGCTCCGACATATGTATGGCCATACATGCTTCCCCGAACACTTCCAGCAGGCCCGGCCAACTGGTCCCTACCCTTCAAGAAGTTGTCCTTCAGCCTTGTACAAGCCGGTACATAACGCTCGAACCTCCCCTTCGCCGACCAGTTGCTGGTAGGCCGAACGCACCTTTTTCCAGGCAGCAGATGCGTCAGCTTCCTTACGCTCACCAACGGTGGTGAGGAAAACCCTTACCGACCGTCCAAATGGCTCACGTTGGACCAAGCCCTTTAACTGCATTTTTTCCAAGGTCTTGGTCACTGTTGATTGATCGAGCACCAGCAGCAGGGCCAGGTCCCCAACGGATATACCGGGTGCCTGCTTGGCTGCGATCAGGATAAAACCTTGTGTAGGGCTCAGTTCAAACCTGCCGAACTGCTCTTTGGCCGAGCGGTCGAGCACTCGGGCCATGGCAGAAGCGGAGAAGTAGAGACAGCGTCTGAGATCGTCCTGGATGGAAGCCATGGTGACCAAGTTAACACATGTATGGCCATGCATACGTCAGGGTCGGCAGGAAGCCCTCAGAAGTAAACCCTCCTCCTATTCACCCTCTTCTTCGCCGTCGACCCCTCCTTTGCCGCCTGCTTCTTCCTCGCCGCCAACTCCCGATCATACAGCACCATCATTCGCGCCACCTCCACCCGCATGCGGTCAGTGTATTCAATGTCCCAATTCAGGTTGCGCACCGAGTGCTTATAGGCCGCCATGCCGATGGGGGCGTCCAACACACTGAAGTCGAACCCCTCGATCCACGTGAACAGCGTCATCTGAAGGTCCATGTCGTAGAACGGCACATCCGGGAAAAGCGGGATCTCCCGCGCATCGATGCGCACATGCTTGGTCACCAGGTCCTCGCGGTAGAACCACACCACGTAGTCATAGCCTCGCTCCAGATATAGCTCGTAGCTTCCGTTCCACGGGGTGATCACTGTTTCGCGCTCGATGCTGTCCTTCACCAAGCGGATCTGCACGCCTTTCATGGCATCGCCGGTGGAATGCTCGGTGACAATGCCATGCAGCCGGATGTAGAATGCACTGGCCGACCCAAGCGAGAGGCCCAGGGCCACCACCATCATCCACCGCAACATCCGTCCGTTCATCACCTGCTGAAATTATCAAGCCCGGGTGCGAAGGTGCGAACTCTTCGACGGACGCATCTTTGTGAACGATCAACACCCATGTTCAGGTCCCTGCGCGCCAGTGAGAACTTCCACATTGTACTGTGGTTGCTGAAGGACCTATGCTGGGTGATGGACCTCAAGCTGGCCGGGGTCGTCATGGTGGTGCCCACCGTGGCCATGGCCGTATACATTGCCTGGCGCAGCCGTGCCGACCTGGGTGAACTGCTACACTCGGTGGCCGTGGTGTTCTGGATCATGGCCAACGGCACGTGGATGATCGGCGAGTTCTTCCTGGCCGACAGCACCCGCCCCTTGGCGGCAACTTTCTTTATTGCTGGCCTGCATCCGGTACTGTGGTACTACGCCGTTGAACTGCCTCGTAAGCTACGCCGCGAACGTAACGAACGGAGCATGCGGGCTTGACACTGGCTTAACGCACCTTCCATTGGCCCCCGGCTAACTTCGCGGCCGTTCCCAAGGATCGATGGACCGCCTTTCCAGTTCCCGTTTACGCCTGCTGCGCACCCTGCGCATCACCGGGTCCTGGGTGGCGGTGGGGCTCTTGGGAGCCCTGTTCGAGCACAATGTGCTGGCCGATGCCGGGGTGCCCGTCAGCCTGCGCGAACGCATCGACGACAGGTTCATGACCTCCCTGCTGGCCGGCCTGCTCGGGGGGGGCGTTTACATCTTCTTGCTGCGCGACCAACTGCGCAAGCTCGCCTACTTCACAGCGTTCGCCATCATGGCAGCGCTCATCCTCCCCATTGTGGTGGTGGGCACGGCGCTGGGCCCGGTGGGCTTCGATGTGGCACAGGCCCTGCCCCGCATCTTCACCCTGCACTGGCTGGGGCAGTACCTCTACTGGACACTCTTAATGGGTGGCACCATGCTCATGGTCCGCCTCAACGACCAGTTCGGCACCGGGGGCGTCAGCTACCTCACCGGACGCTACCGCAAGGCGCGGCAGGAGATGCGCATCTTCATGTTCCTCGACATGCGCTCAAGCACCGCCATTGCCGAGGAACTGGGTCACGAGAAGTACTTCAAGCTCATCGATGAGCTTTACATCGATATCACCGATCCCATTGTGAACGCCCGGGGCGAGATCTACCAGTACATCGGCGACGAGATCAGCGTGAGCTGGCCCCTGCGGAAAGGCGTGCGGAAACAACGCTGTATCCGCTGCTTCCTGGACATCCGTGCCAAGCTCCAAAAAAGGGCCGCGTATTACAAGGCCACCTACGGCATCGAGCCCGTGTTCAAGGCCGGATTCCATTACGGCCAGGTGACCACCGGCGAGGTGGGCACCGTGAAACGCGAACGCATCTTCAGTGGCGATGTGGTGAACACCGCCGCCCGCATACAGAACACCTGCAACGAGCACGGCGTGGACAACCTGCTCAGCGACGAACTGCTGCACGTGCTGCACATGCCGGGCAGCTACACGGTGCGCGAGATCGGCAGCATCGGCCTTAAAGGCAAGAAGCTCCCCATGCGCCTGTGGACCATCGACCGGGTCGATGGCGCCAAGCGACGCTGACGCTCTGTGCCTCAGTACACGTAACTGCGGCCCTTGCGCACCACCACGGTGTGGCCCAAGGGGCTGGGATACACCACCGCATCACCGTGAACATCGAAGGTCCGGATGGCCGCTTCAGTGCCATAACGCAGCCGTTCACCCTGCTTCAGGCCCCGCAGTTCGCGGTTCATGTCCAGCCACACCAACAGACCGCCCGCTATCCGCCAACGCTCGGGGACATACGGTTCCACTGTGATGGTACCCGCCGGGTCAAAAAGGCGCAGTGCCCCGCCCTGCAACCAGAGCAGCAGACTGTCCTGCACCCAGTATTCCGTGGGCATGCTGTCGGTGAGGGCATGCAGCACACCGTTGTGCCAGCAACGCAGCCGGCCGTTGCCGTCCACGAAACCCAGTATGCCCTCGCCCGCCTTGGCGCTCCATGGCCGTAGTTCGGAGGCCACATGCACGCCCCGCACATCCTGCACCTCGAACCGGTCCTTCACATCGTTCCAATAGCCGGTAATGCCGCCGCCCGTGGCCACCAAGGCCAGGCCACTGCTGTCCGTGAGCACTTCGCTTTTGCCCGCCTTGAACTGGTGCAGCTTCAGAGCGCCCCGGTCGTGGAAGCTCACGCGGTCCGTGCCGTGCGCCCATTGCGGCCGTTCGCTGCCGCGTTCCAAGGTGGCCATGGGCAACAACTGACCTCGCCACGAGGCCACCAGCTCCTGCCGGGCGCTGTCGTGCAACACCAGCAGGCTGTCGCTCACCGTGAAGCGTTCCACGTCATACGCCACCAGCGTGGGCCTGCCACCGCGCAGGATGTACACCGTATCGGCATTGGCCCAGGCCACGCGACCACCGCGCACCAGCAGGGTATCGGGCGCCCGCTCCTGCAACAGGTGCAATCGGCGGCCCTCGGCCAAAAAGAGCTTCAACCGGCCATCATGGTCCAGATACACCACCTGACCTTCCATGGCGTGGTATTGGCGCGGCGGACGGGGCTCCAGTACCTCGAACCGTTTGTCGGTGAACACCACGAAGCGCTCGGCAACGGACACGAAAGGCACCGGCACCTGGGCCGCCAAGCCCAGGCCCACGAGCAAGGCCGCCAACAGACCCGCTACCCGATGCCTACGCCGTGGACCTTGCATGACGTTGCAGGGTATGCACCCGCACCTCGCGGCGACGGCCCTTTACGGGGATGATATGCTGCGGACCGATGGTGAACCGTTCCGATGCCGTGGGGATCCGGTGCAACAGTTCGGCCGAGACCAACAGGTCGACCTTCATGTCCTTGGCCAGGCCCAGCATGCGCGAAACGCTGTTCATCACGTCGCCGCTGAGGTCTATGGCGCGTTTGATGTGGCCGATCTGGGCACTGATCACCCGCCCGCCATGCACGGCCCCGCGGTATTCCGGGACCACCCCGAACTCGCCCTTCAGCTCCTCGGCGTGCTCCTGGATCCGCTCCATGATGTCGAAATACAGGTCCAGGCAGTTCTCGTAGCGCACGCCAACCCGCATGGGCCACGTGAAGATCACCTCATCGCCCACGTACTTGTGGATCTCCGCATCGTTGCGCAGCACGGCATCGGTCATCAGCGAGTACACCTGGTTCAGGTAGCGGTAGTAGCGCATGTCACCCATGCGCTCGGCCAGGGCCGTACTGCTCACCAGGTCCATGGTCAGCACCACGCGTTCCTCGGCCTTGGGCTTCTCGTACCGCCCCAATAGAAAGCCTAAGAACATCCGCCGGCCCATCAGCTCCTCCACCTGCACCACCAGCAGGGCCACGGTGGTCACCACCACCACACGCAGGGTGAGCTGGTAGAACAGGGCCATGCCCAGGATGTCGCGCACCCTGTACGGCTCCTCCGCCACTAAAAGTCGGAAATGCTCCTGCCCGGTGATGTACGCGAAACCGATCAGCGCCACCGTCAGCAGGTTCACCAGCAGTGCTTTGCCCAGGAATTGCAATGGAATGGCCAGCGCCCTGAACCGGCGCCGGAAGAAGAACTCCTCAAGCACACCCGTCCACAGGCCCAGCAGGGCCCACATGCCCAGCACAGCGCCCACCGGTTCGCCACTGAAGAGCGTGAGCACCCACGCCACGGCCGTGGTGACCAAGGCGTACTTGATCACCTTGCGGATCTTGTATCGGGTAATGGGCGTCACTGCGGGCCGCGAAAGTACGGCGGGGACAGGGGGGCAGCGTGAAGGGCCGACCGCACTGCGCGCAGGTTCGGTTATCTTGGCGGAAAAGGAGCGCCATGGTTAGGCTGGGCAGTGCGGCGTTGAGGCGCAGGGTCCCCTGCGGGAGACCCTGCGGAGGTTGGATGAGGATTTTCATTCTCATGTCGGCAGTTTGTTTGCTATCATGTCAGTCCGGTAGACTCGTGCAAGACGAAACGATTAGTC
>JBEICT010000005.1:0-28775 GCA_040383865.1 Flavobacteriales bacterium | reverse complement strand
GGTACAGTCCTTCAGGTACTTCCCCCCCAGATGATCCGCAGCGGCCGTGATGGCCTGCATCTCCGCATGGGCGGTCACGTCATTCAACCGCTCGGTGAGGTTGTGCGCACGTGATATGATGCGGTCCGCACAGACGATCACTGCCCCCACCGGTACCTCGTCCGCCTTGAAGGCCTGCTCCGCTTCACGCAGGGCCTGCCGCATGAAATGTTCGTCGTCATGCACGATCATTCCAGCAGGATGTTCACGTGACGGACCTTGTCACCGTTGGACGATATAACATGCAATGAATAGGCACCTCGGGCAAGCCCCCCTACGAACACTTCCGTACTGCCCATGCTGCCGCGCAACGAACGCACCGTGCGCCCGGTGGCATCAAGCAACAATGCAGACCATGCATGATCAGACCCCACATACAACAGGTCCTTCGCCGGGATCGGCCAAACGCGCTGATCGGCCGAAATACGCTCATCCAAACCAACGTTGAAGTCGACCGAACAATCCAGGTAGTGGGCCTCATGGGAGCCGTCATCCACCACGATGCCTTCATCCGCTGGAACTCCGTACGTCCAGGCGAAATAGAACAGCATCATTTCATCCGTGGTGGCCTCACCCAGGAACACCCATTGCGGCTCATCCTCCGGCAGGTTCGGGTTCGCCGTGGTGTTATCATAGGTGGCCTCACTGTACAACACGCTCCCTGCTGGCAGGTAGATTGGCGACCGGAAGGAGTAGATATCCTGCCATCGGAAATCCCACTCCGGTATGTCGATGAGGTTGACGACCGCACCACCCGGCTTCACCGCCCAAGCCCGCATGCTCCGGCAGATCAGGTGAGCATGAGGACCGATGGCCGTGATGGTGGCGTTGATGGGCACCGTGTACTGCGCATTGAAGGTGCGCACCTCATTGGGTGGAATGATGAGCGGGCCGTTCGTGAGCGAGCTGGCATGGTTAAGGATGGGATCAATGGCAAGTTCCCGGACAAGACCACCATCGCTCAATTGGATATTCACCCGCGTGCTGTCCACCTCCACATTGCTCGTGGCGGGATAGTGGACCTGGATGACCAGATCGGCACCTGCATCCAGCTTGATGCCCATGCCGGGCGGGGTGAAGAAAGGCTCAGAGCCCGGCACCCAGATACCCACGAGCTTGGCCCCGGCAACCCCGATCCCTCCAAAACTGGTGTAGCCGGGCTCAATATCAGCGTCATCCAATGCCTGAGCCTGTCCACTGGCATCCTGGTAGACCAGCACATGGTGGACCATTTCACGATTGCCGGGAACCACCTCAAGACCCGTGATATAGCTGTTGGCAGGGTTATCAATGGGCAGTACGAAGCAGCGATAGAGATCGGCGGCGGAGGCCGGAATGACATAATCCGGCATTATCGCGGTGATATCCGGTTCGGTAATGACCGCTTCACTGGCGTGCACAGGAGGAGGGGGCTCTCCGGAAAGATCACCGGATGCAGCACCTCCATCGACCCAAGCCGCCAGGATATCGATCTCCTCCTGCGTCAAGAGGCGCTCATGCGCCAACGGTCGATAGGACGGGTCGGGGGGCCAGGGGGGCATATACCCCGCCTGCGTCGCAGAGCGGATCTCGTTCCTCCAGAAAAAAGCATCGCCATATCCCTCCAGGCTGAAATGGCCCACGCCTCCATCGTGATGGCAGGGGGTGCAATGGGTGTAGATGATGCACGCCACGTCGTCGCTCCAAGTCGGGGTCTGGGCATGCAACATGCCGGTCCAAGAGACCACCAAGGAAATTGGGAATAGTGTTCTTCGCATTGGTTGGGCAACAAGGTTCATAGAGAGCAAATGGCGATCACGATCAACGTGCTTCCTGGAGCAGATCACCGGCAGGCAGTTCCTGCACCAACAGGTCATCCTCGCCGGGTTTGATGTCCTTGATGTTCAACTGTACGGTACGGCGCCCGTTCCATTCATTCTCCTCCACGGTATAAAGCACGCTAAAGGGCCTCCCGCTCTTTACCAATTCGAGATGACGCCCCTGCTTGAAGGCAATGGCATCGAACGATCGCTTGGGGTCATCCGGATGGCAAAGGCTCATCTTGATATGATCGTCTCCCACCAGACGGGCATATCCGGTATCGACCAGGCCCCTTGTAAGGAAAACAGGGCGCATGTTGGCCGGACCGTACGGTGCCATATGGTGAAGGATGCGCACGAACGGCTGGTCCAGGTCCTTCAATGTGACCTCCAGGTCCACCTCTTCCTCGGGGATCCGCATGTGCGGCGCAATGGTGTTGCGGACCACCTGTTCGAACCGTTCGCGGAACGGCCCCACTTGGTCCAATGACATGGTAAGGCCCGCCGCGTACATGTGGCCTCCGAACTGCTCCAGCAGGTCACCACAGGCATTGATCGCCTCGTACACATCGAATCCCTTCACGCTTCGTGCGGAACCGACCGCCTTGCCATTGCTCTCCGTAAGTACCACGGTGGGGCGATAGTGCCGTTCCACCAAACGCGAGGCCACGATCCCAATCACGCCCTTGTGCCACGTATCATTGAATACCACCGTGCTCCAGGCATCGCGGAGGGCCTCATCGCTGGCAATACGGTCCAGCGCATCGAGGGTCATCTCCTTGTCCAATACCTGGCGCTGCACATTGTTGCCATCGACCCGCAGGGCGATCTGGTCAGCTTGTTGCTGGTGGTGCGCCAGTAGCAGCTCCACCGCTTGACGGCCATGCTCGATACGACCGGCGGCATTGATCCGCGGCCCGATGGTGAAGACCAGGTCGGTGATGCTCAGCTGTTTCTTCACATTGGCCATGTTCATCATGGACCGGATGCCGGGGCGCGGCTCGTCGTTCAGCTGCTTGAGGCCGAAGTGGGAAAGCACCCTGTTCTCACCGTTCACCGGCACGATATCGCACGCGGTGCTAACGGCCACGAGATCGAGCAAAGGCAGCAGCTCGGTGAGCGGGATATTGTTGTGCTCGGCGAGCGCCTGCATCAACTTGAAGCCGATGCCGCAGCCGCTCAGCTCCTTGAACGGATAGGGACAATCAGATCGCTTGGGATCGAGCACGGCTACTGCGGCAGGCAATTCATCCCCCGGGCGGTGGTGGTCGCAAATGATCATGTCCACCCCGCGTTCCGCTGCATAGGCCACCTTGTCGATGGATTTGATGCCGCAATCCAACGCGAGGATGAGCCCGACCTATTCATTCACGGCATGGTCAATGCCCTGGAACGAAATGCCATAACCCTCGGCATAACGATCGGGTATGTAGAAGGTCAGGTTGCCCGTGAACCGGCTCAGAAATGAATACACCAAGGCCACCGCCGTGGTGCCGTCCACATCATAATCCCCATAGACCATGATACGCTCGTTCTCACCAAGGGCACGCTCCACACGCTCCACGGCCTTGGTCATATCGGCCATCAAGAACGGGTCGTGCAACTGGGCCAAGGCCGGCCGGAAGAACACCGAGGCGGAAGCGGGGTCGATAATGCCGCGCTGTGCGAGCAGCTTGGCGGCCATATCGGGACAACGGTCGTGTGTAAGCGCTGCCACGGCCTGCTCGTCCGGTGCGGGTTTCAGGCGCCAACGCCTGGTCGGAAAGGAGCTCATGCCCCGAATGTAAGACCATGCAGCGGGAAGATCAACTGTCGATGAACACAACCTGCTAAGGTTCGCGAGGAAGAATAAGCCACGGTTGTTCGATCAGTGGAAACCACCATGGTTCAATGACTTCCGGACCATACGAACAGCAACCTTCCGGCATAAAGTAACAAAGCCCCCCACCCTGCGGTGGAAGGCCCTGTTACCTGTGGTTCCCTGCCTTCAGCAGTGCGCACGCAAGAGCATCCTATCGGTAGCCGTTGATGTAGGCATTGGCAATGATCTCGCTTTCGCGGATCAGCCCCTGCACGATCTCCCGGATCACACCGTTCAGCTGCTCGTCCGAATACCGGGTCAGGTCCTGGTACACGTGCGTTTTGCGCTTACTGCTTTTAATGAAGGCGATCTTGTCCTTCTTTGTCATGTGGCCTTCTACGGCAGGTGCGGCCAAAAAGATCCGGCCGGAAGGAAAAAAGTGCCGAAACCCGCGCTGGACGGCACATTCGTGAACGACGACGGGGCGCCTTCGGCACCCCGTCGCAAGTTCACCAGACCCGGGCTCCCCGCCCATGGCACTCACCCACCCCTGGGTGTGCGCCCGAAGTGTTCACACCATGGCCGCACCACCCGCGCGCCGCAGTTCATGCAGCCGTCGAAGGATGTCCATGTACCGGTCCACATCACCGGCAAGCAGGAGGCGTTTGGCCTGGAGCTTCAAGGAGCGGTAGAGGTCGATCGGGGCTTTCATGGCGTATTGGTTCAATGTTGTGCAAGGCATACTTTCAAGTGCCGTGCCTAACTGCCCTTACGTGCCCGGGGATGGCCAGTACATCACACGCCAGCGCCTATTTTTGTCAACGATGCATAGCGGAGCCTACCTCGTTGGTGTGGCCGGTGGCAGCGGATCGGGCAAGACCAGCCTGGTGCGCGCCCTCCGCAACAGCCTTCCCTCCGATAGTGTGTGCGTGGTGTCCCAGGACGACTATTACCATCCCAAGGAGCTGCAGGCCGTTGATGCCAATGGCAAGGTGAACTTCGACCTGCCCACCGCCGTTGACCTTGACGGATTGACCGAGGACCTGCAACGCCTGGTGAGCGGCCGATCCATCCAGAAAAAGGAATACACCTTCAATCAGGAGGGAAGGGAACCCGGCACCATCGAACTGCGGCCTGCGCCGGTGATCCTGGTGGAAGGCTTGTTCGTTCTCCACCATGAGCCCATCCGCGAACTGTTCGACCTTCGGGTGTTCATCGACGCGAGTGAAAGTGCCCAGCTGGACCGGCGCCTGAAGCGGGATGCGAAAGAGCGGGGGTATGGCTCTGACGAGATCCTGTACCAGTGGGAGAACCACGTGCTGCCAGCCTACCGCAATTACCTGTTACCCTATCGCCACTTGTGCGACCTTCACGTGGTGAACGAACTGGGCTTTGAACGGGCGGTGAAGGTGCTCCGCAACCACCTGATGCATACGGCAGGCGTGAGCGAGTCCCCGGCCCTTCACTGACCGTAGAGTCGGTGCTGCCTGATGTAGCTGATCACGGATGGCGATAGCCGGTCATCCACGGGTCGCCATGCCCGAATATCATCGCGGATCCCCGTGGCCGAGATCGGCATGAGCGGTGCATCGGCAACAATATGGACCCCGGGGTGGCCGTGGAAAACAGTGGAGGCCAGATGGTCCTTCAGTCCTTCGCGCGGGTAAACCAGCAATCGATGATGCTCGAGGATGTCCTCCGGGTCCTTCCAACGATGGAAGCTGGCCAGGTTATCACTTCCGATGATCAGCTCGAAGTGGTTGTCGGGCCAACGCTGACGCATGAAACGCAGGGTGTCGGCCGTGTAGTTTGGCTTGGGCAGGTCCAGTTCGAAGCCACTGGCCATAAGGCCCTCATGACCCAGTACGGCCAGGCGCATCATGGCCAGGCGATGGTGATCGGGGCTTATTATCACGTCCTGCTTGAACGGATTCTGCGGGGTGACCACGAACCAGACCTGGTCAAGCGAACGAGCCTTGATCATGTGTTCGGCAATGGCCACGTGGGCGCGATGCGGGGGGTCGAAGGTCCCGAAGAGACAGCCAATGTGCATCAGAACAGGAATAGGCGTACCAAGGAAACAGCCTCTGCGCAGGCGGCCTCCAGATCATCATTCACAATGGTGGCATCGAAGCGGTCCGCGAAGGAGAGCTCATGCACGGCCTTCTCCACCCTCACCTTGAGGGTGCCATCATCCTCGGTACCTCGGTCGCGCAAACGGCGCTCCAAGGCTTCGACCGAGGGCGGGCTCACGAAAATGGCCAGGGCGCGGGTCTGGTAGATCTCCTTGAGGTCCAAACCACCGATCACATCAATATCAAAGATGGCATGATGCCCCTCTGCCCAGATGCGCTCCACCTCACTGCGGTAGGTGCCATAGAAGCGGCCGGGATACACCTCCTCCCACTCCACGAACTCACCTGCAGCGATATTCCCCTTGAACTCGTCCTCGCTGATGAAGTAATAATCGCGCCCGTGGATCTCTCCGTTCCGCGGAGGGCGCGTGGTGGCGCTCACACTGAACGTGAGTTTCAGGTCCTGGGCCAGGAGGTGTTTCACGATGGTGGTCTTGCCAGCACCCGAAGGGGCCGATAGGATCACACACTTGCCACGCTGCGGTCCGTTCATGAGGTTCAAAGCACGTTCAGCACTTGCTCCTTGATCTTCTCCAGTTCGTCCTTCATACGCACTACCAGCCGTTGCACGGTAGCATCATTCGCCTTGGACCCGAGGGTGTTGATCTCCCGCCCCATTTCCTGGGCAATGAAACCCAGTTTGCGCCCCTGTTGCTCGTCGGCCTGAAGGGTCTCCATGAAATAGGTGCAATGCGATCGCAAGCGCACGCGTTCCTCTGTAATGTCCAGTTTCTCCAAGTAGTACACCAGTTCCTGCTCGAAGCGGTCCTGGTCCACGTTCAACTGCAGCTCGGCGAGCCGTGCCCGGAGCTTCTCGCGAGTTCGGTCCGTACGGCCATGGTCCAACGATTCGGCCTCCGAGAGCAACTGGCCGATGAGTGCGACACGCTGTGAAAGTTCCTGTTCCAAACGCCCACCCTCGCTGCTGCGGAACCGGTCGAACGCTTCCACCCCCTGGCGGACAAGGGCTAGGACTCCCTTCCATTCCTCGTCATCAGCACGGTCCGAAGTAGTGGTGACCACATCGGGGAGCCGGAGCACTTGCGCCAGAAGATCCGTTCGATCATTTGGTGCCACCTCGGCTGCGATGGCGTTCAGTTCCTGGTAATAGGCCTGGATGAGCGCTTTATCAAAGCTGGTGCGCTTGGCCAGCTGTTGTTGTTCGCAATGCACCACCAATTCGGCCTTGCCTCGCACGATCTGTTCACCTGCCCACTGCCGTAGCTCGGCCTCGCGGTCCTTGTATAGCCCAGGCACCTTCACCAGCAGGTCCAGCTGCTTGCTGTTCAGCGAGCGCACCTCCACGGTGACCTTACGCTCCTTCACCACACCTTCGGCGCGGCCGAAACCGGTCATTGATCGCAACATGCGGATAGAATGGCCGCAAAGGTAGGCGTGCGTTCAACGCTGTGCTTGTTGTTCGCTATCGCTCCTGCTCACGAGGTGAACACCCAGGAAAATGGTGGCCGCACACAGCATCTGCGGCCAACCCAGGGACGCAACATACTGGCCGGGGATCCCCAGCCGTTCGGCACCGACCTGAACGAACAGCCACGTGAAAACCGCGGCCAGGATCGGCTGCATGTAGATGTAGGTACCCACCACGCTCGGCGATACCACGCCAAGCGCCCATGTGTTCAGCAGGTATGCCACGAATGTCACCATCAACACGACGAAACCCAAGGCCCACCAGACCGGCGTGCTCAATGCCGACCAATGCACGGCCATCAATTCGGACCACCCGAAGGGCAGCACCAGCACGAGCCCCAACAGAAAAGACCAGGCCATGACCGTGACCGCGGCATACTTCCGCATCAGCGGTTTCACCAGTACCAGGTAAAGGCCGTAGGATGTGGCGTTGATCAGAATGAAGAGATCGCCCCATGTGGATGCACCGGCCATTGAACCCGTCGGTTTCAGGAAAATGAGGGTCAATGCACCGGCCGCACCCAATGCCACACCCAGGACCTTTCGACGGGTGACCCGCTCGCCAATGAGCACAGCGGCCAGCACCAGCACCAATATGGGTGTAGCGACCATGATGATGCTGGCGTTCAAGGGCGTGGTGCGCATGAGCCCATGGAAGAACATGAGCTGGTTCAGTGCCACTCCGAAGACCGCGCAAAGTGCCAGCCTGAGCATGTCCGACCGGTGCACACGCTCCGGACCGAACGCACGTAACAGCCAGAAAAGGAAAGTAGCGCCTATCACACGGAGCACGATGAAGCCCGAGGGTCCGATGACATTCGGCATAAGCCCTTTGGCCACGACATAATTGACCCCATAGATGAAATTGACCGCGAAGAGGGAGAGGTGGGCGCGGGTCGTGCGGTGCATCGTTCGGCCGAACGGATACCTTTAGGGCCGTCGGCAAGGGTCGGCGACAAAACTACCGGATGAGCGAGGTGGTGAAGGGAACGGACGAACAGGACATTCGGAAAAGCTTCCGGATGCGAAAAGTGCTTTTGCCTGTGCTGATCGGCATGTTGGCCGCAGGCTGGCTGCTCTGGCGCGACCTGGGCAAGGAGCGATTTGAGCGTGCATTAAAGGGCGGCGGCACCTACTCCTGGGTGGACGTCAATAAGAACAAGATCCCCGACCTGGCCGACCCGGCGGAGTTCGTGGCCGTAGAGAGCGGTAGCGGTGAATACCGAAGGCTGACCACACGAGACATCCTTAAAACCATTGATTGGACCTGGTACAGCACAGGCTGGTTGTTCCTGGCCGTGGTCGCCACCGCCTTCCGTGACCTGGGCTACATCTTCAGGATGCGGGTCCTTTCGGACGGGCACCTTTCGTGGCGCCAGTCCTTCAACGTCACCTTCCTCTGGGAGTTCGCATCAGCGCTCACTCCATCGGTGGTGGGAGGATCCGGTATAGCCATGTTCATCATCGGGCGCGAAGGGATACCGCTTGGGCGGGCCACGGCCATCGTATTGGTCACCGCTTTGATGGATGAACTGTTCTACATCATCATGGTCCCCTTGGTGTTCCTTGCCGTGGGCATGGAACACCTCTTTCCCGCCCAACTCGACCACGCTTTCTGGGGCTTGCCGATCAAGACCATCTTCGTCATCGGTTACCTGTTCATCCTGGTGATGGTGCTGGCCATCTTCTACGGGGTGTTCTTTCGCCCCAGGGCCTTCAAGTTCGCCCTGCTTCGTGTCTTCAAGCTCCCCTTCCTGCGACGCTGGCGGCCAGCAGTGATCAAAGTGGGTGATGATATTGTCCTCACTTCAGAGGAACTACGCGGCAAGCCCAGACGATTCTGGATAAAGGCCTTTGCCGCGACCTGTTTCTCCTGGGCCAACCGCTTCGTTGTGATCAACCTCATTGCGGCTGCGTTCTTCACGGTGAACGACCACTTGTTGCTCTATGCCCGACAGCTGATCATGTGGGTCATCCTGCTCATCAGCCCAACCCCGGGAGGTAGCGGCGTGGCAGAGATCGCCTTCTCGGGATTCTTCCGGGACCTACTTCCGGCGGTCGGCTACATCGGGGCCATCGCCGTTATCTGGCGTGTGCTCAGCTACTACCTCTACCTGTTCATGGGCACCATCATCCTTCCGCGATGGTTGCGCAGGACCGGCCACAACACACAGGGCTGACCGCCTCCACCTACCTTCGCCGCCCATTCCTTTCCGCATGAAATTCGGCACCAAGGCCATCCACGCCGGCGTGGAACCGGACCCCACTACAGGGGCCATCATGACGCCCATCTACCAGACCAGCACCTACGTGCAGGCAGCACCGGGCGACCACAAAGGCTACGAATACAGCCGCACCCACAACCCCACACGCACCGCATTGCAGAACGCGCTGGCCGCGCTGGAGAACGGCAAGCATGGCCTGTGCTTCGCGACCGGCATGGCCAGCATTGATGCCATCGTGAAGCTCTTGAAGCCAGGCGACGAAGTGGTGAGCACCAACGACCTGTATGGCGGCACGTACCGTCTGTTCACCAAGATCTTCGAGGGTTTCGGAGTGAAGTTCCGCTTCGTGGACATGGGCGACCTGAGGAACGTGGAGGCCGCGCTGACGCCCCGAACGCGCCTGATCTGGGCAGAAACCCCAACGAATCCGCTGCTCCGCATAATCGACATCGAAGGGCTTAGCGCGATCGCAAGAAAACAGGGCTGCCTGCTGGGCGTGGACAATACGTTCGCGAGCCCCTACTTGCAGAACCCGATCGACCTGGGTGCCGACATTGTCATGCACAGCGTTACGAAGTACCTCGGCGGCCATAGTGACGTGGTGATGGGCGCCTTGGTCGTGAAGGACGATACGCTTGCCGAGCGCCTGGCCTTCATTCAGAACAGTACCGGCGCCACCCCCGGTCCTATGGACTGTTTCCTGGTGCTGCGCGGCCTGAAGACGCTTCACCTGCGCATGCAGCGTCATTGCGAGAACGGGAAGGTGGTGGCCGAATGGCTTGTGGCACATCCCAAAGTGGATAAGGTTTACTGGCCCGGCTTCGCCACGCATGTGAACCATGCGGTGGCCGCGAAACAGATGCGTGGCTTCGGTGGCATGATCAGCTTCACCCTGAAGGGCGACAACATGGCCGACGCAACGCGCGTGCTCAGCAGCACCAAGGTCTTCTCCCTGGCCGAAAGCCTGGGCGGTGTGGAATCGCTGTCGGGCCATCCGGCGAGCATGACCCACGCCAGCATTCCCCGCGAAGAGCGGCTCAGGAACGGATTGGCCGATACGCTGATCCGCCTGAGCGTAGGCCTTGAGGATGCCGACGACCTGATCGCCGACCTGGACCAGGCGCTGGCCTGAACCTGCGGTAAGGCCTCCAAGGAAGGCGTGGCGATAAACCACGAGCCGTCGCAGGCCCGGAAGTGAAGGCGCTATCTTGCGAAGCAACTCATTCCCACACCATGCGGATTTCCGTAGTGGCCATGGTCATGGCCTGTACATCATTGACCACTGCGGCCCAGGACCAGGGCTTCACTTGTCGTTCCAACCATCCGGCTGTCCTGCAACGCATGGAGACCGAACGCCCCGGTTTCACGGAGCGCGCCATGCAGGCCAGGCACGACAGGAAGCACACCGGCAAGGCGCCCATCGGGGCGGAGGTGGCCCTTTGATCATTCCCGTGGTGTTCCACATCATCCACAATAACGGACCGGAGAACATCAGCGATGCCCAGGTGTATGACGCCGTGCGCGTGCTGAACGACGACTTCAACAGACAGAACCCTGATTGGACCAATGTACGGCCGGAGTTCCTGGACCTGGTGGCCAATGTGGGTATCGAGTTCCGGCTGGCCCAGCTTGATCCGGAAGGCAATTGCACCAATGGGATCACCCGGACTGTTTCCACACAGACCAACAATGGAGACTTCGAGATGACCCAGCTCATCCAATGGCCACGGAACAGCTACATGAACATCTGGGTGGCCGCCAGCGCCAGCGGTGCTGCAGGTTATACCTACTACCCGATGTGGCTTGACAGCTGGCCTGAAGCTGACGGTATCGTGCTGCTCCATAGTTATGTTGGCAGTATTGGCACCAGTTCCGTCTCGCAATCCCGTGTGCTCTCCCATGAAGTGGGCCATTGGCTCAACCTGATGCACTGCTGGGGCGATAGCAATGAACCGGGCTTGCCTCAGAACTGCATGGATGACGACCAAGTGACGGACACCCCTCTGACCGCAGGATGGACAGCATGCGTGCTCAGCGGTGCGACATGCGGCTCCGACCTTGACAACGTGGAGAACTACATGGAATACTCCTACTGCGCGAAAATGTTCTCCCGTGGGCAGGCAGAACGGATGTTGGAGGCACTGACCTCTCCCGTTGCCGAGCGTGATCAATTGTGGCAACCCGGCAACCTGCAACAGACCGGAGTGCTTGGAACACCTGTCCTGTGCAATGCTCAATTCACTGCGAACATGCGCGAGGTCTGTGCAGGCTCCCCGGTGATCTTCAGCGACCTGAGCTATAATGGTGTGCAACAGCGCGCATGGACATTTGGGGGTGGTGAGCCCGCCACATCAAATGCCAGCCAGCCTTCGGTGACCTACGCTACGCCAGGGACCTACCCGGTCTCACTCGTGGTCAGCGATGGGACCAACTCCATGGAAGTGGTCGCAATGGACTACATCACCGTTCTGGCCAACCCGGGTGCAACACCACCCTTGGCCGAAGGCTTTGAGAACATTTCGACCCTGCCAACGACGGAATGGAGCGTCCAGGACCCCGATGGAGATGGCGGTTTCACCCTTACGGATGCAGCCTCCTATTCGGGAACGCACAGTGCACGACTGCTGAACGGCCCCGCCAACTGGAGCCATAGCGATGCCCTGGTCTCCACCACCTACGACATGAGCGCTGCCGAGGACGTGACGATCACCTTCAGATATGCCTACGCGAAACGCGCTCCTTCCAATGAGGATGTGCTCCGTGTTCACGTGAGCAATGATTGCGGCGAGACCTGGAGCCTGCGCCAGAGCCTGAGGGCTTCGAACACGACCAGCAATGTGCTCACCACCGGAGGTATCATAAATGGCACGTTCGTACCTGCGGGTCCTGAGCAATGGGGTTACAGCGTTGTGAACAACATCAGCTCGGCCTACCACGCCCCGAACTTCCGATTGAAGTTCGAGTTCGTGAGCGGCGGGGGCAACGCGTTATACCTGGACGATATCAACCTCAGTGGTACACCCGTTGGGGTCTGGTCATTGGACAACATCGCCATGGGTCCAGTATTGGCCCCCAACCCGGCCTCCGACAATACCGTTCTAGTATGGCGGCCCGAAACGACAGGTATCTACGAATTGGAGCTCGTGGATGGCATTGGGAGGGTCGTGCAACGGACCACCATTCAGGGCAGGACCGGCAGTATCGAGCGCACGAACATCGTTCTGGCTGGTATTCCGCCCGGTATTTATAGCGTTGTGATGCGCTCCAAGAATGGCCGGTCATCGACGCGCTTGGCCGTGGAATGACAGAGGCTGGTCGATCAAACTCAGACGTTGACCTGCCATATGGCCCCCTTCATTGGAAGGCGGACAGGGTAGGACCAGCCGTGGGCCGTTTCAGGATCACCAGCTTGTATCGAACGATCGACGTGCCTGTGACGTTCCGTTGATAACGGGTTCAGTAATTTAGGGACCCATTTGGTACACCTGCACCCCCGAACCGTCATGACCCTTCGACCCTTTGCGTTCATTATCGGACTGGCATCCACCCTCGCTCTCATTGGCCAGGACGGAGCCGTACACCCATGCGGTGCGAACGACCTGCGCAAACTGGAGCGCTTCCACCACAACGACCCGGCTGAACTGGCCCGCATCGAGGCTGCTGAAGCCGAGCTGGAGGCGTTCACGCGTGCTTTCGAAGGTGCCCCGAAAGGAGGTACCGCTTACATCATCCCTGTGGTGTTCCACATCATCCACAATAATGGTCCGGAGAACATCAGCGACGAGCAGGTCTTTGATGCCATGCGGGTCCTCAACGACGATTTCAACCGGTTGAATGCCGATTGGCAAAACGTGAACGATGCTTTCCTGGGCATTGTGGCCAACGTTGGAGTGGAGTTCCGCCTGGCCCGCAAGGACCCTCAGGGCAACTGCACCAAAGGCATTACGCGCACCGTTTCGACCCTGACCAACGATGGTTCGCAGACCATGAAGGACCTGATCCAATGGCCGCGGAACAAATACCTGAACGTATGGGTGGCCGCATCCGCTGATGGTGCCGCCGGGTATACCTATCGCCCTTCCGCTGTGGCCAACTGGCCTGCAGGTGATGGTATCGTGCTGTTGCACAACTACACGGGCAGCATCGGGACCAGCTCCCCATCCAGGTCCCGTACCTTGACCCATGAGGTGGGCCACTGGATCAATCTGGCGCACACTTGGGGCAACTCCAACGAACCTGCGCTGAGCACCAACTGCAGCGATGATGATGGAGTGGCCGATACACCGAACACCATCGGTTGGACCTCCTGCAACATCAACGGTGTCAGTTGCGGCTCCTTGGACAACGTGGAGAACTATATGGAGTATTCCTACTGCTCCAAGATGTTCACCGAAGGGCAGAAGACGCGCATGCTCGCTGCGCTCAACTCTGGTACCGCTCAGCGCAACCAGCTATGGACGGCCAACAACTTGACCGCCACTGGTGTCGGCATCGACCCGGTACTATGCGCTGCGGAGTTCAGTGGCACGGCACAGACCATTTGCGCGGGTACCACGGTGACCTATACGGACCAAAGCTTTCACGGTGTCACCTCGCGCACGTGGGACTTCCCGGGCGGCACGCCGAGCTCGAGCACAGAGGCTGAGGCAACAGTGACCTACACCACACCCGGCGTTTACCAGGTGGGACTCACCGTGAGCGATGGCACCAACACATTGAACACCACGGCAAATAACTACATCACCGTACTGGCCGACCCCGGGATGCCCGCTCCCTTCACCGAAGGTTTCGAGCCCATGAGCTCCTTCCCCTCGGAAATGTGGACCGCAGTGAACCCCAATGGCGACAACACCTTTGTCCCCACTACGGTGGCCGCCTATTCGGGCAACCAGAGTGTTCGGATCATCAACACCGCGTCGATGTCCGGCAGAAAGGATGAGCTCGTCTCCTCCACCTTTGACATGAGCGATGCCGAGGACGTGACCATTTCGTTCCGCTACGCCTACGCGAGGCGCTCTGCGGCCAATGACGATATCCTTCGCTTCTACGTCAGCGCGAATTGTGGTGCCACGTGGAGCCTGCGAAAGACACTGCGTGCCAGCAACACCTCCACGAACGTGCTGGTGACCGCGCCGAACACCACGGCCTCATTTGTTCCCAATGGACCGGACCAGTGGGGTTATTCCATTATTGATAACGTGAGCACAAGCTTCCATAGCTCCAGTTTCCGTTTCAAGTTCGAACTGGAAAGCAACGGTGGTAACAACGTCTACATCGATGACATCAACATCAACGGAATGCCCGTTGGTCTGGCGGAGACGCTGAGCAATGCGGGTGGCGCCTTGGTACTGATGCCCAACCCGGCCACCGATGTGGCCCAAGCCATCTTCGAGGCCACCGGAAAGGACCGTGTGAGCGTGGACCTGCTCGATGTTACGGGCCGCTTGGTCCGGGAAGCGTTCCAGGGCCAGCTTGGCACTGGTCAGCAGCGTTTGGATATACAGTTGGGTGGCCTGCAAGGAGGGATCTACTTCGTTCGGGTGGTCCAGGGAGGCCGCTCGGAGGTAGCCCGCTTAGTGGTGCGATGAAGGCGCTGACCTTTGCATCCAGCCTTTTACTGTTGGCCGGATGCGGCCGGGTGACCGATGGCACCAAGGATGCCCTGAACAAGGGGGGCGAACTGGCAGGCAAGGCTGCCTCGGAGGTCTTGGAAGGGGTTACTACGGGCGTGGAGAAAACACTGGCCGTGGAGGTTTCCGTTTCGGAGGGTCTCGGCGCGCGTGGCATCACCTTGGGTAGTCGGGATGTGGCGCAGGACGCCGAAGGCCGCACCAATGCGTTGGTGGTCTATCTGGTGGCCGAAAGGGACTTCAATGACACCTTATCGGCGATGGCCTATGACAAGGAAGGGAAGGAAATGGGACGTGCAATGCTTCCGGTCCAGTTGGCCGCAGGGAGCGCCGACCATTATGTGTTCCAGTTCCAAGCACGCACGGACCTGACCCGCAAGAGCAAGGTCGTGATCCAGTGACCGGCATAGGAGCAAGGGGAAAAAAAGGAAGGCCCATCCTGCTCGGATGGGCCTTCCTTTTCGCAGAACGGTTCCTTCTATTCCTTGAAGCCGACCATGATGGCCACACAGCCAACATGGACCATGTCGCTCTTACCCTTGGTCGGCACCCACACCACCACGCGCATCTGCATGGTGCTGGCGGCCTTTAGGTCGAAATGGTGCTTGGGCTCATCCGCCAGGCTCTCGAAGATGATCTTGTTGTTGGCGTCCACCAACTTCCAATTCACCTCGCCCAGGATGGGGTGGCTGCACACCATCACACGATACTCTTGCCCACTGAAGAAGGTAAGGTTCACCTCGGCCTCCTCTCCCGGGGCCAGCTGGGCCGCATTGAACGACTCGTTGAACTTGTATGGGGCCAGTTCGGGAACACACTTGTTCTTGGCGAAACTGCGGCACTGGGCCGAGGCTCCAGCAGCCACAAGGAACAACGCGCCAGCCAACAGGGTGGATGCGAAGGGGGTCCTAACGTTGCGCATGGCGGCGATCAGTTGATGTAGGTATTGCGAATGGCGGCGACCTTGTCCCGAATGGCGGTCAGTTGGTCATCCGTGAGCGTGCTCTGGGCATTGCCTCCACCGACCACGGCAACGCCGCCCTCGGTGCTCACCGTTGTTTCCTTTGCAGTGGTGGCTTCCTCCCCGCTGAAAAGGGCGGCTATGGCCTCCAGATCGGACTTCACGCCATTGAGCGCTGGTTCATCCACCTCGTACGAAGCGATCAAGCCCATCAGGTCCTTCAGGGATAAGCGCTGTTCGGCGATACGCTGACGCAGCTCGGGAGAATCGTTCGTGCGGGCGACCTGGGTCGCGATGTACAAGCCTTCGACCCAACCACCGGCGATCATGAGCGCACTGATGTTGTCACGGCCGTTCTCCTTCAGGTAACCATCCACGTTCCAATAGGTCTCGCTGATGATGTCCAGCAGGGCATCGCGGTCGTTCTGGCTGCGCTCCATGGCCTCCAACGTACTGTCATTGAAGGCGCTGCTCACACCCAGGCGGTCGGCCAGTTTCTTGGAGCAGGATGTGTAGAACATGCTCTCCTGTGTGTGGTTGAACACACTGGCATAGCTCAGGTCGGCGCCGTAGATCCCCAGATTCAAGGCCTGCTTGCTCGCGGCAGTGTACTTGTCCACGTTCTTCACATCGTTCAGGATCTTCCCGTTGTAGGAGGCGCCTGCCTTCTTCAACAGCGAAGCGGTCTCCATGGGCGAAGGGATGTTGTAGAAGATGTTCTTGGTCTTCTTCATCCGGTCGGCCACCAAGGCACTGTCCTCGCTGTTCTCGACCTGGAGTTGGTCCTGTTGGGGCTGTTCGCCTCCGCAGGCGCTGAACACGGCCAGGAAGGCCAACAGCACCGGCCAGTTGTTCGATCGCATCGCGGTCATGGGGTTGTGGGGGGAATTGGCGTAAAGGTCCATCGCATGGGAGCGGGGGTCAGTGGGCTTCGAGCCAGTTTTTCCCCATGTTCATGTCAACAACGAGCGGTACATCCAGTGCGATCGCGTTCTCCATGAGCTCTTTCACCAGCGCTTGTACGTGATCGGCCTCTTCAAGTTGCACATCCAAGACCAGTTCGTCATGCACCTGCAATAGCAGTCGGCTGCGAAGTCCTTCCCGCACCACTCGATCGTGGATCCGCACCATGGCCAGCTTGATGATATCGGCGGCCGTTCCCTGCATGGGCGCATTGATGGCGATGCGCTCGGCCTGTGCCCGCACTGTCTGGTTGGCGCTGGTGATATCAGGCAGGTAACGCCGCCTGCCCAATAAGGTGCGGACATACCCGTGCGCCCTGGCGAGCGCGACCTGCTCGTCCATGTAGCCGCGCACGCCGGGGAACTGGGCGAAATAGTCGTCGATGATCTGCTTCGCTTCCGCACGGGGGATGCCCAGGTTCTGGCTGAGCCCAAAGGCCCCCTGGCCATACGCTATGCCGAAATTCACGGCCTTTGCCCTGCTGCGCTGTTCGCGTGTCACCTCGGCCAGTTCAACATTGAAGACCTTGGCAGCCGTGGCCGCATGGATATCGAGGCCCTTGCGGAAGGCCTCCTGCATGTTTTGGTCGCCGCTCATGTGGGCGATGACCCGCAGTTCGATCTGGCTGTAGTCGGCGCTCAGCAGGCCGTGGTGGGCATCACGTGGCACGAAGGCCTTGCGGATCTCGCGTCCCTTATCCGTTCGGATGGGGATGTTCTGCAGGTTGGGGTCCTCGCTGCTCAGGCGCCACGTGGCGGCCACGGCCTGGCGGTAGTTGGTATGGAGCCTTCCGGTGTGGGGATCCACCATGGTAGGCAGCGTGTCCACGTAGGTGCCCTTCAACTTGCGCAAGCCGCGATAGTCCAGGATCATGGGGACCACCGTATGGGCATGGACCAGCTCAGTAAGTATATCCTCACTGGTCTGGTACTGGCCGGTCTTGGTCCGCTTGGGCTTCTCGCCGCCGATCTTCAGGGTCTCAAAGAGCACATCGCCCAATTGCTTCGGGGAATCGATGTTGAACTCGATGTTCCCACATGCCTCCTTGATCGACCTCTGCAGATCCAGGATATCCTCGTTCAATTCCTCGCTGAACACTTTGAGGGCCTCCACATCCAGGCGAATGCCTTCCATCTCCATGTCGGCAAGTACCCGCACCAAGGGCATCTCCATGTCCTTGAAGAGCTCCTCCAGACCATCCTCCTTCAAGCGTGGCGCAAAGGCCTCATACAGCTGCCACGTGATGTCCGCATCCTCTGTTGCATAAGCCGCCACTTGTTCCAACGGCACATCGCGCATGCTCTTCTGGCCTTTGCCTTTCGGGCCGATCAGCTCGGTAATGGACACAGGGCGATACCCCAGTACCGTCTCGGCCATGTAGTCCATCCCGTGCCGCAGCTCGGGTTGCAACAGGTAGTGTGCCAGCATGGTATCGAACTGGGGGCCCGCCAGATGCACACCGTAGCCCTCGAGCACGATCAGGTCGTACTTGATGTTCTGACCGACCTTCAGCGAACGTGCATCCTCAAGCACCTGCTTGAACCTGCCAACAACGACCTCTGCTTCCTTGCGCTCCAAGGGCACGGGCACGTACCATCCCGTGTGTGCTTTCCAACTGAATGACAAGCCCACCAGTTCGGCATGCCGCTCATCAAGGCTGGTGGTCTCCGTATCGAAGCAGAAGCTCTCCTGCGCGGCCAGCAGTCGTGCCAACTCCTCCTGCTCCGTTGCTGTGGCCGCAATGAAGTACTCATGCGGAGTGGTATGGATGGTGGCCAGCGGGCCGGTAAGCAAGGGGTCCTCGCCGACCACCTCTTCATCACCGGTGCCGAACATGTCCATTTGATCCGAAGGCACATTTGCCTTGGCGCGCTTTGCTGGAGCAGCAGGCGCCTGCAGTTGTACCTCTTCCCCCAGCACGGACTTGAGCAGATTGCGGAACTCCAGCTCGCTGAACACCTCCATGACCTTTTCCTTGTCCGGGGGGTCCAGATGCAGGGCATCATGGTCGATGTCCACGGGCGCATCCACGATGATGGTCGCCAATCGCTTGGAGAAGACCCCCTGGTCCTTGTGCTCGAGGATCTTCTCGCCCAACTTGCCCTTGATCTCGTGGGCGTGTTCGATCACCGATTCGAGGCTGCCGTACTGCTGTACGAGTTTGATGGCCGTCTTCTCTCCCACTCCGGGAATGCCCGGGATATTGTCCACGGCATCGCCCATCAGG
This sequence comes from Flavobacteriales bacterium, assembly GCA_040383865.1. Taxonomy (GTDB): domain Bacteria; phylum Bacteroidota; class Bacteroidia; order Flavobacteriales_F; family PHOS-HE28; genus PHOS-HE28. The sequence continues at coordinate 9,567 of JBEICT010000005.1, read as the reverse complement.
CCCAGGATGTCCTTGACCTGCTCCGTACTGGCCAGACCCCAGCGATCGCAGATCTCCTTGGGCCCCAGTATTTCGGGCGGCGCTCCGGCACGTCCAGGCTTGTACATGAGGATCTTGTCGGTCACCAATTGTCCGAAATCCTTGTCGGGCGTGACCATGTAGGTGGTGTACCCCTCCTGCTCCGCCTTCCTGGCCAGCGTACCGATCACGTCATCGGCTTCGTAGCCATCGCTCTCCAGCACGGGAATGTTGAACGCCTCGATGATCCGTCGGATGTACGGTACGTTGCTGCGGATGTCATCCGGCATTTCCTGCCGGTTGGCCTTGTACTCGGTGTGCTCGATGTGGCGATCGGTGGGCGCAGCGGTATCGAACACCACGGCGATGTGCGTGGGCTTCTCACGCTTGATCAGGTCGAGCAGGGTGAGCGTGAAACCGAAGGCCGCACTGGTGTTCAGCCTCTGGCTGTTGATGCGCGGCGCCTTGATGAAGCTGAAGTAGGCACGGTAGATCAACGCATAGGCGTCGAGCAGGAACAACCGCTTGTCCTCTGTGGCCGTGTTGCTGGTCAATGGTGCGTCGAATTGATCGGACATGGGCCGAAGGTAGCGCGGCCGTCACAGGCAGGTCGGTACTCCGCTCCGCACCTTGGACCACTTGAAAGGACGAAGCCCCCGCTCATCGCAGAGGCTTCGGTATTTGACAGGCTTGCGCTCAGCGGACCACTTGGAAGGCACGGGCGGCGCCCATTCCTTCCGTAGTGCGCAAGGCGTAACGGTACAGCCCGACCTCAAGGCCCGCAACATCGAGCACGATCTGCGCACTGCCCGAGGCAACACGCTGCTCCATCACCTTGCGACCCGTGGCATCGAACACTTCGATGGTTGCGGCCACCTTCAGCTCGTTCAGCGGAATGGTGATATGGTCCGAGGCCGGCACCGGATAGGCCTGACCAAGCGCATCGGCCAGCATGGCCTCGAACTCGGCAACGCCCACCACACCGTAGAACCAATCGTGGCTTACCTGGACCATGGCAAGGCCCACAGCAGCATTGCTCATCTGCTCAGGGCCCACACCGAAATACACCATTTTGTAGGTGCCATTATCGCAACGCAACGCGCCGATCTTGTTCACGTTGGTGCCATAGTGCAGGATGCCCACTGCCGGCGCGATCGGGGTGATCTCCTCGGGATAGGTGTTGTTGTTGAAGACATTGGCCACCGTGCTGTTGGGCAGGTTGCCGAAGACGGCATCCGCATCGAAGAAGTTCACCGAGCTGTTCGCGGTGCTGCCATCGGCCACATACGTGGCGTACATGTGCGACGCAAAAAAGGCCTGTGTGACGGCCGTACCGTAGCTGCCCGTGGCGCCGCTCTGGTCCCAACCAATATCCTGACCAGCGATCATCACATCACCACCGGCATCCATGTGTGCTGTGAGCACGGCTACTTCGTCATCGGAGAGCGAAGGGAATGTCCAGCTGATGTTCATGTACAAGTTGTTGACCCCGGCCAAGGCGCCCTGTTCCCCAAAGCGCATGAACTTCGCCTTGCTTGTTGCGGCAAAGGCCTGGTTCCCGGCCTGTTGAAGTCCGTCGAGGTACAACTGTTCCCATGGCTCGGCACCGGTGTGGGTAACGACCAGGTCGGTAATGCCACTGATCACGTTGAACTCCTCTTCAAGAACGGGTGCGCCCGGATCGTTGATGGATGCAATGGACAACACGTAACGGCCGATACCCGGCGTTGCGCTAGGGGTCACCTGAACGGCAATGGTCGCCGTGGCGGCATTGGCCACGGCCATGGTTCCCGGGTTCGCGATCGCCATTCCATTCACCAATACCGCGCTCGTCCACGATACTGGAGATCCATAGCTGGTCAGCGTTACTTGATAGTCCGCAGCAGCGCCAAGCACATTGGTGAGGGTGCTGTTGAAGGTGCTCAGCTGACCATTGCTTCCCGCCACATGGGTCTGCTCAGGGCCGTTCAGTTCGCCGATCACCAGGGTGGTACCACCATCGGCGGGCACCTCACGCACTTGGTACACTTCGCTGTGGTCCTCGCTCACAAAGGCCACCACTTCGCAATTGGCCACGTTCCACTGCTCGGGCACGGTGAATGTGTAGGTACGCACCAAGGATGTGCCTTGCGTGGTGGTGTTCACCGCTTCGCCCCAGGTGCCGGTGATGTAGCTGCGCAACACATGGTTGTGCTCGTAGTCGGTGTGGTTACCGGAAGGGCCGTAGTCCGTCTGTGGTCCAATGATGCCGCTTTCCACCAGCAACACGCTGATGTAGTCATCACCACCGGGGCTGTTCGCCGTGTAGAGCAATTCAACGGTCACGGTCAACTCGCGGGTACCGGCGTCGAAGGCACTGGCCACGCCGAGGTTCACGGGCGAGGGAAGCGCGAGCATTTCGTTCACCGCACCCTCCCATGCACCGCGGCCAAGGTCGTCGGCACCATTGAAGAGGTGCCGGTTGATGACACCGGCAGGATATCCACCAACGGTGAAATAGGAATCGATGGCCGTGCCCTCGGTGGTCCGAAAGTCAGGCTCGCCCGTTGACGGGGTGGCATAAGGGCCTGCATGCACACCGACGACTGCTATTCGCGGCCCATGCTGGGCTTCAAGTGCAGCTGCAATGGCATGTCCTTCCGGACAATAACCACAGTGGATGCCGGTGAAGTCCTCGAGCAGAACGGTCCTGTTCTGCGGGGAGGTGGAAACCAGCGATTGGCCGAACGCCACCGAGGGCAGCAGGGCAAGAAGTGTTAGGGTCCTGTTCATGGTCCGGGTGAATGGTTGACCGTGAAAGTACCCGGGCCCCAGGATCAGAGCCGTCATGTTCACCCCTCGCTTGGAGTGCTTCCGGTGTCTCCGTGGAACTTATCGCTCCCTCCAGACCACCTCCAGCACGGTGCGACCCACCGCATTTAGCGTGACCCGATCGATCACATCCATATTGTCGGCATGTGTGTGCCAGCTGGGATGGAAGGAACCCGACGCCTCGTGGTACTCGATCACATCCACCGTGGGTATCCGTAGGTCCCGGTTGATGGGGACATGGTCATCCGTCCCCACGAAGTACTTCGTCTCCTGAATGAAACGATCGGCATGGCCGAGGGCCGCTGCCGTGCGCCACACCTTGGCCACAATGGCCGGAGCGAACTGCATGCTGATGGCCTCGCGGTAGAACACAGCGTCCTTGGCACCCACCATATCGAGCAGGATACCGAAGCGGGCCTTGTAGCCCGGCACATGGGGGTTCTTGGCGAAATACTGCGCGCCCAGTGCCCATGTATCCATACTGTTCTCCTCCATGGTCATAGCGCCACTGGGCTGTCCATGGTCCTCCACATCGGTAAAGAGAATGTCCACACCTGGACCGTGCTCCTTGGCGACCAAATGCCGTGCGATCTCCAACAGAACACCTACTCCGCTACCACCATCGTTGGCGCCATCGATCGGTTCGTTCTTCCGCACATTGTCCTTGTCAGCATAGGGGCGGGTGTCGTAATGCGCGAGCAGAAGGACCCGGTCCGTGGCCTCCGGATTCCACCGTGCGATGATGTTACGCAAAGGCAGCTTCTGGCCGGTGTACACCGTGACCGAACCGGTCTGCTCGATCACCTCGGCACCGGCGGCCTTCAGGCGGGCCACCATCCAATCGGCACAGGCCTGGTGGGCCTTTGTTCCCGGCACCCGCGGACCGAAGTCCACCTGCTGCTGCACGAAGGCGTAAGCACTATCCGCATTGAACACAGGTGTGGGTGGAAGTTCCGGCAGTGCGGGCTCCGGCACCGCTGAGGTCGCCGGCTCATCGGGTGTGCAGGCGGCCAGCAAAAGCACCAGCAACAGGGGCCAGGCGTTCAGGTTCCGGTGATGGTTCATGCGCGTTGCCATGTGGTGCCCTCCTTGGTGTCCTTTAGTACAATGCCCAGCGACGCCAATTGATCACGTACGCGATCGCTCGCTGCGAAATCCTTGCGGGCCTTGGCCTCGGCGCGCATACGGATGAACTCCTGTACGAGGCCGTCCAACGCGGTATCGTCGCCCGCTGCGGCCGTTTCGGTGCGCAGGCCCAGCACGTCGAACACCATGGCCTTCATCAGTGTGCGCAGGTCTTCGATCGCCGTTGCACCAAGCGCCACTTTCCCGTCATTGGCCGAATTAATGAGCCGGACGGCCTCGAACAGTTCGGCGATCATCACCGGCGAATTGAGGTCGTCGTTCATGGCCGCATGGCAGCGCTGGGCCAGGGCGCGAACGGCCTCATCCTGCCCGGGATCGGCATTGGTGGCCGGCCTCAGCTTTTCCAGCGTTCCCATGGCGGTCATCAAGCGCTCCAACCCCTTTTCCGAGGCCTGCATGGCAGCATTGCTGAAGTCGAGCGTGCTGGCGTAGTGGCACTGCAGCATGAAGAAGCGCACGGTCATGGCGCTGTAGCCCTTCTCCAACAACTTGTGGTTGCCTGTGAGCAGCTCTTCCGGTGTGAAGCCGTTCCCTTCGCTCTTGGCCATCTTGCGGCCGTTCACGGTGAGCATGTTGCCATGCATCCAGTAGCGCACCGGGGCATGGCCATCGGCCGCCACGCTCTGTGCGATCTCGCACTCGTGGTGGGGGAACTTCAGGTCCATGCCACCGCCGTGGATGTCGAAGGTCTGACCCAGGTATTTGGTGCTCATGGCCGAGCACTCCAGGTGCCAACCGGGAAAACCTTCGCCCCAGGGACTGGGCCACTTCATCAAGTGGGAGGGGTCGGCCTTTTTCCAGATGGCGAAATCGAGCGGGCTGTGCTTCTCCTCCATGCCTTCCGTGTCGCGCGTATTGGCCAGCAGCTCGTCGATCTTCCGTCCGCTCAGTTCACCGTAGGCATGTTTCTCCGCGAACTTGGGGACATCGAAGTACACGCTGCCGTTGGCCTCGTAGCCGTAGCCGCTTCCAATGATCCGATTGACCATCTCGATCTGCTCGATGAGGTGTCCAGTTGCAGTGGGCTCGATGCTCGGTGAGAGGATGTTGAAGAGCCGCATCACATCGTGGAAGCCATTGGTGTACTTCTGCACGATCTCCATTGGCTCAAGCTGTTCCAGCCGTGCGCGCTTGGCGATCTTGTCCTCGCCCTCGTCCACATCACCAACCAGGTGTCCAACGTCGGTAATGTTGCGCACGTAACGCACCTTGTAGCCCAAGTGCGTCAACCATCGGTACAGCAGGTCGAACGTGGTGAAGGTGCGCACATTGCCCAGGTGCACATCGCTATATACGGTGGGCCCGCAGACATACAAACCCACATGGGGCGGACGAAGGGGAATGAACTCCTCCTTCTTCCGGGTCAGCGTGTTGGAGATGTATAGCGGGCCTTTCTGCAGGTTCGACATGGCGTTCGGGGAACGCCTGCGAAGGTAGATGGCCCGGAGGAAGTGCCGGCCCTACTTCAGGTCATCCGGTGTGATCACCGCATCCCCGGCATAACGACCGCCCTTGTAAACCTGAATGCGGGTCAGGATGCCATTCGCGTCGTAGGTGTAACGCTTGCCATCCCACAGGCGCCCGTTCACGAACTCGCCCTGCTGCGAGATACGAAGCTGCCGATCGTACAGCGTGTTATACCCGTTCTCCCGGAAAGTCACGGCATTGGTGGTCTCCATGGCGGTCACCTCGGGGGCCGCGGGAGCCTTGGGGTCCACCTTCACCTCTTCAGCCTTTGGAACGGACCTGATGTACTTGCTGTTGGCCGCATTGATCACCCCATCGTTGAACTGGGCCACTTGCTGCAATTGGCCATCGGCCGTGTAGCGCTTCAGCGCACCGTCCTCCTTTCCTTCCTCGATGTTCACCTGTACGGCCAGTTTCCCGTTCTCGTGGTAGTACTTCTGTTCCCCATCGCGCACCCCGTAGGTGTTGAACACAAAGTCCTGCGCCAACTGTCCGTTGGGGTGCCAGCGCTGGAACTTCCCCGTGTTGCGGTCCAGGTCCCAAGTGCCCTGCTCCTCCACTTTGCCATTGGGGTAATAGGTCTTGTAGTCACCCTTCGGCCGTCCCATCTGGTAGGTGATCTCGCTCATCACCTTGCCGTTGGGCCAGTAGCGCCGCCATACGCCGATACGCTTGCTATTGGTGTATCGACCTTCCTCCACCAAGGCCCCGTTCGGATAGCCGGGCTTCTCGGTGGCCGGGGCCACGAACCTCCAATACCCCTGCTTTCGGCCCATCTCATCCACCCTGTTCAGGGTATCCAGTTCGGTACTGGCCTGCGCGAACGAGGGCCGGATGGTGGCCAGAAGGCTCAAAACAAAGGTGACGACCAAAAAAAGGCGACAGCGGAACATGGCTCGTGCGTTTCGAGGGATCGTGATCCACCCGCGAAACGGGATCAGCGACGAAAAGGTTCCACCCCGACCGGGGGGCATACGCCCTCCCCCTGTCACCTCGAACGAAAGTCGAGCTACACCCCCAGTTCGCGCTTCAGGTTGAGCATCATGTCGTCCACCATACCCTTCAGGTCGTACTGCGGCTTCCAACCCCAGTCGGCGCGGGCGGCGGTATCGTCGATGCTGCGTGGCCAGCTGTCCGCAATGGCCTGTCTTTGATCAGGTGCATAGGCCATAGTGAAGCCCGGCACATGGCGGCGCACCTCGGCCGCGATCTGCTCGGGGTCGAAACTGAAGCCGGCCAGATTGTAGCTCGTGCGCTCCTTGACCAGTTCTGCCGGGGCCTCCATCAGGTCGATCGTGGCCCGGATGGCATCGGGCATGTACATCATCGGCAGCGTGCTCTTCGGACCCAGGAAGCTGGTATACGTGCCATGCTTCAGCGCTTCATGGAAGATGTGCACGGCATAGTCCGTGGTGCCGCCGCCGGGCGCGCTCTTCCAGCCGATGAGGCCGGGGTAGCGGATGCTGCGCACATCCACGCCGTAGCGCTTGTGGTAATAGGCGCACCACTGCTCGCCGGCCTGCTTGCTGATTCCGTACACCGTGCTGGGCTCGGCGATGGTGTGCTGGGGGGTGTTGTCCTTGGGCGTGGTTGGACCGAACACCGCGATGCTGCTCGGCCAGTACACCTTCTTCAGCTTACCCTCGCGGGCCAGTTCCAGCACGATGAAGAGGCTCTCCATGTTCAGCTTCCAGGCGAAGGCGGGGTCCTTCTCGGCCGTGGCGCTGAGCAGCGCCGCGAGCAGGTAGACATCGGTGATGCCGTGCTTCTCGATGATGCGCTCGATACCGCGACGGTCCATGGCGTCCACCATGGCGAAGGGGCCCTCCTGCTTCACCTGGGGTTCCTTGATGTCGCTGGCCACGACGTTCTCATTGCCGAAACGGACCCGGAGTCCTTCCACGAGTTCGGTACCGATCTGGCCGCTGGAGCCGATGACAAGGATGCGCTTGGTGGACATGAACTGATCTGGAATGGGGTCAAATGTAGGACCGGACCACCGCCCGCAGGTGTCTGCTCACCCCCTGCCCTTCCGCTATCTTTGCCCGGTAAAATGGAAGCCCACGATTTGCGGAATAAGTACGGCCCGGAGACGCTTCGTGCCCGTTTGGAGGCCGAGGGCTTCCCCCGCACCACGCTGAGCTTCTATCGCTACGTGCGCCTGGCGGATCCAGCTGCCATGCGCAATGAACTCTACGCCGAGTGGGAAGCGTTGGGCGTGCTGGGCCGCATCTACCTGGCCGGGGAGGGCATCAATGCCCAGCTGTCCGTCCCAGCACAACACTTCGAGGCCTTCCGCAGCGCGATCGATGCCCGGCCGGAATTCGCCGGAGTGCCCTTCAAGATCGCTGTGGAGGACGACGGCAAGAGCTTCCTGAAGCTGACCCTGAAAGTGCGGCACAAGCTGGTGGCCGATGGGCTCCACGACGAAGTGTTCGACGTGAGCGATGTGGGCCAGCACCTCGATGCGGAGTCCTTCAACCGGCTGATGGAACAAGGCGCCACCGTGGTGGACATGCGCAACAACTACGAGTGCCTGATCGGGCACTTCGAGGGTGCACTGCTGCCCGAGGCCGAGACCTTCCGCGGCGCCGTGGAAGAGATGTTGGAGAAGCTGGAGGACAGGAAGGACGAGCCTGTGCTGCTCTATTGCACCGGCGGCATCCGCTGCGAAAAGGCCAGTGCCTGGTTCCGCCACCATGGCTTCAGCAACGTGGGCCAGTTGCACGGTGGCATCATCGACTATGCCCGCCAGGTGCGCGCCAAGGAGCTGCCCAGCCTGTACAAGGGCCAGAACTTCGTGTTCGACGGTCGCCTCGCCGAGCGCATCACCGACGATGTGGTGAGCAGCTGCTTCCAGTGCGGCCAAGCCAGTGACCGCATTACCAATTGCCAGCAGCACACCTGCAACATGCTGCTGGTGCAATGCGAGGCCTGCGCCACGAAGTATGCCGACTGTTGCACGCCCAGCTGCCGGGAGATCCACGTGCTGCCGGAGGAGGTGCAGCGCGAATGGCGGAAGGGGAAGCCCTCGGCCAGCGCCAAGATGAAAGCGATCCGGGACCCGGAGGCGCTGAGGAAGCGGATATCGGAGGAAGAGGCCGTGCTGGCCGGTGGAGGAAGCCTCCATCCGGAACTGACGGAAATCATCATTGATGCCGCGGACGGGTCTGATATTCCCCGCCACTTGAATACACGCGATTCCGGCTCAAGGCCGGAATGACAAAGACATCCGACCATGCCCATCTACCACACCCTCGGCAAGATCCCCCACAAGCGGCACACCGTGTTCAAGAACGGCAGGGACCGCTACTACTACGAGCAGCTCTTCGGCACCATCGGCTTCGATGGCATGAGCACCCTGAGCTACCACGTGCACCGCCCCACCATGGTGAAGGAGCTGCGCAAGCCGAAGGACGTCACCCCGAAGATCGCCATCGAGAAGAACATGCGCTCGTTGCGGCTGCATGGCTTCAAGACCAAGCCCGAGAAGGACCACCTGGCCGCGCGCAAGACCATGCTCGTGAACAGCGATGTGGCCATCGTGCTCGCCGCGCCGCAGGCGAAGACCGTGGACTACTTCTACAAGAACGCCGATTGCGACGAGATGATCTTCATCCACAAGGGCAGCGGCACCCTGCGCACCTTCCTGGGCAACATCGACTTCAAGTACGGCGACTACCTGATGATCCCGCGCGGGATGATCTACACGATGGAGTTCAAGGACGCGGACAACCGCCTCTTCATCGTGGAGAGCCACCGCCCCATGTACACGCCGAAGCGCTACCGCAACTATTTCGGTCAGCTGCTGGAGCATTCGCCGTTCTGCGAGCGCGATATCCGTCGTCCGAAGAAACTGGAGACGCACGACGAGCTGGGCGACTTCACGATCAAGGTGAAGAAGCAGGGCCTGCTCCACGAGTTCGTGTACGCCAGCCACCCCTTCGACGTGGTGGGCTGGGACGGCTACAACTACCCCTACGCCTTCAGCATCCACGACTTCGAGCCCATCACCGGCCGCGTGCACCAGCCGCCGCCCGTGCACCAGACCTTCGAGACCGATGCCTTCGTGGTGTGCAGCTTCTGCCCGCGCCTCTACGACTACCACCCGCAGGCCATCCCCGC
>JBEICT010000004.1:0-30178 GCA_040383865.1 Flavobacteriales bacterium | reverse complement strand
TCCGTGGTGATCGGAGAGGCGGAGGGCGATGTGGCCGATGTGTTCCGCACGGTCGCCGCTGAACGGGAAGCACCCATCACCTTCGTGGACCAACGACAGACGCTCCCCTACCCGAGCGCACTGGCCGGTGCGCACCAGGAACGGAACGCCCGTGCGGCCTTGTCCGCATTGATGTTGCTCCGTGGCCGGGGTTGGAGCATCCCCGAAGCGGCCTTGGAGGCAGGCTTTCGGAACGTGATCGACAACACCGGGCTGATGGGCCGTTGGCAAGTGCTGGGCGAACGACCATGCACCATCGCCGACGTGGCGCACAACGTGGATGGCATCCGGGTGGTGCGCGCCATGTTGGAAGGTAAACACTACGAACGCTTGCACATCGTGCTCGGCATGGTGAACGACAAGGACCTTTCGAAGGTGCTGGCCGAACTGCCCCCGCAGGCCGCCTACTATTTCTGTAAGGCCGATATCCCGCGCGGGCTGGATGCCGCTGCGCTACGGGAACAGTGCGTCCCTCACGGACTTATCGGCAACGCCTTCCCTTCGGTCGGTGCAGCGTACGAAGCCGCCCGCACAGCGGCTGCTCCTGAAGACCTGGTGCTTGTAACGGGCAGTGTGTTCGTGGTGGCGGAGGTCATCTAAGGTCCATAGCGTAACGACCGGACCTCAATGGACTCGTGATGCAAATGATCGAACTATGCACCAGAGTCGATATGTTATACTTTGATAATCTGCTACTTATGTTATTTCAGATGAAATAAGAGGGACGACCTGATCGGAGCCATTGTACCGTTCGACCATTGCAGGTGATCAAGCCTATGTTCATGGCGCGTACTTCTCAGGCATCCCGTTCAAAGGCGTCCATTTTCACACCAACGCGATTGTTCTTCACAGGTGCCATCCTTCTTTGGCCGAGTGAAGGGGAGAAGATTGATACTGGTGGTGCTCACCCAACTCGGAATGAGTGACGATCCTGCCGGACGTTTCTCACAAGATTAATAACTAAGCGTCCATCATTCACATCATGCGATCACTTTGCCGCGATCAATCGCATCTCCGGGCGATGCTGCTGCCAGCGTGACAACTATGGTGAATGCACCGACCAATGACGACAAGTATTCAGCCATTCCATTTTCACACATCATATCATATTGCGCTTATTTTTCACTTCGAACAGATCTTCTTCACACGATTCTGCACTATCTTTCCTGCCATCGATTTCCACAGATGGCTATAAATACCGATCGTTTTTCACAAGATGCAGCCGTGTTCCATGGCCGCATCCAACCGGAGCCTGGCAACGTGGTGGGGTATGCAGCCCTCATCAAGACATTCGGTCTACCCATGCCAATGCCCTTGGTAATCACCATGATCAGCCAGAAACACCGACGCTACATACGGGATGGATGGAGGATACTGACCCCCAAACACGACCCAGGTGAGGACCTCTATAAACAATTGGTCTTCGCCCTGAAGTACGAGGGTGTCAACTTGCTGTTTTTCAGGATATTATACAAGCACTTGGGCGCGGCGGAAATAAAGCGCTTGGTTGACGCCGAACCCACCGGGCAATACAGTCGACGCATGTGGTTCCTCTACGAGTGGCTCATGGAGGAAAAACTGGATATCCCGGATGCCAATGTCAAAATCAAGTACGTGGACCTATTGGACCCGGAGATCCAATATGCCATAGCCGGCCAAGCCTCCCCGCGTCATCGCGTGACCAATAACCTACCTGGACCAAGGACCTTCTGTCCTTTGATCCGGCGTACCGAGACCTTGGAGCGCTACATGCAAGCGGATCATGCGACCCGTTCACGAAACATGCTGAGCACCGTGAATGCTGACGTAATGCAGCGAGCTTCGTCATTCCTGATGTTACAGGACTCGAAGGCTTCCTTCACCATCGAGGGCGAAAGCCCAAAGAGCAAACGGGCTACACGCTGGGCGAATGCCATCGGGCAGGCCGGCCTGTATGCACTAAGCAAGGAAGAGCTATTGCGGTTGCAACAACTAGTCATTGAGAATGACCGGTTCATCCCCTTGGGTTTTCGCACCGAGGGGGGATTCGTGGGGGAGCATGACAGGGCCACAGGAGAACCCCTGCCCGAACACATCAGTGCCAGATGGCAGGACCTGGATGAACTCATGGGCGGCCTGATCGAATGTGCCGAACAACTGGAACGCTCGGAGAGCATGGATGCCGTGCTAGCGGCATCCATGGTCGCATTCGGATTCGTGTTCATTCACCCGTTCGTGGATGGGAATGGTCGGATACACCGCTACCTGATCCACCACATGCTGGCCCGCAAGCAATTCGGGCGGCAAGGGGTCGTGTTCCCGGTATCTGGAGCCATACTCGACCATATCAATGACTATCGCAACGTGTTGGAGTCATATTCCCGCCCTTTGCTGGATTGGATCGACTGGCAGGAGACACCGGACCATAATGTGGATGTGCTCAATGAGACCGCCCATTACTACCGCTACTTCGATGCAACCCCACATGCGGAGTTCCTACATGCCATGGTGCAGATCACCATTGACATAACGATCCCGAAGGAAGTAGCCTACCTCCAATGCCATGATCGGATGAAGCGATACCTGAACGATACGTACGAAATGCCCGATAAGATGGTGAACCTCTTGATCGGATTCCTGGCCCAAGGCCATGGACAACTATCGGACCGTGCCCGGACCAAAGAGTTCCGGGAGCTAAGTGCCGATGAGATCATACACATTCAGACGCGGTTCAAGGAAATCTTCGAACTGGACTAATGGGCCTTCTGCCCGTCGGCACCATCTGGCAGCCCGATCCACGCTCCACGCAACCTTTGCTCAACCTGTCCGATGTGACCGACAGTAGGCAGCAGCAAGTTCCGCCCTCAGAACAACGAAAAAGCCCCGCTGACCGCGGGGCTTTCGTGGGACGTACTGGATTCGAACCAGTGACCTCATGCGTGTGAAGCATGCGCTCTAAACCAGCTGAGCTAACATCCCAGAATGTCAAACCGAGCGGAGCAAAGCCTTATCGGCTTGGCCCTGAACGGGTAGAGGGTGGAGGCAGCCGGATTCGAACCAGCGACCCTCTGCTTGTAAGGCAGATGCTCTGAACCAGCTGAGCTATGCCTCCGAAGGGGCGGCAAATATAGAAGTTCCGCCGATATCCGATCAGAACTCCACCATCACCCCGATACTGGGGATGACCGTAGTACCGTCGTTGGGCACCAGCTTCACCACATAACGCGACGGGTCCGAGGGATCTACTTGCAGTTGGCCGTTGGCATCACGCACCACATCAAGGAACGGCGCACCAGGCAATTCGCTCGCCAGCACGTTCTCCACATCAAAATACACGTTGAGCGTCCAGCCCTTGAAGTAGTAGCGTTTGTCCACCCGAACGTTCAGTTGGGTGAAAATGCGCAAGCGCTCCGTGTTGATGAGGCTGTAATCGAGCACGCCCTGCTGCGTGGCATCCCAGACCGGGATCAGCGACGAGGTGGGGATGTCATACGGCGTGTAGGGCCCACCACCCTGCAGTCTCCAGTTCAGGCCCACCTCCCAATCCTTGGGCAACCGTTTGCCGCCGGTCAGGTTCAATATGTGTCCGTAGTCCCAGCTGCTGGGCGCAAACCGTGTGTCCGCATTGGTGAATTCGCTCTTCACGAAGGTGTAGGACAGGATGCCGTAAAAGCCCTTGTACAGCTTCTGTTGCAAGAGGAACTCCACCCCATAAGCGCGGCCTTGGGAGGTTGGTGCGGCAAGCTCATTGCCGATCACCCCGAAATCGCCACCCAGATTGGCCAGGCTGATGCCCTTGTTCACCAGCAAGGGGTACTTGTCGTACCACTTGTGGAAACCTTCCACGGACACTTTGCCGTTGTTCCGGGTGAAGTACTCGACCCCGGCCACCACATGGTCCGCCTGGATGTAGCGGATACCATTCTTGAGGTTCAGCAGGTCGCCGGCCCCATTTCGAAAACCAAGGACGGTGTAGGGTGGCAACTGATGGAACCGGCCCACGTTGGCATTGATGTTCACGGCATCGCTCACCGCGTAGGACAAGGACAAACGTGGCGAGAACTGCTCCAATGGATCGCTCATGGTGCCGCCCAGTGTGTTCCAATCGGTGCGGACCCCCAACGACGTGGACAGCTTGCCGAAGGTGCGGCTGAGCTGGCCGAACGCGCCGAACTTGTCCATGCTCAGACTGCTCTCGTAATCCACCACCACCGGAGCGTTATCGATCACCCGCTGCGTGTAGGTATCCGTGGTGTATCGCGCATGCTCATAACCAGCACCGCCAACGAAACGCCACGCGCCATAGTTCATCACGGCCTCGTACCGCACCTTGTTCTCCTCCTCCGTGCTTCCATACCTGAGCAGCAGCGCCGATGGATCGGAGTCATCATTGTCCCGGTATTTGGTGGCCTCGTTGAACAAATGACTGCGGCTGACCACCACGGTGTGGAAGCCCTTCTTGACGAACCTGTCGTAACGGGCCCCAACGGTATAGTTCCATTGATCGTTATCGGGTAGGTTGCCGAGGATGTAGCGGTTGCGCTCGAACGTTTCCTGATCGGTGACCCCATCGTTCGCCGCAGGGTTCAGGTCCACATTATCCAATGCCCCAAGGCCGATGAAGGTGAGCCTACTGTTCTTGCCGAGCTGTATGCGGTGCTTGATCTGCGCATCATTATAGATGGGCAGGAACGGCAGCTTCAAGGCCTGGAAAAGGAACTGCAGGTAAGAACGTCGGACAGAGATAATGGTGGATGCGTTCGGTCCGGTGGGACCATCGAAGGTGAACCCGATATCGCTGCTGCCCAACATGAAGGTGTAGGTGGGCTTCTCGGTGTTGCCTTCGGGCTGCTTGAACTCGAAGACCGAGCTCAAGGTGTTGCCCCTGGCGGCAGGGAAGGCACCTGTGATCACATCCACCTCGCGGATGAAGTTCACGTTGATCATACCGACAGGACCTCCACTGGAGCCCTGCGTGCTGAAGTGGTTGATGGTGGGCACTTCGATGCCGTCCAGGTAGAACCGGTTCTCGTTGGGCGCGCCCCCCCGGATGATGATATCATTGCGGAAACTGGCCGTGCTGGCAACACCGGGAAGTGCCCGGATCACCTTGCTGATATCGCGGTTACCGCCTGGGTTGCGCATGATCTCCGCCGAACCGATCGTACGCACGCTGAGCGGGCTCTCCTGGGTGCGAACGAACGGCTGCCGGGTGATCTCCACCTCCTTCAGCTCAGTGGCGGAGGGCTCCAGTTGGATATCCAGGTCGACCGGCTTGGCCGTGCCCACCATCACCTCGGGTACCACACGACGCTGGTAGCCGACAGAGGATACGATGACGTTGTAGAGACCCGGCTTCACATCAGTAATGACGAACCGGCCATCCTCTCCTGTTGTCGCCCCAACGGTGGTACCCTCCAAGAGCACGTTCACGAATGGAAGGGGCGCGCGTGAACGCGAGTCGGTGACCGTTCCGGTCACCTGTCCTTGACCGAATGCAAGGGCAGGGAGCATAAGCGCAAGGAGCCGAATGAGACTATTCAAATGGTGAAGCATGGGGTTCCGGTGAGAGGCTCCAAGGAACAACCCCGGAGGCAGTATGTTCCAAGACAACTGCAGATATATGCTTAAGTGACTGAATATCAATGGTTATTGACAGCGACAGTTTGGACGCGCAAGAGCCCTGATCGTCATGGAAGATTATTTTGTTCAACTATTTCTTGGAAACATCAGACAACTTAGTTCATCTTTGTTGAGTCTTTCAACCGAATCATTAAACACTGCAACATGTCCACTCTCGAGTTCCAACAGCAACTGGTCGGACTGCGCCAGCAGTTGTACTACTTCGCCCTTAGTCTGACCAAGGACCGCGACAACGCCCTGGACCTTCTACAGGAAAGCCTGATGCGCGCATTGACCTACCGGGACAAGTTCCAGGACAACACCAACTTCAAGGCCTGGCTGTACACCATCATGAAGAACACCTTCATCAATGACCATCGCCGGTCGAAGCGGACGAAGGCGCTGATGGACACGGTGGACCGCGAGCGCGACCAGGTACGCAGGGTACAAACCCCTGCCAGCGCGGAAGCCTCGGTGAAAATGAGCGAGATCAGTCGTAGCTTGGAGCGGTTGGACCCGGCATTCCGCACGCCCTTCACCATGCACCACGAGGGGTATAAGTATCACGAGATCGCCGAACACATGGGCATCCCGATCGGTACGGTGAAGAGCCGGATCTTCCAGGCACGCCAGCGACTGATGGCCATGCTCAGCGATAAACACATTCAGAACTGATGTCCCACGCGATCGTCATCGGCTCCGGCTTCGCAGGCCTCACCGCCGCCGCTTCCCTGGCGCGGAAAGGGTATCGCGTTACCGTGGTTGAAAAGAACACCGAGCCCGGCGGTCGCGCACGTACGTGGAGCGAGCAAGGATTCACCTTTGACATGGGCCCCAGCTTCTACTGGATGCCCGAGGTGTTCGATCGTTTCTTCCACGCCATGGGTGAGCGCGTGCAGGACCACTACGACCTGGTCCGGCTCGACCCCTCATACAGTGTGGTGTTCGGTCCCGGCGAGAAATGGTCCATCCCGGCCGACCCCATCGCCCTGCGCGCCTTCTTCGACAGCAAAGAGAAAGGTGCGGGCGCCCAGTTGGACCGCTTCCTTGCCGAGGCCAAGTTGAAGTATGATCTGGGCATGGGCGAACTGGTATACCGCCCATCGCTGAGCTGGAGCGAGTACATGCACCCGGGTCTCATCGGTGGCCTGCTGAAGACCAACGTGTTCCGCAGCCTGCGGAAGCACGTGCAGTCCCATTTCACCGATGAGAAGCTGCGGTTGCTGATGGAGTTCCCCGTGCTCTTCCTGGGCGCCGCTCCGCAGAACACCCCTGCGCTCTACAGCCTGATGAACTACGCCGACATGGAACTGGGCACCTGGTACCCCATGGGCGGCATGGGCAAAGTGGTGGACGCTTTCGTGCGTGTGGCCGAGAAGCAAGGTGCCACCATCAGATGCAACTCCCCGGTGAATCGCATTGTGGTGGAAAACGGTAAAGCCATCGGCGTTGAGACGAAAGAGGGCCTATTGAAGGCCGATATCGTTGTGGCCGGTGCCGACTACCATCATGTGGACCAGGAACTGCTGCCCGAAGAAGCACGCGGCTACAGCCAGAGCTACTGGAAGAAACGCACCATGGCACCCAGCGGACTCCTCTTCTACCTGGGCTTCGACCGCAGGCTCCCCGACCTTGAACACCATACCCTTTTCTTCGACGAGTCGCTGGACCGGCACAGCGCCGAGATCTACGACAAGCCGGAGTGGCCCAGCAAACCACTGTTCTACACCAGCTGCGCCAGCAAGACCGACGCATCCGTGGCACCTGATGGCAAGGAGAACATGGTGATCCTGATACCCATCGCACCGGGTCTGGACGACCGGAATGAGACCCGCGAACGCTACTACCACATGGTGATGGACCGTTTGGGCAAGCACCTCGGCTTCGACCCGCGCCCGCATGTGGTCGTAAAGCGCAGTTACAGCATCAATGACCTGCAGTCGGATTACAATGCCTTCCGGGGCAACGCTTACGGCATGGCCAACACCATCATGCAGACCGGCCCATTGCGGCCCAGCATGAAGAGCCGGAAAGTGCAAGGGCTCTACTACACGGGCCAGCTCACCGTGCCCGGCCCTGGGGTTCCTCCGGCGATCATCAGCGGGCAGGTGGTGGCCGACCTGATCGAGAAGGAATACCAACGCAAAACCACAAAGGCATGAACACCATCGCGTTGTACGATAAGGTCTGCCTGAAGGCGAGCCGTCATACCACATACAGCTATAGCACTTCGTTCTCATTGGGCATCCGTTCGCTCGACAAACGCTTCCATTCGCCCATACACGCCATCTATGGGTTCGTGCGGTTCGCCGACGAGATCGTGGACACCTTCCATGGCTTCTCCAAGGAAGACCTCTTGAAGCGTTTCCGGGAGGACACCTACCGCGCGATCGAGGAAGGCATCAGCCTCAACCCCATCCTGCACAGCTTTCAGCGCGTGGTGAACGACTATCGCATCGAGCGTGAACTGTATGACACCTTCCTGGACAGCATGGCGATGGACCTCACGGACACCGCACACGACCAACGCAGTTACGAGACCTACATCCTCGGCAGCGCCGAAGTGGTGGGACTGATGTGCCTGCGTGTCTTCTGCGAAGGCGATGAGGCGATGTACCAAAGGCTGAAACCAGCCGCCATGAAGTTGGGCGCGGCGTTCCAGAAAGTGAACTTCCTCCGCGACCTGAAGGACGACCACCAGAACCTGGGCCGCACCTACTTCCCAGGAATCGATATGAGCCACTGGAACGAGGAGACAAAGCGTGCCATCGAGGACGACATCCAGGCCGACTTCGACGCAGCACTGATCGGCATTCGTCAACTACCGAAAGGCGCCCGTTTCGGGGTGTACATGGCGTACATCTATTACGTCAACCTGTTCCGCAAGATCAAGGCGCTCCCGGCAAGCCGCATCATGCAGGTGCGTGTACGCGTTCGCAACCGCCGGAAGATCGCGCTGCTCACCACCAGCTACGTGCGCCACAGTTTTGGCATGCTCTGACCACCATGGGAGCGGAAATACTGAACGAGGAACAGGTGGTACTGGTGAACGAGCGCGATGAAGCGATCGGCACCATGGGTAAACTGCGCGCCCATCAGGAGGGTGCGTTACATCGGGCCTTCAGCGTATTCCTTTTCGATGAGCACGGGCGCTTGTTGCTGCAACGGCGCGCTGCGGGCAAGTATCACAGCGCAGGTCTTTGGACGAACACTTGCTGCAGTCACCCGCGTCCCGGCGAGCACCTGGCGGATGCCGCGCACCGCCGGCTGATGGAGGAGATGGGCATCAATGTCGATGTCGAGCACCGCTTCAACTTCCTCTACAAGGCCGGTTTCGACAACGGTCTGTACGAGCACGAACTGGACCACGTCTTCTTCGGGAACTACTCCGGCACCCCGCAGCCTTCGCCAGACGAAGTGGACGACTGGAAATACCTGCACCCCGATGCGTTGGAAGCCGATATGGCCGCGCATCCCGAGCGCTACACCGTGTGGCTACGCGAATGCTGGCAGCGCGTGCGCGCAGAACTGGCCGTTAAGGCCGCCTGATACCAACCTGACCCTCCCACAACATGTTGATGAAGAAGAACGGCGCGGTGATCCCATTCGCCCTGCCCATCGAAGAACTTGAGCCCGAACAATACGCGGCATCCATCGACACACCGATGCGCGCTGATGCGTTCGACCTTGCGCCCGATGAGAAGATCGCCCGCATCGAGAAGCACTTCCGCGGCATCATGGAAACACTGGGCCTCGACCTTACGGACGACAGCCTGCAAGGCACACCAAAGCGTGTGGCCAAGATGTTCGTGAACGAAGTGTTCAGCGGCTTGGACCCCGAAACACTCCCCGAGCCCACGCTCTTCGCCAACAAGTTCGGCTACAAAGGCATGCTGGTGGAGCGCGACATCACCGTTCACAGCTTCTGCGAGCACCACTTCGTGCCCATCATCGGCAAGGCCACCGTGGCGTACTACAGCAGTGGGCAGGTCATCGGCCTCAGCAAACTGGACCGCATCGTGAAACACTTCGCCGCGCGCCCTCAGGTGCAGGAGCGCCTCACCGAACAGATCGCTGCCGAGCTGAAAAGCGTGCTGCATACCGACGATGTGGCCGTGTTGATCGATGCCGAGCACATGTGCGTGAAACTGCGCGGGGTGAAGGACGAATGCAGCAGCACCGTCACCACGCATTTCAGCGGCCGGTTCGAGGATGCCGAGGTGCGACAAGAATTCCTGATATACCACAAACGCTGAGGTGGTCGTGAAACCACGCATCAGTATCCACTGGTTCCGGCGCGACCTGCGGCTGGCGGATAACCATGGTTTCTTCCGCGGCCTGAGCGAGCATGGCGACGTGCTGCCGCTGTTCATCTTCGATGAGGACATCCTCGGTAAGCTGGAGGACAAGCAAGACCGCCGTGTGGACTTCATCCACCGCGCGTTGCAGGGCATGCAGGCCGAACTGGTGAAGCGCGGCAGCACCCTGCTGGTAGAGCATGGCAAACCCATCGATGTTTGGAAGCGGCTGTTGGACCGCTTCGAGATCACGGCCGTGACCACCAACCACGACCATGAGCCATACGCCATTGCACGTGACAAGGTCGTGGGTGAACTCCTATCAGCGCGCGGCGTCCCGTTCCGCACTTTCAAGGACATCAGCATATTCGAGCGCAGCGAAGTGGTGAAGGACAACGGTGGACCTTACACCGTGTACACGCCGTACATGCGCAAGTGGCGGTCGCTCTTCACACCGGACATGGCGGCACCCTTCCCCAGCGAGGACCACCTGCGCCAATTGTGGACGAGCGCTCCTTTGCCGCTGCCGAGCCTGGAGGACATCGGTTTCCTCCCCACCGACCTGCAAGCGCCGCCTACCACACTGAACGAGGAGGTCCTCAAGAACTACGCTGAAACGCGCGACATCCCCAGCATCGTGGGTACCAGCCGCATGAGCACTCACTTGCGCTTCGGCACGGTGAGCGTGCGTGAACTGGTGCGCCGCAGTCTGACAAAGAGCCCGAAATACCTGAACGAGCTTATCTGGCGTGAGTTCTTCATGCAGGTCCTGTGGCATTTCCCACATCCGGAGAGGGCATTCAAGCCAGCCTACGACAACATTGCATGGAGGCACGATGATGCCGCTTTCCGAGCATGGTGCGAGGGTCGAACAGGCTATCCTCTGGTGGATGCCGGCATGCGTGAGCTCGCGGCCACAGGGCTCATGCACAACCGTGTGCGCATGGTGGTGGCGAGCTTCCTCACCAAGCACCTGCTCATCGACTGGCGGTGGGGCGAGGCATGGTTCGCTGCCAAGCTGCTGGACTTCGAACTGAGCAGCAACAATGGCGGATGGCAGTGGGCATCGGGCTCCGGTTGCGATGCAGCCCCCTATTTCCGGGTATTCAATCCCCGCTTGCAACTGGAGAAGTTCGACCCCAGGTTAATATATGTGAAGAAGTGGGTGCCCGAGCACGGTTCGGCAAACTATATGCAGCCATTGGTCGTTCATGAAATGGCCCGTCAACGCGCCCTCGATACCTACAAAACAGGTCTTGATGGCGGACAGGCCAACGCTCAACGACAAACCAAACTCTTTACATAGCCATGCCACGCAAAAAGAAGGTCCTCATCCTCTCCCAACCCGTCAAGGAAGGCATCAAGGCGATCAAAGTGCGTCTGGATGCACGCACCATCATCACTGTGGCCAGTCAAAAGGCCCTGGAGTTCTGGCGCCAGCGCTACCCCAAGCTGGAGGTCATCGGCTGATCGCACATGGGTCAGCATGTTCTGGAGCGCAGCCAGGTACTGCCCATCACGATCGATGAGGCGTGGGCGTTCTTCAGCAGTCCACGCAACCTCGCGAAGATCACCCCGTCCGACATGGGTTTCGTGATCCGCGAGCCGTTCGATGACAAACCAACCTATGCCGGGCAACGGATCTCATACACGGTGAGCCCGTTGCTCGGCATTCCTCTAAAATGGGTCACGCTCATCGCGGAGGCCGAAGCTCCTCACCGGTTCGTGGACACCCAGGTACAAGGACCCTACAAACGATGGTGGCATGTGCACACCTTCGAAGCGATGGAGGGTGGTGTGCTCATGAAGGACCGGGTGGAATATGAACTTCCCCTCGGCCCGCTGGGTGAACTGGCACACGCTATTTTTGTGAAGCAGCGCTTGAAGGCCATCTTCGATTTTCGCTTTATGACCCTGGAACGCTATTTCAGGGAAGAACAGCGAACCAAGTAGGCCGGGCATCTGTTCGAACGACATGAGCATTTGGGCGATCATCGGCATTGTGATGGGCACGGCCATCGTGATGGAGTATGTGGCATGGGCCACGCACAAGTACGTGATGCACGGTTTCCTTTGGACACTGCACTCGGACCATCACAAGAAGGACCATTACGGGTTCCTCGAACGTAACGACAGTTTCTTCTTGATCTTCGCGATCCCCTCCATGATCCTGTTCATCGTCGGGAGCTTGAAAGGATTGCACACGCCCTGGCTGTGGATCGGCCTTGGCATCCTCATTTACGGCCTGCTGTACTTCTTCGTCCACGAGGTGTTCATCCACCAACGGATCAAGTGGTTGCGCAAGACCAACAACCCCTATTTCCTGGCGATCCGCAAGGCTCATAAGGTGCACCACAAGCACCTGGGGAAGGAGGATGGCGAGTGCTTCGGGATGTTGGTGGTCCCGTTCAAGTACTATCGCGAAGCGCGGAAAGCACTTGCGCAGCAACGCGCTTGATCAGGGCGTGCCCGGAGCAGGGCAATCCACCGCTGGTGTATTGGGTTCCGGCAGGTCGGGACTGATGTAAGGGATGCCCAGATCGAGGCCCCGCAGGATGAACAGTACGGCCATGAACAAGTAGGCTACGGGGGCCAAACGCCTCATGGCACTGCGAACCGATGGTGACAAATAGCTGCTGCTCACCTTTAGCCCTACGAGGGCCGGCCATGTACCAAGTCCGAAGAAGACCATGAACAGCGCGCCAGTGCTCCATCCATCCTGCGCCAACGCGCCTGCTAGACCCAGATAGACCATGCCGCAGGGCAGCAGTCCGTTCAACACACCAGTGAGGAACAACCCCTCAGGTGAGGTCCGCTTCAGTTGCCGGGCCATCAGTCCTTGCGCCCGCATCACCAATAATGCCGGACCTTGTGACAACCGGAGACGTGACAACACCCGGGGGGCGATCAACCCCAAAAGGATGGCAAGACCCAGACCGATCGATACCACCTGCTGGAGCCCGGCCAATTGAAGCCCTCTTCCGAACAGGCCCGAAGCGGCGCCCAATAAGGCATAGGTGACCACCCGTCCGCCATTGAGCAGAAATGCACTGAACAGTCGCTGAAGGAATGAACTGCGCGGGGAGGGTACCGCCAGCGCCAGCGGCCCGCACATGCCAATGCAGTGGGCACTGCTGAGCAGACCCAGTACGAAGGCCGTACCAGCCGCAATGATCATGGAATATGGATGCGGTCCTTGCTCAGGAACTCGTCCTCATCGGCACGCCACTCCAGCACGGTATTGTAGGCGCCCTTCATGCGTTCCTCGATGGGAACACGCATCATGCCCAAGGAGTCAACGACAATGGCCAGACGGGCATCCGCACGCGAATCGGAAGGCCGTTGCAAGTAAAGCTCACCGCTCACGGCCCGACCGCGCACTTCCGGTGGGAACGAGATCACCAATTCATTGCCGACCACTTCCATACGCACGGCCTCGCCGAGCGCTCCGGTCCTGTTCAGTTTGTCGATCTGCTGCTGGTACTTGATCTCCTGCTCGTAGTAATTCTCCGCCACCAGCTCCTCCTGATTGAACGCTGCACGGTACATGAACGAGGCCATGAGCAGAACGAAGGCCGTCATGACCAGAAAGACGGCCTTACCCCAGGAGAACTTCATGATGCATTGCGTATCGGTCCCACGAAGGTAGTATTGACCTCTTCGATACGCCGGTCGCCCGAGTAGACGCCGATGGTGAGCTTGGTCTTCGTCCCCTTGACCTCCTCGGGGTCCAGTACAATGAACATGGCTCCCTGGCCCAATGCGGCCTTTTCCAGGAACACCTCTTTACCAACGAGTTTTATCTCACCCTTCACGCCTTCAAGGCGGAACTCCAGTGGGAGATCTTGTGAGGTCTTGTTCACGACCTTGAAGTTGTACAGGTTGCTGATCCGGCCATCCTCTGTCCTCTGGAAGAGCATACCAGGGGTGCGCAGCACGGTCGCCTCCACATCACTGCGCATGACGATAAGCGTGACAATGACCGCGACCAGAACGGAAAGTACAGCCGTATACGCCTTCATGCGCGTGGTGTATCGCCACGGTTGCTTTTCACTGATCTGGGTCTCACTGGCAAAGCGGATCAGGCCCTTTGGCAGATCAACACTTTCCATCATGTGGTTGCAGGCATCAATGCAGGCCGTGCAATTCACACACTCGAGCTGAGTGCCATTGCGGATATCAATGCCCGTAGGGCATACATGCACGCATGCCCTGCAGTCGATGCAATCGCCCTTGCCGATCGCTGCCCGCTCCTCACCCTTGCGGAATCTGGCACGACCTTCTCCGCGGACATGGTCGTAGGCCACCACCAGGCTCTGCCGATCGAGCAGCACACCCTGTAGACGGCCATAGGGGCACATGGTGGTACAGACCTGCTCGCGCAGGAATGCGAACACGCCATAGAACAGGAACGCGAAAACCACCATGGCGATGAAGCCGCCAATATGCTCGGTCGGTGGCGACGTGATGATCTCGATAAGCGCATCGCTTCCCACGATGTAGGCCAGGAACGTATTGCCAATAAGGAAAGCAATACCGAAGAACAGGATATGCTTCACCGTCTTGCGGACCACCTTGTCCGCGTTCCATGGACCCCTATTGAGCGCCTGTTGCTGTTTCCAGTCCCCTTCGACCCAGTATTCGATCCGGCGGTACACCAGTTCCATGAAGACCGTTTGCGGGCATACCCAACCGCAGAACAACCGACCGAAGACCACGGTGAACAGGGCAATGAAAATGACCCCGGCGATGAACGCCAATACGAACAAGTGGATGTCCTGTGGCCAGAAGGTCTGACCGAAGATCACGAAGCGTCTCTCCAGCAGGTCGATCTGAAGCAAGGGCTCACCGCCAATACGGATGAACGGGCCAAGAAACAGGAACACCAGCAGGCCGTAGCCCACCAGTGCCCGTTTGTTGAACCATTTGCCAGCGGGTTTCTTGGGATAGATCCAAACGCGCTTACCACGTTTGTCCACCGTTGCGATGGAATCCCTGAAGCTCTCGTCGCGTTGTTGACCGTCCGGCCTTTGCGTATTCATGATCATTTCACGACGGCCACAGCGACCGTGTCCGAAGCGGACGCTGCCGTGCTATCCGCAGGTGCATCGGACCCTTCAGGCGCCCAAAGGTCACCCTGCGGAGCTTTTGCGTTCGCAGGGTTGCTGCCCTGCAGCGACAGGATGTAGCTTGCCACTTGCTGCATCTCCACGGGCTTCAGGTCCTTCTGCCAGCTTTGCATACCCTTCTCCACCACACCATATTTGATGGTGGTGAACACATCGCTGATGCCACCGCCATGGATCCAGTATGCATCGGTCAGGTTGGGACCAACGGCATTTCCTTCACCGCTCTCGCCATGGCATGCCTTGCAGTAGGTCACGAAGGTGTTCTTTCCAGCAGCAAGGGCCGAGGCATCCGTTAGCGCCACTACGGTCTTCTCATCAACCGCTGCTGCGGACTTGGCGAGGTAGGCGGCCACATCGGCCTTGGCCTGCGCCATTTCCTGTTCGTACTCATCGGCCTGGTGCAGCCAGGTGCCGGACACGTGGACGTTGAAGACATACACCACGCTCCAAACGATCGTACCGTAGAACAACCACAGCCACCATGGCGGAAGCACGTTGTCAAGTTCTCGGATACCATCGTACTCGTGATGCATGAGGATGTCCTGCTCCTTCTCCACCTTCACCGTACGCGTAAGCTTGTTGAGGATCGCATCCGCGAAGGTGTCGCCCTCCTTGGCCTCGCGCGCCGCCTCCTCTTCGGGACCGCTGAGCGCACGCACCATGCCCCGCACCACCGATAGCTGCGCCACGATGATGATGAAGAAAATGATGTTGGCGCTAATGAGCCAATACATGAGCGTTTGGGTGGTCAACATCGCCAGACCAGGAACAGCGGCCTGTGCATCGAACGAGGATGCAGCGAAGATGACCATCAACACCATGGCCGCACGGCGACCCTTCAGGTAATCGGCCCACACGGTACCGGTTCCACCGAGGGTCTTCATGATACCGGACAGCGTGAGGATGATGACCACTTGCAGCACGGCCATGGCCAGCAGGATGTAGTTGGTCTCCATGGTCGGGTTCTCCAACAGGCCTGCAGCAGGTGCCGCAGCAGTGGCCGCATCCTGGGCAAGGGCGGGTGCGGCGACCAGGCCACCGATAAGGAGAAGGGCGAAAGGGAGGATGTTCCGTAGACGCATGGTGGTTCGGATGTGCGTTCAGGCTTGTTCGTTCTCGGAAAGTGGCAGCTGCTCCATATGTGAAATGCGGCTGCGTTCGGTGGTGAGGATATACCAAGAGGCCACGATGAAGATGCCCACGAACAGCACGAAGGCGGCGACCGGGTAGATGTCGATATCAGCGATCGACGTCATGTGGCCCTTGATGAACTTCAGCATGGCTAAGACCTATTGTGCCTGTACCACCTCCGTGGCCGGCTTTTGTTTGATGTCCGTACCCAGGCGCTGCAGGTAGGCGATCAGCGCAATGATGTCCTTGTTCGCATCCGCCTCGATACCATCCTTCTTCAGTCTGGCCGCCACTTCAGCGGCCTGGGCCTCCAGGTCGGCCACGGCCAGTTCATCAAAGCCTTCGGGATAGGGGACACCCAACTTCTGCATGGCGCGGATCTTGGCCGGCATGGAGGCCTTGTCGATCTCGTTCTCGTACATGTGGGGATAGGCGGGCATCAACGACCCTGCGCTCATGCTCGTGGGATCGAACATGTGGTAGTAATGCCAGCTATCGGGGTATTTCCCTCCTTCGCGGTGCAGGTCCGGACCGGTACGCTTGCTGCCCCATTGGAACGGGTGGTCGTAGATGAACTCGCCGGCCTTGCTGTATTCGCCATAGCGCTCGGTCTCGCTGCGGAAGGGACGCACCATTTGAGAGTGACAAGTGTAGCAGCCCTCCATGATGTAGATATCACGACCATGCAGCTCCAGCGGTCGATAGGGCTTCACCTGTGTAATGGTGGGGACGTTGCTCTCGATCAGGAAGGTGGGTACGATCTCGATGACGCCGCCGATAGCGACCAGAACCAAGCTCACCACGAGCATCATGATCGGGCGACGCTCGATGACACGATGCCAGTATCCACTGCTCTCGCCCTTGTAGTTCTTCTCCAGTGCAGGAGCCTCGGCGTCCTCATTGGCGATGAGCTTGCCACTGGCGATGGTCTTCCAAACGTTGTAGACCATGATGAGCGCGCCGATGAGGTACAGCGATCCACCCAGGCCGCGCAGCCAGTAGGCATACTTGATCTGCAGCACGGTATCCAGGAAGTTCTTGTACACCAGATAGCCATCCGGGGTGAACTGCTTCCACATCAGGCTCTGCGTGAACCCGGCGAAGTACAGCGGAATGGCATAGAACACGATACCCAGCGTACCGATCCAGAAGTGGGCATTGGCCATGCCCTTGCTGTACAGCTTGGTGCCCCACATGCGCGGCACCAACCAGTAGATCATGCCGAAGGTGAGAAAGCCGTTCCAGCCGAGGCCTCCCACGTGCACGTGTGCAATGGTCCAGTCGGTAAAGTGGCTGATACTGTTCAGGAACTTGGTGCTCAGCAGGGGGCCTTCCAGCGTGGACATACCGTAAGCGGTGATGGCCACCACCATGAACTTCAGCACGGGCTCGTCACGCACACGGTCCCATGCACCACGAAGCGTGAGCAGACCGTTCAACATCCCACCCCAGCTTGGTGCGATGAGCATGATGCTGAACACGGTGCCGAGGCTCTGGGCCCAGTCGGGCAGTGAGCTGTACAGCAGGTGGTGCGGGCCGGCCCAGATGTAGATGAAGATCAGCGCCCAGAAGTGGATGATCGAGAGCTTGTAACTGTATACCGGGCGGTTGGCCGCCTTCGGCATGAAGTAGTACATGAGGCCCAGGTACGGCGTGGTGAGGAAGAAGGCCACCGCGTTGTGACCGTACCACCACTGCACCAAGGCATCCTGTACACCGGCGTACCAGCTATAGCTCTTGAACAAGCTGACCGGCATGGACATGGAGTTCACGATATGCAGCATGGCCACCGTGACCCACGTGGCGATGTAGAACCAGATGGCCACGTACAGATGACGCTCACGGCGCTTGAGGATGGTGCCGAACATATTGATGCCGAACACCACCCAGATCAGCGTGATGGCGATGTCGATCGGCCACTCCAGTTCAGCGTATTCCTTACCGGTGGTGAAGCCCAAGGGAAGTGAAATGGCAGCTGCCGCGATGATCAGCTGCCAACCCCAGAAGTGCAGCCAACTAAGCCCATCACTGAACATGCGGGCCTTCAACAGACGCTGCAGGCTATAGTAGATGCCAGCGAACATACCGTTGCCGACAAAGGCGAAGATCACAGCATTGGTATGCAACGGACGCAGGCGACCGAACGACAGCCACTCGGCGATGTTCCAGCTTGGGATCACCATTTGGAAGGCGGCCGTGAGGCCTACGAGCATACCTACGATGCCAAATAGGATCGCGGCCATCATGAAGGCCTTTACGATCTTGTTGTCGTATTGGAAACGTTCGATCATCGCGTCAAGCGTTGGGGTTCGTGGACGAATTGCTGGTCTTTTCTATTGGCTTCACCGGAAGGGCATCACCCAATATGCGAACGCCGGGTGAGCGGTCATCGTCGAACTGTCCGCTGCGCACTGCCCATGTGAAGGCCGCCAGGAAGAGCAAGGCGACCACGGTACTGGCAGTGATCAGAAGGAAGATGACATTCATGTGACGTTGATCTCGCGGCCCAAATGTGGCAGGTGGAATACGACCGATGCATGATCGTTCTCAGTCCATCAACTGACTTTTGTCATGTTCCGATCGCTCCGCCATGCACGGTGGGCGGCCAAGGTGGTCGCCAGCGTGACGAAACCCACCACTGTGACCGAACTGAGCGGCATCAGAATGGCCGCGATCAGCGGTGTGAGCTTACCGGCCACGGCGAAGGAAACGCCCGTCACATTGTACATCAGCGACAGTCCCAAGCTGGCCTTTACAATGGTCCGTGCCTTGCGCGTAAGCCAAAGGGCCTTCGGCAGGTGTCCCAGGCTGCGGGCATCAAGGATGGCATCGCTGGCAGGGGTGAGCGCTGCGCTCGATTCGCTTACGGTCATGCCCACATCGCTCTGGGCCAGCGCACCTGCGTCATTCAGGCCATCGCCCACCATCATCACCCGGCGACCTTCCTTCTGCAATCCGGCCACATAGGCGGATTTGTCCGGCGGTGTGCATCCCACCCGCATGGTGGCCGTACCGAAAGCAGCGGCCACTTCCGCATCAACGTTCGAGTCGCCGGTGAGGAGGTGGGTCGACGCCATGCCCTTCATGCCCTCAATGGCCGACGCCATCCCCGAACGCGCCCGCTTGCGCACAACGAAATAACCGCGGTGCATGCCACCCATGGACACATGCACCTGTGCCTCACCCGGCACCAGTTCGGCTTGTTCACCTTGCGTGTATGGCGCCGAACCGATCCGCAGGGACAGCCCACGCACCACACCGGAGATGCCCATTCCCGCCTGCTCCTCCACTTCAATGGCATCGCACACCTCGGCCTTGATGCCGTTGTACAGCACCGCGCTAAGGGGGTGTGTGCTGTTGCGGGCCAGCGAACGAACTCGTTGCTCCTCATCCTTTGTCAATGGCACACCCACGAAACGCAGTTCGTAAGCCTCGCGGGCCGTGAGGGTACCTGTCTTATCATAGACCACGGCATCCACTTGTGCCATGCGCTCCACCACCTCGGCATCGCGAAGGAACACGCCGCGTTTGCCCAACAGGCGCATGGTGTGGCCATAAGCGAACGGCATGCTCAACGCCAAGGCGCATGGACAGGCGACAATGAGCACCGCTGTGACCACCGGCCACACCATGGCCCCGTCCTTGCCTGCCCAATAGATGCCCGCAGCAGCCGAGATCAGCAGCACGGCGATCGTGAAACGCTGTGCCACGGCATCGATCATGCGCGGCATCACCGGCCGGTGTTGTGCCGAAGTGCCAGCATGCCCCTCCCACAAGCGTTTCAAATGGCTCTGTTCGAACGGGCGCAACACTTCCAGCTCGATGACGGCACCACGTTGGCGTCCACCTGCACGTACCGTATCACCCACCGCACGCCTCACCGGCAAGGGTTCGCCAGTGATGAAGCTGTTGTCGATGTTGCCAATTCCCTCGCGGAGCACGCTGTCCACCGGGACCAGTTCCTGGTCGCGCACCACGATGCGGTCACCCTGCGCAAGGTCCCCCACGCCGACCGCCTCCTCCACTTCGCCTTTCTTCCTGAGCACCACCAAGGGCAGGAAATCGTTGAGGTCGCGGTCGAAGCTGAGCGCCTGGTAGGTGTATGCCTGGTACCAACGCCCCACCAGCAGGAAGAACACAAGGCCTGCCAACGAATCGAAGTAGCCTGGTCCGATATTGAGGATCACGTCCGCTGCACTGCGGGCGAACAGGGCCACAATGCCCAACGCGATGGGCTGGTCGATATTGACCTGGCGGGTGCGGATACCCGCCCACGCCGAGGTGAAGAAATCGGTGCTGGAGAACAAGAGCACCGGCACCGAGAACACCAGGCTCAGGTACTGGAAGCCTTTCAGCAGCAGATGATCGCCATCATCCGCACCCAGGTATTCGGGAAAGCTGAACAGCATGATGTTGCCGAACGCGAAAGCGGCAATGCCCAGCTTCACGTAAAGAATACGAGGCACGCCGGGCCCGCGGCGGGCCTTCTTGTCGCGATCGGTGTTCAGCAGCGGGGGATAACCAATGCGACGCAGCAGTTCCACCAGGCCACGGAGGCTCAAGCGGCCCTCATGGAACGTGATGCTCAACTCCTTTTCCGAAAAGCGCACGCGCGATCGGATGATGGCCGGCTCAACACGCTGCAGGTTCTCCAACAACCAGATGCAGCTGCTGCAGTGCATCTGGGGCACCGACAGGGTCACCCGCGTGATGCCATCTTCGCTGTACTCCACCAGTTTGTCGCGTACCTCGGCGATCTCGAAGAGCTCGGGACGCAGTTCGGTGGTATCCCGCTCCTCCTTTACGCCGGGCTTGTCGGCCAGCTCGTAATAGTCGCACAGTCCGCTCTCCTGCAACAGGCCGTACACTGCACGGCAACCCTGGCAGCAGAAATCCTTCTCATCGAACCGGAGGTGCTCATCACGGCACGTATCGCCACAGTGATAGCACGTCAGCAGGGGTATGGTCACTTTCTCCACGTGACAAAAGTCAATGTCGGTCACCAGAGCGGACCTGACGAACATCAGGCTGTTGATGCCCACCCGTGGTGGAAGCGGATGCACGGCCCATGATGCGGGCTACTTTTGCCTGTACCAGCAGTGATGCAATGAGCGACCAGATCCGGCAATTGGGCAGCTACCTGGGCCACTTGGTAAAAGCACGCACTCGGCACGGCGTGCACAGCCCCTTCGTGTATGACCTGATCTCGCAAGTGCTGCGACCCAGCGACGAACTGCCGGAGTTCGCCCCGATCGAAAAGCTGCGGGAGGACCTGCTGGAAAGTGAACAGACCATCCGCGTGAACGACCTCGGCGCCGGCTCCCGCGTCTTTGACCTGCCGGTGCGTCGCGTATCCGACATTGCCCGTTCGGCCATGAAACCTCCCCGGCAGGCCCAACTGCTGTTCAGGCTGGCCCGTTACTTCCAGGCGGAGCATGTGCTCGAGCTCGGCACCTCCTTCGGCATCAGCACCCTCTACCTGGCCAAGGGTGCGGAGGATGGACAGGTGACCACCATTGAAGGCTGTCCACAGACCTGCCGTATCGCGCAGCACCATTTCGAGCAGCTCAAACAGCGGAACATTCAACCCGTACTGGGCAGCTTCCGTACGCGCCTGCCGGAAGTGCTGGGTCGCATGGAACGTATCGACCTGGTGTTCATAGACGGCCACCACGCCAAGGAGCCCACCTTGGACTACTTCGAACAATGCCTTGCCAAGGCGCACAACGATACAGTGCTCGTGTTCGACGACATCCATTGGAGCCGCGGCATGGAAGAGGCCTGGGAGACCATCAAGGCCCATGAGCGGGTTACGGTCACCATCGACCTGTACAACATGGGCCTGGTGTTCCTTCGCCGCGAACAAGTACCCGAGCACTTCGTTCTCCGCTACTGAACGGGCACGGAACACGGTTCCTTACCTTACTTCGGGGCCCACACCACACCATGAAGATCTACACGCGCACCGGCGACAGCGGCCAGACCAGTCTGCTGGGCGGCACCCGGGTATCCAAGGACCACCTGCGCATTGAGGCCTATGGCACGGTGGACGAACTGAACAGCCACCTGGGCATGCTGCGCGACCTCAGCCGCGTACAACATGGCGAGCGGATCATGGCCATCCAGCAAACGTTGTTCTCCATCGGATCGCGACTGGCCGCAGGCTCCGAGGAAGAGGCCGCGCAGTACAAGGTACCGGCCGTGGGCGAGGATGACATCGCGCAGCTGGAGAAGGACATGGATGCCATGGACGCCGAGCTTGAGCCCATGCGCAACTTCATCCTGCCCGGCGGCCACCCGGCGGTATCACAGGCCCACATCTGCCGCACGGTGTGCCGAAGGGCCGAGCGCCGCGTGGTGCAATTGGCGGCCCACGAGGCCATCCCCGAAACAGTGGTGCGCTACCTCAACCGGCTCTCGGACCTGCTCTTCGTGATGGCCCGCCACTTGGGCAAAGTGAACGGCGTACCTGATATCCCTTGGCGTCCAAGGGGTTGACGCATGCCCCCCCACCCTTCTTACGCGTATTCCCAACGGTTGATAAATCTGCGTTCGCCGCATGGCGATCCGGCTATATTTGCGGCCGATTTGAAGGACCCTAACACGGCCATATAGCATGTACTGGACACTGGAACTCGCCTCATACCTGGAGGACGCCCCCTGGCCCGCCACCAAGGACGAGCTGATCGATTTCGCCATGCGCACTGGCGCTCCCCTGGAAGTGGTGGAGAACCTGCAAGGCATTGAGGACGACGAAGAGGTCTTCGAGACCATCGAGGACATCTGGCCGGACTATCCATCGAAGGAGGACTTCTTCTTCAACGAGGACGAGTACTGAACCGACCCGCATCGCACCAAAGCCCCCTGCACTCCAGGGGGCTTTGCCGTTGTGGGCCGCACCTGTCGCAATGGCAGATGCCCGTGAGCGGCCCGGTCTATGCTAAGTCGCAGCCGCTACCTTTGCCATCCTTCCTAAAACCGGCACGGCCGCAACCGCCTGCCGACCATTCCACACCTCCCCGACCATGATCGGTTCCCTGACCAAGGCCCTCAAGAAAGTTTTCGGCGACAAGGCCCAACGCGACCTCAAGGAAGTGACCCCGCTCGTTGAACAGACCAAGGTCGAGTTCGCGAAGCTGGCCGGACTGAGCAACAACGAACTGCGTCAACGGACACAGGCCCTGAAGGCCCGCATCGCCGAACGCACCAAGGCCAACGACGAAAAGGCAGAGGCCCTGCGCACCGAGATCGAGGCCGATCCGCAGATGGACATCCACGAGCGGGAACGTCGCTACGAGGAAGTGGACAAGCTGCAGGAACAAAGCCTGAAGCTGATCGAGGAAGTGCTGCTGGAGATCCTGCCCGAGGCCTTCGCCGTGGTGAAGGAGACCGCCCGCCGCTTCAAGGAGAACAGCGAACTGCGCGTCACCGCCACGGACCTGGACAAGGAACTGGCCATCAAGCGCCCCGACGCCGTGCGCATTGAAGGCGACCAGGCCGTGTGGAAAAACACCTGGATGGCCGCCGGCGTGCCCGTGACCTGGGACATGGTGCACTACGATGTGCAGCTGATCGGTGGTGTGGCCCTGCACAAGGGCAAGATCGCCGAGATGAGCACCGGTGAGGGCAAGACCCTGGTGAGCACCCTGCCCGTGTTCCTGAACGCCCTGCCCGGACGCGGTGTGCATGTGGTCACCGTGAACGACTACCTGGCCAAACGCGATGCCGAATGGATGGGCCCGCTGCACGAATTCCACGGCATGCGGGTGGACTGCATCGATAAGCACCAGCCGAACAGCCCCGAGCGCCGCAACGCCTACATGGCCGACATTACCTATGGCACCAACAACGAGTTCGGCTTCGACTACCTGCGCGACAACATGGCGCACGCGCCCACCGCACTGGTGCAGCGCAAGCACCACTTCGCCATTGTGGACGAAGTGGACAGCGTGCTGGTGGACGATGCGCGCACACCGCTCATCATCAGCGGCCCCACCCCGAAAGGCGAGATCCACCAGTTCGATGAGTACAAGCCGCGTGTGGAGCGTCTGTACAACGCGCAGAAACAACTGGTAACAAAGCTGCTGGCCGAGGCCAAGGAGAACCTGAAAGGGTTGAACGACGGCACCGCCACCAAGGAACAATTGGAGAAAGGCGGCATGGCCCTGCTCCGTGCCCACCGCGGCCTGCCCAAGAACAGCGCCATCATCAAGTTCCTGAGCGAGACCGGGGTGCGCGCCCACCTGCAGAAGACCGAGAACTACTACCTGGCCGATCAGGGCAAGGAGATGCCCAAGGTGGACGCCGAGCTCTACTTCACCATCGATGAGAAGCAGCACGGTATCGAGCTCACCGAGAAAGGCGTGGACCTGATCAGTGGCGACGTGAACGACCCCACGTTCTTCATCATGCCCGACGTGGGCGGCACCATGGCCGAGATCGAGAAGAGCGGGGCCGGTACCGAGGAAAAGGCCCGTCGCAAGGACGAGCTGCTGCGCGACTTCGGGATCAAGAGCGAACGCATCCACACGGTGAACCAGCTGATCCGCGCCTACGCCCTCTACGAGAAGGACGTGGAGTACGTGGTGATGGACGCCAAGGTGAAGATCGTGGACGAGCAGACCGGCCGCATCCTCGAAGGCCGCCGCTACAGCGATGGACTGCACCAGGCCATTGAGAGCAAGGAAAAAGTGAAGGTGGAGGCCTCCACGCAGACCTACGCCACCATCACCCTGCAGAACTACTTCCGCATGTACCACAAGCTGGCCGGCATGACCGGTACGGCCGAAACGGAAGCGCAGGAACTGTGGGACATCTACAAGCTGGACGTGATGGTGATCCCCACCAACCGTGCAGTGGTGCGGAAGGACGCCGAGGACATGGTCTTCAAGACCAAGCGCGAGAAATACAACGCCGTGATCGACGAGATATCGGCGCTGCGTGAAGCGGGCCGACCGGTGCTGGTGGGCACCACCAGTGTGGAGGTGAGCGAGCTGATGAGCAAGATGCTCAAGATGCGCAACGTCCCCCACAACGTACTGAACGCGAAACAGCACCAACGCGAGGCGGAGATCGTAGCACAGGCAGGTCTTCCCGGCACGGTGACCATCGCCACCAACATGGCGGGCCGCGGTACGGACATCAAGTTGGGCCCCGGTGTGAAAGAGGCCGGTGGTCTGGCCATCATCGGTACCGAGAAACACGAAAGCCGCCGCGTGGACCGTCAGTTGCGCGGCCGCGCAGGCCGTCAGGGCGACCCCGGAAGCAGCCAGTTCTATGTAAGCCTCGAGGACGACCTGATGCGCCTGTTCAACAGCGAGCGCATTGCCAAGATCATGGACACCATGGGCCTGAAGGAGGGCGAGGTGATCCAGCACAGCATGGTGACGCGCAGCATCGAGCGCGCCCAGAAGAAGGTGGAGGAGAACAACTTCGGCATCCGCAAGCGCCTGCTGGAGTATGATGACGTGATGAACAGCCAGCGCACGGTGATCTACAAGCGTCGCCACCACGCGCTCTTCGGCGAACGCCTGAAGCTGGACATCCTGAACATGTTCTACGAAGTGAGCGCGGGCATTGTGGCCGAACACCACGAGGCCGGCGATTTCGATGGCTTCCAGCTGGACGTGTTCCGCAAGCTGAGCACCGAAAGCCCGGTGGATGCCGAAGGCTTCAAGAAGTTGAAGGCCGAGGAACTGACCGAGCAGCTGTACGAAGCGGCCATGGGAGCCTACGAGCGCCATGGCGGCAAGCTGGCATCGCAGGCCATGCCGGTGATCACCGACGTGTTCCTGAACCAGGGCCAGCAGTACGAGAACATCGTGGTGCCCATCACCGACGGCCTGAAGACCATGCAAGTGGTGGCCAACCTGCAGAAGTGCTACAAGAGCCAGGGCCGCGAACTGGGCGCCAGCATCGAGAAGTACATCACGCTGGCCATCATCGACAACGAGTGGAAGGAGCACCTGCGCGAGATGGACGAACTGCGCCGCAGCGTGCAGAACGCCGCCATTGAACAGAAGGACCCGCTGCTGATCTACAAGCTGGAGAGCTTCAACCTCTTCAAGGCCATGATCGAGCGCATCAACGGCGAAGTGGTGGGCTTCCTGGCGAAGGCCGGCCTGCCCTCGGCCGAACCGCAAGTGCAGCAAGCTCAGGCGCCCCGCGCCCCGCAACAGCGCCTGGAGACCAGCCGCACCGAGGTACCCCAGTTCAGTGGCGGACGCAGCTCAGCACCTGCACCGCGCCCCAGCGCGGGCCAACCCGCCCCAGGCCGTGGCCCCATGCCACCGCCCCAAGGACCACGCCAGCCGGTGGCTCCGGTGCGCGTGGAGAAGGCCCCCGGCCGCAACGACCCCTGCCCCTGCGGCAGTGGCAAGAAGTACAAGCAGTGCCACGGCAAGGACGCCTGAGCACCCCAACACCCGTTACAATGCCGAAGGCCCTTGATCGCTCAAGGGCCTTCGGGCTTATGGTGTATGTAGTTGGGTTCTAGAACTGGACCGGCAGGCGCACTTGCACCCGCACGGGAACACCGCGCTCTTCGCCGGGTGTCCATGGTGAGGTGGCCTTGATGGCCTGCACCACCTCGCGACCGAGCTGCTCATCCGCGCCGTCGACCACCTTCACATCGGTGAGCTCACCACTTTTCTCCACAACGAAACTGGCGGTCACCTGGCCTTTGAAAGGCCGGCCTTCAGGGACCTTCACCTGATCACGGATCACGCGCACAAGGGCCTTTTCGCCATCGGGGAACTCAGGCATGGTCTGGGCACGGGTGTACACGATGTTGGCCAAGGCCTCGGGATCATAGACCTTTTCCGCAAGGGGTCGCCCCCACTGATCGAACCGTTGCCAGACACCGGCCTTGAGGCCCATGACGTACTGGCCCTGGCTTTCCACCTTCCCATTTGGATGGTAGAACGTGAAGCGGCCATGCTCAATGGTCAGTGCGGCATCGGCATACGTGCCTTCGGCTTTAAGTCGGCCGTCCATGGCGAAGGTCCGGCCCATGTACAGTTCGCCCTCCTTGCCGTTGGCGGTACGGTAGTAGCTGGCGTTCTTCTTGGTGGTGAGCGCGAGCACTTCGCTCAAGTACTGACGCTCGGCCGGCTGGGCCTGTGCGCTTGCGGCGAGCGCGATGCTGAACAGGCTCAGGAACAGTGTTGCAGGAAATGCGAAGTGCTTCACGGTGCCGTTGGCGTAAGTGGGTTCGGCCCGTGTTACGCGGAAGCCCCGCTCCGGGTTACGAACGCTTATGCGGCCCAGCCCTCGCGGTCCAAACTGCGGTATTGGATGGCCTCGGCCAGGTGCTCGGTGCGGATGTCGGGGCTGCCGGCCAGATCGGCGATGGTGCGCGCCACCTTGAGGATGCGATCATAGGCCCGCGCGCTCAGCCCGAGCCGGTCCATGGCCTTTTCCAAGAGGGCTTTGCCGGTGGCATCGATGCGGCAGATCTCGCGCAGTTCCTTGCTGCCGATCTGGGCATTGCTGTGGATGTTTCGTCCGGCATAGCGCTCCTGCTGCACACGACGCGCCGCGATGACACGTTCACGCATATCGGCACTGCGTTCCGTGGGACGTTCGGCGCTCAGCTCGCTGAAGGGCACGGGCGTTACTTCGATGTGGATGTCGATGCGGTCCAGCAGCGGGCCGCTCACCTTGTTGAGGTACTTCTGCACCACGCCCGGAGCGCACACGCATTCCTTATCGGGGTGGTTGTAGTACCCGCAGGGGCAAGGGTTCATGGCGGCCACGAGCATGAAGCTTGCCGGATATTCCACCGTGAAGCGTGCACGGCTGATGGTGACCAGACGGTCCTCCAAGGGTTGGCGCAGCACCTCCAGCACCTGCCGCTTGAACTCAGGAAGCTCATCCAGGAAGAGCACACCGTTATGCGCCAGGCTGATCTCGCCCGGCTGCGGGAACGAACCGCCACCCACGAGCGCCACATCGCTGATCGTATGGTGCGGACTGCGATACGGGCGCACGCTGAGCAGGCTGTCCTCCTTGCGGAGCTTGCCGGCCACGCTGTGTATCTTGGTGGTCTCCAGCGCCTCGTCGATGGTGAGCGGCGGCAGGATGGTGGGCAGGCGCTTGGCCAGCATGGTCTTGCCGGCGCCGGGCGGACCGATGAGGATGATGTTATGCCCGCCAGCCGCCGCGATCTCGAAGGCGCGCTTGATGTTCTCCTGCCCCTTCACATCGGCGATGTCCACCGGGTAGCTCTGGCTGCTGTTGGCGAACTCGGCGGCGATGTCCACTACGGTGGGTTGCACGGTGGGCTGGCCTTTCAGCAGGTCCACCACTTCGCGCAGATGCTCCACGCCATAGATGGTGAGGCCGTGCACAATGGCAGCCTCGCGGGCATTGGCGGCAGGCAGGATCACCCCTTTGAAGCCGGCCTTCTTCGCTTCGATGGCGATGGGCAACGCCCCTTTGATGGGACGCACACCGCCGTCGAGGGAAAGCTCGCCCATCACCAGATAATGCTCGAGCATCGCGGCGGGCACCTGATCGGTGGCGGCCAGCAGTCCAACGGCCAAAGGCAGGTCGTAGGCGGTGCCTTCCTTGCGGATATCCGCAGGTGCCAGGTTGATAGTGACACCCTTACCGCGCGGCGCGTAAAGGCCATTGTTGCGCAGGGCCGCGTCCATGCGCTGCTGGCTCTCCTTCACGGCACTGTCCGGCAGGCCCACGAGAAAGAAGTAGGCACCGGTCTCCACGTTCACCTCGGCAGTGACGATGGTGGCGTTGATGCCGAAGACGGCGGCTCCGTAGACCTTGACGAGCATCAGTCAGTTACGCTTTACGGCTGTTCGAACCATGGATGTGAGGTATGAAGAACCGTGAATGGACGCACATGAACGTGAATAGATCCACCTCGTCTTCAATTGCCGTGCATTCACGTCCATTTCC
This sequence comes from Flavobacteriales bacterium, assembly GCA_040383865.1. Lineage (GTDB taxonomy): Bacteria > Bacteroidota > Bacteroidia > Flavobacteriales_F > PHOS-HE28 > PHOS-HE28. The sequence continues at coordinate 1,062 of JBEICT010000004.1, read as the reverse complement.
GGTCGATCGCATGCCCTTGGTTCAGTACCGGTCCTTTCGCGCCGGTTCGGCCATGGCGCGTTCGATGTGATCGATGAAGGCGTGGATGATCTTGATGTGCACCTCCTGCACACGATCGGCATAGCCGTGATGCGGCACACGTACTTCCACGGTACACAGGTCGGCCAGTTTGCCGCCGTCCTTGCCGGTGAGGCCGATCACGTGCATCTGCCTGGCACGCGCCACCTCGGCGGCGCGCAGCACATTGGGGCTGTTGCCACTGGTGCTGATGGCAAGGAGCACATCGCCCTCGCGGCCATGCGCCTGCACAAAGCGAGCGAACACCTGCTCGAAGCCATGATCGTTGCCCACGCAGGTAAGGTGGCTGGGATCGCTGATGCTGATGGCCGCGATGGGGTCGCGATCATCGCGGTAACGGCCGGTCAGCTCTTCGGCGAAGTGCATGGCATCGCACATGCTGCCTCCATTGCCGCAGCTGATCACTTTGGCGCCCTGCTTCAGGCAATAGCTCATAAAGGCCGCAGCCTGTTCCACGGCAGCCAGGTTGGCGGGATCGGCCAGGAAGCGCTGAAGCACATCGGCCGCTTCGGTGAAATGGGATCGTATCCGGGTGTCGCTCATCCCTCCAAAGATGCATCAAACGGGATCGCCACCGCGGTAACCGATGCGCATGCGGTCCATTGCAGGCTTCTCCATCAACTGTTTCACGGCCTCGAACAGTTCATGCAAGGCCGCCTCCTGAGCGTCCTGCCTGCCTTCCATCCGCTCCAGGCGCAACTGCAGCTCAAGGTCGTTCTGGAGCAGCCTGTTCAACCGAACGAAGACACGTACAATGCGGATGTTCACGGCAACGGCCCGCTCGCTGTTGAGCACGCTCGAGAGCATCAGCACGCCATGTTCGGTAAACGCATAGGGTGGCGAGCGTCGGCCGCCCCATGAACTTGAGGTCGCAAATTGCGACCTCAAATTGTTCCACTCCTCTTCGGTGAGAGGGAACATGAAGTCCTCCGGAAATCGGTCCGCATTGCGCTTTACCTGCTCATTCAACCGCTTGGTGGGTGT
>JBEICT010000003.1:0-40149 GCA_040383865.1 Flavobacteriales bacterium | reverse complement strand
GCATGCTCATCCCCTCAGTTGAAGAATCCTCCCCAGCTTGCGCCATATCCTGCCGCGCAGCATGACGAACAGTTGGCTCGTGCTCAATTGGTCATCTATGGGGCGCAGGAGCTTGATGTAGTGCTCGCGTAACGGCGCAAGGAACCGCAGTTCCGGCTTGTTGAACATGTAAGCGGCGATCTCCTCCACTCGTTCCGAAGCCACACTGATCATGCTGCCTGCCCGTACACGGTAATCGAAGAAGATCTCCGGCACATAGTGGAACTCGACCCCTGCCACAGCGCATCGCAGCCACAAGTCCCAGTCCTCATAACCCATGCACGGCATATGCTCGTCATAGCCGCCCACCTGTTCCCAGACTTCACGTCGGATACACGCGCAGGCATCGATATGGTTCTGCCTGATCATACGTCTGAAGTCCAAGGGCCGCATCATCCAACGCCCGGCGCGTTCACCGAACTGTTCGGCATCGCCGTACACCACACCAGCGTTCGGTCGCGCATCCAACAATTCGATGGACCGCTCAATGAAGACGGGCCTGATGCGATTATCGGCGTCGAGCGGAATGATGTAGGCTCCACGAGCCTGGGCGAATCCATTGTTCCTGGCCCAGCCCAGACCGAGGTTCGGTTGTTCGATCACAACGTAGCGCGAGCGGTCAAGCCCGGCGATCACCTGTCTGGTGAGGGGGTCGGTGGAACCGTCGTCCACCACGATCACCTCCACATCGGGTCGGTCCGGTATGCTGGAGAGCGCCTCGGGCAGGTAGGCTCCCAGGTTGTAACAGGTGATGACGATGGAGACCTTGGGGGGCATCAACTGCGCTGCTTGTGGACCAGGAACTTCCGGTAAATGAACCTTCGAAACCAACTATCCGGCCAGCGAAGTTCGGCCAGCCGATCAAGATATTCCCCACGCTTCTTGTCCACGATCGAGCGCTGAGCGGGCGTCAGATGCGGCTCAATGACATCGTAGAACCTCAGGTAGCTCAAACACCGGGCTCGTTCATCCAACCCCGACCACGAACCTGAATCGTTGATGCGATAAACGGACATCACCTCATCCATGCATTTGATGCGACCATGCCGGGAGACGATCGCGTGCAGCGCCAGATCGCCAAAAGGAACTTCCCAGAACCAGGATGGCATTTCCCGGGTGACATTCCGGTACACCACGCTGGCCGTGGTGATGAAGTTGTACGTCCGAAGCAGATCATCCAATGTCACATTGTCCAGGTCGATGTCAGCAGGTATCGCATGCAACTTCCGCGCTCCGTTCATCAACATATCCGCCCGGTGGAAGCACATGGCGTAAGATGGGTTCCTCTCAAGGAACTCCACCTGCTTCTGCAGCTTCAAGGGATCGGTCCAATAGTCGTCGCCCTCACATAGCGCGATGTACCTGCCCTTGGCATCACCTAGCAGCTTAACGAAGTTCGATCGGCCGGTGGGCTTTCCGTCGATGTAGAGCACATCGTTGCGGTCGCGCAGGAACAGACGGATACGATCGGGATGTTCCGCGGCCAGTCGTTGGCAGATCTCGCGCGTCCCATCGGTACTTCCATCCTCTCCGATCAAGTGCTCCACCGGAAAGGTGGTGCGCTGAGCCATCACCGAATCCACGCATTGCTCGATGTACAGCGCATGCTGGTAGGTAACGGTCAGTACGGTGACCAAGGGTTGCATGGATGGTCCAGAGTGCGCCTAAGATCAAGAAAATTCCAATGACTCCCAGCGTAGCTGGATTTCCGCGGTATCTTCGGCATCAAAGCAGGAAGTCATGAGCATGAACATCTTGGCCGAGGACCTGAAGACCGGGGCCAACTTCAAGATCGGCAACTTCTCAATTATTGGCAAGGGCTGTGTCTTCGGGGATAACGTCACCATCGGCAGCTACACCATCATCGGAGACAATGTGCAACTGGGAAATGGCAGCAGTGTGGGTAATCATTGCGAGATCGGGAAGAATCTCGTCGCTGGCCGCAATGTGAACCTGCAAGGCCGTATCCGCACGGCGGAAAGCTGTGAGATCGAGGACGATGTGACGCTGAAGTATGGCACGATCCTCACGAGCCGCGTGCTGATCAAGAAAGGGGCCTTCCTGGGCCCGAACGTGATCACGCTTGGAAGCACACACCTTCACGAAACGAAGCACGGCACGGTCATCGGCGAGCGTTGCTACATCGGTGCAGGGAGCAAGATCGCAGCGAGTGTGAAGATCTCCAACGATGTGACGATCGGAGCGATGGGCTTCGTCAACAAGGACCTCACGGAGAGCGGCATCTACGTCGGCGTTCCCGTCAAAGCACTGAAGCAGAAGGAGTACTGGAAGAAAAAGGACTTCATTGAAGGCGGCTTTGAGCAATGACAGCTGCGCGGTCATCTAGGCTTTGGCATGCCTGATGGCTTCTCCTTGGCGGGCATCTCTTTGGCGGGCACCCCAGCTTGGATCGGTCCAGGCTTGGTCACGTTCTTGATCACAGCAGCGCCCACACCCACGATCGTGCCTTCAGCGAGGATGGCATGAGGTCGAAGGCTGCATCCAGCGCCCAAAAAGCTCCTAGCCCCGACCTGTGCGGAGCCAGCGATGCTCACGTTGTTGGCTACATGGCAATGCGGCCCCATCCGAACGCTGTGTCCGATCTTGGTGCCGTGGGCGATCATGCAGCCCTGCTCGATGGTGGTGGCCTCGTTTATCATGCCACGCACCACCGTCACATCCGTTCCGAGAAACACCTCGTCGCCGATAGTTACCCCGCCTAGCTGAGGGAGAATAACACGCTCACCTCTATCATCCCAGATCCAGGCAACTCCGGTAGCTCCGATGCAACTGTGAGCCTCGATCACCACACGGTTGCCGATCTCACATCCATCCATCACCACCACGTGCGCATGGATCACCGAATCATCACCGATCCTGGACCGTCCGATCACGGCATAGGGCCCGATGGATACCCGTTCGCCGATCTCCGCATCCGGATGGACTATGGCCGTGGGATGTATCCCAGAAGATGAGGCCGTTCTGAACAGCAGACCGCACAAGCGGTAAAAGACCAACTGGGGATCCTCCTCCACTGCGATGCTGGAACACGTACCTGTGGATCCGGCCACCTCCGACCTGCAGATCACCACGGAATCGACCAGGTCATTGAACGGCCCCGGTGCGTTGCCCGTGTAGTAGTAAAGGCCCTGGGGTTCCTTATGGAGGAGGCTGCACACCTTTCGGACCGGACGTGCCGGGCCAACAAGGCGGTGCGGTATGCCCAACTGGCGAAGGGCTTCCAGCACACCCTCTAGCGAGCATTGGCTGATGCTATCCATCACGAGAGGCTTGACCGCAACACCAGCAGCACACGCTCGATATCATCCTGCCCAAGCCCGGCATAGAGGGGGAGGCAAAGCACCCGGGCGGCGAGGTCCTCGGAGACCGGCATGGAGCAGTGCCGGACATAGGGCAGAGTGTTCAAGGAGGGGAAGAAATAACGTCGGGCATTGATGCCGCGAGCGGCAAGGTCCATGAGAGCCTTCTCGCGCGCAGCGGCCGAGGGCAGGAACACAGGGTAATAGGCGTAATTGTAGCCCGTGCCTGCGGGAATGGTCGGTCGCCCAGATCCAAGCCCCTGCAGTCCATCGTCATAGGCCTGGAAGATGGACCTGCGTGCCGCGATGATGGCCGGCACATGGGGCAGTACCGCCATACCCATGGCGGCGTGCACCTCGCTCATCTTGGCGTTCATCCCCAGGGAGAAGTGCTCATCGCCGACATGTCCGAAACTGCGCAACAGCCGCAGGGCCTTGTCATGCTCGTCCTCGTGCAGCACCACGGCGCCGCCCTCAACGGTGTGGAAGAGCTTCGTAGCATGGAAGCTCAGCGTGCTGGCATCGCCCCACTGCAGGATGCTGCGCCCCTTGTAGGAAACGTCGAAGGCATGGGCGGCATCGTAGATCACCTTCAGGCCGTGCTTCTTGGCAATGGCATCGATGGCCTCCACATCGCAGGGGATGCCATAGACGTGCGTGGCCAGGATGGCGGTCGTGTCCGGGGTGATGGCCGCTTCGATCAGGGAGGGATCGATGCAACAGGTGTGCGGGTCGATGTCCACGAAGACCGGCTCGCAGCCCTCCCAGAGGAGCGCACTGGTGGTGGCCACATAGCTGTAGGGCGTGGTGATGACCTTACCGCGGATGCCCAGCGCACGGATCGCCAATTGGATGGCCAGGGTACCGTTGCTCATCAAGCGGTAGAACGGCACATCCGCACGGACCCTCAAGGTCTCTTCGAGCTCCTTGTGGATCGGACCATTGTTGGTGAGGATACCGCTCGCATAGACCTTGCGGATGTAGGCGAAATACTCCTCCTCAGGCGGCAAAAAGGCCTTCGTGACGAAGATCGGTCCGCTGCTCGAAGGATGCTGCTCCATGGCTCCCTGGTGCAGGCTCATGACCACTTCCGGCTGTCCACCACGCCTCCCTTCCTCACAAAGGCCAGTTCCACCAACCACAGCACCGGCACGTCGAAGGGGCGATTGAGGTCCGTGATATCGACCAAGCGATAACCCTTCTGGTCCATGTAGTTCACGATATCGCGCAGGCTGTTCGCGAACACCTTGTTCACCACACCGGCCTCTACCATGAACACCTCTGTGCGGCCAAAGAAGTCGCTCGCGCCTTCCAGCACCTCCATGTCCAGCCCTTCGGCGTCGATCTTGATGAGGTCCGGAACAGGCAGCCCGTTCTCCGCGACCAGCTCGTTCAGGGTCACCACCGGTATCTCCTTCTGCTCCAATCCACGGGCCTTCGCCTCCTCCGCGGAAAGGCGGAAGGTGCTGCTGTCATCCCGCTTGGCGATGGTGAACAGGAAGGACCCGCGCTTCCTGCCCGCGCCCACGGGAAAGAACCGGATCAAGGGATCCTTGTCCAAGAGGTCCTGGAACCTGGGTTGCAGCCAGGCCTGGGGCTCGAGCATGGTGATCCGTGCATGCGGGAACCTGGCCCGAGCCTCCCGCGTCCAGGAGCCGTGGTTGGCCCCCACGTCGATGATGTGCGCTGGCTCGAACCCCGCACTGGCCAGCACGCCATAGAACGTCTGCAGGAGATCTCGTTTGTCACCCACCTCAACGGCAGGAGTTGGGGAGACCGCTTTGCCAGGGCGCACGTACCCCATTCGGGTCGCAAGGGGATGGAACAACGCCCGGATGAACTGCTTGATCATGGTCCTGGCAATATTAAGGAGGAGGGGCGGTTGTAAGGGTGCTTGGCTTCAGAAGGCTCGTTCACGCCATCATCAACCGGGCAGCTGCTCGGAAACGCCCTCCCGCACAAAGCGCGACCAGAACACCCGCTCGGCATGCACGCTGAAGGGCAGCAGACCCTGGTGGCGGCAGAGACCGGTCTGGTCGCTGGCATCGCGCAGATAGACCATGAAGGAATAGCGGCCGGCGTTCAATTCCAACCGGCCCACCGGAATCCTCAGCGTATGTATACCGGCCCCAAGAGCGATGTAGGCCCCGTTCCCATCCTTCACGGGCACCGCGAGCAGGTTGCTCATGGTCGCATCGTCCACGAAGAGGGTGATCTGGTCCGCCGTGCGGCCGTGTGCCACCCGGACCTGCAGCGTGACGATCACCTCGGCGCCTTGTGCGATGCTGGGGACCCCTCCCCCGTACTCCACACCATCGGCGGACATCCGGATGCCCAGCACCTCGGCACCACCCGTGCCCGACACCTGGGCGGCGCTGGCGGCGAGCCCGTAATAGTGGTTGATGGCACGCCCAGTTTCCGTGGTGTCGAGAACAGTGCGTCCGTGGTCCATGACCAGCACCCTGGTACAGAACGAGGAGATGAACGGCATGCTGTGCGAAACGAAGACGACCGCGGAGGTCCGCATCAGCTGGCGCACCCGGTTCAGGCATTTGATGGTGAATCCGATGTCACCAACGGCCAGGACCTCGTCCAGGAAGAGGATATCCGGTTCGATGAGGATGGCGGCCACGGCGAACCCGAGCCGCACGGTCATGCCCGAACTGTAGTGCTGCACGGGCATGTCGATGAACTCGGCCATCTCGGCGAAATCGATGATCTCCTCGATCCGCTCGTCGACCTGCCTCCGGGTGAGCCCCAGTACCGAGGCATTGATGTAGATGTTCTCCCGCCCGGTGAGTATGGGATTGAACCCGGCACCCAAGGCAATAAGCGCACCCACCTGTCCACGGATCTCGATACGGCCGAAATCGGGCTTGATCAACCCGTTCAATATCCGCAGCAGGGTGGTCTTGCCCGCACCGTTGTGCCCGATCAATCCCAAACATTCGCCGCGATGAAGTTCGAAGGACACATCATGCACGGCCCAGAACTCCTTCTTTCGAAGTTCGCTCGTCCGGGACCGACCAAGCAGCTCATCCTTGACATCCATGACACCATACCGCAGGGAGGTCTTCAGGTCCCGGCAGAACTTCTTGGAGACGCCTTCCACCTTGATGAGTGCCGCTTCTTTCATGCTCAGGAACTCATCCGCTCGATCAGAACGGGCATGGTGATACGATACAGGAACCAACCGATCAACAGCAGGACCGACGCACATCCTGCGACGGCCAGGAAATAGGTGAACATGGGGCTTTCAGCACCTGTAAGCCAGGCGCGGGCAGTGAGCACAACCGGTGTCAGTGGATTCGCCCCGAACAATCGCGCCATGGTGCCGGCGGTCGGCATGGCGAACACGACGGGGGTGAGATACATGAGCAATTGGGTGACCAACGGAATGAACCGGCCGATATCGGTATACAGGGTACCCAAGGGGGCGAGCAAAAGGCCTACGGAAAGGCCGACCAGAATGAGCACGCCCACGGCCAATGGGAAGTATACCATATGCGCATCCGGAAATACACCGAACAGGAAAAGCGCGGGCACCAGGACCATCACCTTCACAACGGCGTTGAAGATCACCTTGATCGCACCACTGAGGATGAGCGCCTCCCGGGGGAAATTCAACTTGGCCAACATGCTCCTGCTTGCATTGATCTGCCCAAGTGGTGAGCTCAACGCCTCGGTGAAGATCTGCCAGAGCATGGTCCCCGAGAACACGTATGCAGGATAGGGGATATCGGTACTGGCCACCTTCACCACGCCGGTGGCGCTCAGGAACACCCAGACCGCAGTGCTGAACAACGGAGTGATAAAGGCCCAGAAATAGCCCAACAGGGATCCGCGGTATTGCGAGCGCACATCCCGGATCGCCAACCGCCAGGCCAGTTCACGGGACCGCCAGAGGTCATGCGCCATGTCGGCGAACAACGTGCGCGGGGAACGGATCAAGGCCTCCGGGGAATACACCCGCAACGGAAGCTCCTGGTCACGACCACCGTTCGTTTCGCTCAACCTGCGCACGTCCATATCACCACGGATCATGCGCGGGTATCCGTGCCTTTACCACCATCCTCCTTGGACCGCTTGCTGCGCCTGCCGTAGCCGTAACCGTAGCCATAGCCGGTGCCATAGCCATAGGCATAGCGGTATCCGTAGCCGTAGTTGGTGTTGTAGTAATACTTGCTCTTCTTCATCCGCACCCCGTTCAGGATGAAGCCGGTGTTCTTCGTGGGGTTGCCGGCCAGGGCCTCCAGGGCATTGTTCACGTGGTCCTTGTTGGCGAAGCGCGTGTTCAGCACGAAGAGCGTGGCGTCCACGTGGCGCATCATCAGCAGGGCATCGGTGATGAGGCCCACGGGCGGGGTGTCCACCATCACATAATCGTATTCGAGGCTGGCCTCGCGGAACAGGGCCTCCAGGTGTTTGCTGAGGATAAGCTCCGAGGCGTTGGGCGGCGTGGGGCCGGCGAGCAGCACATCGAAATTCTCGAACTGCGAGTGCAGCACACAATCACGCCAATGGACCTTGCCGATAAGCACGTTGCTGAGGCCCACAGTGCTGGACATGCCCAGGCCGGCACCCACCTTGGGCTTGTGCAGATCGAGCTCCAGCAGCAGCACGCGCTTGCCCGCCTTGGCCAGGATGGCGCTGAGATTCACCGAGCAGAAGGTCTTGCCCTCGTTGGGGCGGTAGCTGGTGGTCATCACCACCTTGCCACGGCCCTCGGGGCTGGGTATGTACTCCAGGTTGGTGCGCACCGTACGGAAGCTCTCCGTGATGGCCGCCTTGGGATCGCTGTCCACCACCACGTAGTTCTCCTCGGCCTTATCGCTCACGACCACCTCGCCGTAGATGGGCAGGGTGGTGAGCTCCTTCAACTGGTCCATGTTCTCGATGCGGTCGTAGAACATCACACGCACGAACACCACCAACAGCGAGATGATGAGCCCGCCGAGCATGAAGGTGTAGAAGATGCGCATCTTGTCCGGACGCACCACGCCCAGCGATCGCGCGCTCTCGATCACCTTGGTCTGGGGAATGATACCGGCCCTGGCGATCACGGTACTGGCGCGCTTCTCCAACAGGAAGAGGTACATCTTCTCGTTCACCTGCACACGCCGCTGGATCTTGATGATGTCGCGCTGGCTCTTGGGCAGGCTGCGCAGCATTCCCTCGTAATCGGCCACCTGCATCTCCACGTCGTGGATCTTGCCCCGCAGCGCGTTGCGCGAGTTCTTGATGTAGCCCAGCAGGTTCCCCCGGATGTACTGCACCGTGGAATCGAGCTGCTGGATGCTGATGTTGTATGGTGTGCCCTGGAAGAGCATGCGGTTGCGTTGCATCTGCCGCTCATACAGCTCGCTGAGCGTGGACCGAAGGAACGCGTCCTCCATGATGAAGGTGGCCGGGGGCAACAGCCGCTCATCGTCGCTGTGCAGCACATAATCCTCCAGTGCGTCCAGCGATTGAATGTCCAGTTCCATGCGGCGCTTCTGGTTATCGAAGCGCACCATTTCGTTGAAGAAAAGGCTCTCCTCTCGCGGCAGGTCGATGATGTCCTTGCTCTCCTTGTAGTTCTGAAGCTCGCCCTCGTGCTCCTCCAGGATCACCGTCACCTCGGCCAGCTGCTTGTCGATGTAGCCCAGTGTGTTCTCATTGATGTCGAACTCGCTCTGGAGGGTGTATTGGATATATACCTTGGAAAGGGTGTCCAGGAACAACTTGGCCCGGATGGCCACCTCGTCCTCCATGGTCACCTCCAGGATGGTGGTGTAGTCGTGGTTCAGCACCTTCATGCGCTCGATGCAGCGCTTCACCTGCGCAGAACGCTCGTGGCGAATGAACTGGTAGTCCGTGGCGGCCAGCGTGTTGATGGTCTGCTCGTTCACGTACGGCGACCGCACCACCTTCAGGGTATACTCCTGCTCCTGCACCATCTGGTCGAAGGGGTACTCCTTGGTGACAATGGCCCCGCCCAGGTCATAGCTGATGGCGTACCGTTTGGTGTCGATGATGCGCAGGTCGATGGGGCGTTCGTACAGCTTGCCGTTGAACACGTCCATCTCCACGGTGAAGGGCTGCGTGGCATACACCTGCGAGGTCTTGAAGCGCCCCACGATGAAGTAGGACACGTCGAAATCGAGGCGGTCGAGGGTGGCGTTCACCAGATCGTACGAGGTGAGCACGCGCTTCTGGTTGACGATGTCGCCATATGCGCCGACGTAGCCCAGGCTCTTGTACATCGAGGTCTGGTAGTCGTACACCTCGTTATCCTTGAGCAGCACCTGGGTGGTGGCCCCATAGATATCGGGCAGCTTATAGCTGTAGAGGTAGGACAGCACGCCGGAGAGCACCAGCGCCACGGCGACGAAGTACCAGTTCTTGGAGGCGACGCGGAGGTACTGACGCAGGTCCTTTGCGTCGATGATACTGCCGCGCTGCTGGGGTTTGGGTGAGGCCATTGAACGGGATCGGCCCCACGGACGGACGGGCCCTCTACCCCGGCAGTTGGTGCTTGTGGCCGGGACGGGCAAATATAGGCGGCCCAACGGTCCGGCGATCGGAACCATGCGCTGGTGGCGGTGGATAACTTGTTGAGCAACAAGTTCTGCGCGGTCCGGCCGATTGTGTTAAGTTTGGCGGCAGTTGTTCTCTGGTAAGCCCATCATGCTTCGACCCTTTCGTCTCCTTCTGACGTTGGCCCTTGTGGTAGGCCCTTTGGTCGCCTTGGCCCAGCCAGGTGGAGGTCCGCCCCCCTGCTGGCCCCCGCCCTGTATCCCCATCGATGGTGGTATTGGTGGGTTGATCGCCGCCGGTGCTTTGCTGGGTGGCCGAAAGGCCATGGAGCTGCGTCGCTCCGCCAACTCCGATAAGTGATGTCCCCTCTTCCCACCCCCCGGGTGGCGAAGCGCGACCCCGTGGTCCTTTTCTTTCTCTTGGCCGCCCTGCTCTACGTGGGCTGGTACCTGCTTTACGAACTCGTACTGCATCCCCAAGGAACGCTTGATCGCGCGGTGATCGACAACCTCATGCTGCTGTCCGGCGGCACGTTGGAGGCGTTGGGCTACACCCTGTTGCCCGAGCCGCAGTTCGACAGCAACCGCTACATCGGCATCCAGGGTGGCAGCCATCTCTGGATCGGCGACCCCTGCAACGGCGTGAGCCTGTTCGCCGTTTACCTCATCTTCCTGGCCGCCTACCCCGGTCCCTGTCGCCACAAGCTCTGGTTCGGGGCCGCGGGCCTGATCTCCATCCACCTCATCAACGTGCTACGCATCGTGGTACTGGTGATCGTGGCGCGGTACGACTATGAACTGCTCACCTTCAATCACGACTACACCTTCTATGTAGTGGTCTATGGCTGGGTGTTCCTGCTCTGGGCCATCTGGGTGAAGCGGTTCGCGCCCACCACGCCGAAGGCCCGACCCGCATGACCCGGCGGCGTATCGGCATCCTGTTGATCCTGGCCATTGCCGTGGCGCTGGGTGCCGTTCGCGATTTCCTGCTGGTGAACCTGAACTACCAGATCGACTTCGTGGAGCACCACCGCACCGTGTCCTACGCCCACTCCCTGTTCCGCGGGTGGACCGAAGGGCTTGGCCTGGGCGCCTTGGTGCGCCTCAAGTGGGCACTGGCCGTAGCCATGAGCGCCAGCATGCTGGTGCTGTGCATCGGCATGGCGCGCCTGGTGTTCGGCGATCATCGGTACCGCACGGCGCTGGTGATCGGGTTCACGTCCGTGGGAGCGCTCGCCCTGGTCCTGCAGGCCTTGTCCGCCCAGCTACCACCGCTCTATGGCGTATCGGTGAAGCTGCTGCACCTGCTGCAATACCCGGTAGTGCTCTTCCTGCTCTGGGCGGCCGCGCTGTTGCCAGGCCGGCGGTCCGAATAGCTGCGCGCGGCTACCTTTGGACGGTCCGCAACGTGCGGCCCCGATCCTTCACCATCATGAGCAACCAACGCGACACCGCGGTCTTCGACGTCATTGAACAGGAGAAATGGCGCCAGACCATCGGGCTGGAGCTGATCGCGAGCGAGAACTACGTGAGCGAGGCGGTGATGGAGGCCATGGGCTCGGTGCTCACCAACAAATACGCCGAAGGGCTGCCGGGCAAGCGCTACTACGGTGGATGCGAGCATGTGGACGCCGTGGAGAACCTGGCCATTGAGCGGGTGAAGAAGCTCTTCGGTGCGGACTGGGCCAACGTGCAGCCCCACAGCGGCGCGCAGGCCAACGCGGCCGTGATGCTGGCCTGCCTGAAGCCCGGCGACACCATCCTTGGTTTCGATCTGAGCCACGGTGGCCACCTCACCCACGGCAGTCCGGTGAACTTCAGCGGCAAGCTGTACCGCGCCACCTTCTATGGCGTTGAACAGGCCACCGGCCTGGTGGACATGGCCAAGGTCCGCGAAAAGGCCCTGGCCGAAAAACCGAAGCTCATCATCTGCGGTGCCAGCGCCTACAGCCGCGATTGGGACTATGCGGCCTTCCGCGCCATTGCCGATGAAGTGGGCGCCATCCTGCTCGCCGATGTGAGCCATCCCGCCGGACTGATCGCCGCCAAACTGCTGAACGACCCGCTGCCCCACTGCCATGTGGTCACCACCACCACGCACAAGACATTGCGCGGTCCCCGCGGCGGCCTGATGATGATGGGCCAGGACTTCCCCAACCCTTGGGGCCTGACCACCCCGAAAGGCGAGGTGCGCATGATGAGCGCGGTGCTGGACGGGGCCGTGTTCCCCGGTACGCAGGGCGGCCCGCTGGAGCATGTGATCGCGGCCAAGGCGGTGGCCTTCGGCGAAGCGCTCGACCCGGCCTTCGAGGGCTATGGCAAACAGGTGATCGCCAACGCGCAGACCCTGGCCAAGGCCCTGATGGACAAGGGATACAACGTGGTGAGCGGCGGCACCGACAACCACTGCATGCTCATCGATCTGCGCAACAAGGGCATCACCGGCAAGGAGGCCGAGCGCGTACTGGGCGAGGCGCACATCACCGTGAACAAGAACATGGTGCCCTTCGATGACAAGAGCCCCTTCGTAACGAGCGGAATCCGCATCGGCACGGCGGCCATCACCACGCGCGGCCTCAAGGAGAACGATTGCCGCCAGATCGTGGAGCTGATCGACTACGCCCTGCGCCACCCCAACGACGACGAGGAACTTCGCCGCATCCGCTTCCAGGTGAACGGCATGATGCGCCTGAAGCCCCTGTACGGCTGGAGCGTGAAGGCCTGAGGACACGGCATCCACTTCCTGACGGAGGTCAGTCCACCATTTGCGGACATGGGGCATCTTGGCACCCATGCGGCGGATCCTTGTCCCCACGGACCTCAGTCCCCTTTCAATCTATGCCCTGAAAGCAGCGGCAAGACTGGCCAAACACACCGGCGGAACGGTCTACGGCCTCAACGTGGTGCCCGTGCCGGGCGGCATGGCGGTGAACACCGAAGGCGTGCCCGTGGACGACGGAACCATGGACGTGACGCCCTACCTGAAGGCCGGAGAGCGCAACACCAAGGCCTTGGAGCAGTGGGCCGCACAGGTGGATGTGCCGGTGGTGACACGCCTGCGCTACGGCGGCATTGCCGATGCCATCCTGGAGACCGTGAACGAGCTCTCCATCGACCTGCTGGTGGTAGGCACCAAGGGCGGAGACAGCATGCGCGACCGGCTCGTGGGCCTGTTGGTCGAGCACCTCATCGGCCGAGCGGACATCCCTGTGCTCTCGCTGAAGGCGGAACATACCGGGCAGGGCGTGCACCGGATGATCTTCGCCAACGCCTTTACCCGTGACCACCAGTACTTCGACATCCTCCGCGACTTCCACGACCTGGCCGGCAGCACTGTTGAATTGCTCCGCGTGAACACCCCGAAGGACACCCTGCCCGTGGAAGAGGTACGCGCCCACATGGACCGCTTCGCCGCCGAGAACCACCTGCACCGCTACAGCAAGCATGTGGTGAAAGCCCCCAGTGTGGAGGAAGGCGTGCTGCAATGGACCGAACTGCACGGCGGCGACCTGCTGGCCATGCGGACCCATGGACGCAGTGGCTTCAGCCGATTGATCAAGGGCTGCGTAAGCCTCGATCTGGTGAAGAGCCTGAAGATCCCCATCCTCACCATCCGCGTGAAATGAGCGTGCTCGAATTCCTTCGCCAACCATGGCCCTGGTACGTGGCCGGACCGATCATCGCGGCGGTGTACCTCATGCTGTTGTGGTTCGGCAAGAGCTTCGGCATCAGTGCCACGCTGCATGCCGCGTGCAGCATGCTGGGCGCCGGCAAGCGCATCCCCTTCTTCCGGTTCGACTGGCGCACCCAACTATGGAACCTGCTCTTCGTGCTGGGGGCGCTCATCGGCGGATCCATCGGCAGCACCTGGCTGGCCTCATCCACACCGCCGGACCTGGCACCCAGCTTCACCGGCTGGGCGGAAGCGAACGGATTGCACAGCTGGGCCTCGGGGATCGCACCCACGGAGCTTTTCGGGTGGGAACAGTTGCTCACCGCACGTGGCATCATCCTGATCGTGGTCGGTGGTTTCCTGGTGGGCTTTGGTTCGCGCTACGCCGGCGGCTGCACCAGCGGCCATGCCATCAGCGGGCTCAGCAACCTGCAGTTGCCCTCGTTGGTGGCGGTGATCGGTTTCTTTATCGGCGGGCTCACGGTCACCTGGCTGTTGCTGCCGCACATACTCGCGCTATAGATGATGAAATACCTCAAGTTCATCGGGCTCGGCGTGGTGTTCGGCATCATGTTCACCAAGGCGGAGGTCATCAGCTGGTACCGCATCCAGGAGATGTTCCGCTTCGAGAGCTTCCACATGTATGGCGTGATCGGCAGCGCCGTGGTGCTGGGTGCCATCGGTACGGCCATCATCAAGTACTGGCGGATGAAGGACCTCTACGGGAATGCCATTCTCTTCCAGGACAAGCAGCATACGTGGCCTCGGTACATCATTGGCGGTACCATTTTCGGCCTTGGCTGGGCGCTTGCCGGTGCCTGCCCGGGGCCGATGTTCACCTTGGTGGGCGCCGGGCATCCGGTATTCCTGGTCACCATTGCCAGTGCCATTGCCGGCACTTGGGCCTACGGAGCAGTGAAGGACCACCTGCCGCAATGACCCCACCGGCGGTGAGCGGTACCTTTGCGCATCCATGGACGGCCACTCCCCTTTCCGTACCCGGCTGAATTTGCGCTGGGCGGACATTGATGCCAACTTCCACCTGCGCCACAGCGTGTATTACGACCTGTGCGCCCAGCAACGCATGGAGGCCCTGGCCAGTGTGGGCATCACCATGACGCTGATGAAAGAGCAACACCTCGGCCCGGTGATCTTCCGGGAGGAGTGCACCTTCCGTCGCGAGATCGGGCTGCACGATGAGGTCTACGTGGACCTGTCGCTTCGCGGCCTCTCCCGCGACCATGCCCGGTTCTCCTTCGCTCACACCTTCACCAAGGCCGATGGCACGTTTTGCGCCTCGCTCATCGTGGAGGGCGCTTGGATCGACACCCGTCTGCGCAAATTGACCACGCCACCGGAACTGGCCGTGGACGCGCTGGACCACCTGCCCCGCACCGCCGATTTCAGCTGGACCTGAGCCATGCGCCGCACGCTGCTCCTCCTGCTCCTCGTGCCGTCATTGACCAGCCTGGTGAACGCACAGCACGACAAGGGCCGCTTTTTCGCCTACTGGGGCTACAACCGCGCGTGGTACAGCTGGAGCGACATACACCTGAAAGGCCCCGACTACGACTTCACGTTGCGCCATGTAGCGGCCAGTGACCGGCCCAGCGACTTCTCGACATCGGTCTACTTCTCACCCTCCAGCATCTGGATCCCCCAGTACAACTATCGGCTGGGCTGGTACTTCAAGGATAACTGGAGCATTTCCCTGGGCCTGGACCACATGAAGTACGTGATGCAGGCCGACCAGACCGTGCGCATGGACGGCTACGTGAACGAAAGCTGTTCGCCGCAATACGCCACGCAGGAAGGCAGCAACGACGTGAAGCTGACCACCGACTTCCTGACCTACGAGCACACCGACGGCCTCAACCTCCTCTGCATCGATGTGGACCACTATGATGCGCTGTGGTCCAC
The DNA here is from genome assembly GCA_040383865.1 of Flavobacteriales bacterium. Classification (GTDB taxonomy): domain Bacteria; phylum Bacteroidota; class Bacteroidia; order Flavobacteriales_F; family PHOS-HE28; genus PHOS-HE28. Next base: position 24,679 of record JBEICT010000003.1, on the reverse strand, counting down.
GTCCGACGGCCGTTTCCGGCTGCGCGTGTTCGAGGGCATGCACGCCGGTCCGGTGATCCCCCGCACCGATGTAAGGCTCTTTGGTGAAGGCATCAACAACCGGTTCAACATCGCCGGCATTGGTGTGGGCGCGCAACTGGGCCTGCACTTCACCTTCCTGCGCCACCTTTTCATTCGCAACACGCTGCGTGGCGGCTGGATCGACCTGCCGCATGTGCTCACCACCGGTACGGACGAGGACCAGGCCAGCCAACACTTCTGGTTCGTGCAGAACGCGCTGGTGCTGGGCGGACAGTTCGGCTTCGGTGGGGGAAAGGCGAAGGCAACGCCCGCACAGTAAGGGTCGTTCCGCGTAGCTTCGGGACCATGTTCCGGACCCGTACTGCGCTGCCCCTGCTGTTCGTGCTGGTGATCGGCCTCGTGGGTTGCCTGCCGGACCACACGTCGCCCATGGCCGCGGACCATGCGTGGCACACACAGGTGGACAGCGCCTGCCTGATGGTGCCCAACGTGATCACCAGCAATTGGGATGGCATCAATGACCAATTCATCCCGATCACCTACAACGTGACCGCCGTGCAGTTCGGCGTTCGCGATTCCCAGCTGCGGCCGGTGTTCAGCCACACGGGCTTTGGCGGGTGGGATGGCCGGCTGGCCGATGGCACCGTGGCCCCCAGCGGCATTTACCTGGTAAGCGTGCAGGCCACCACCACCTCGGGGAACATCCTTCGACTAACAGCACCGTTGCGTGTGGTGCGCCACCCTGGCACCGACTGCCTGCCCGCCGGCATCACCTTGGTAAGCCCGGACATGCTGGACCCCAGGCGCTGCGGTGAGCTGTTGCCCACCAACGATCTGCTGATCGTCTGTCCGTGAGCGAGGGTCTTCGCACCTTTGCGGTATGCACCTGCCCGCCAACGACCCCGCACTGCGCTCCTGGATCCCCGTTGCCACTGACAGCGACTTCCCCATCCAGAACCTGCCCTTCGGCATGGGTAGCTGGAACGGGGAACCGCCCGTGCCCGTAACGCGCATCGGCGACCGCGTAGTGGACCTGAGCGTGCTGGCCGAGGCCGGTCTGCTCGATGGCCTGGGCATTGCGCGCGAAGCCTTAATGGCACCGCAACTGAACGACCTGATGGCCGGGGGACGCACGGCGGTGCGCGCCCTGCGCCAACGCCTGAGCGAACTACTGCGCCACGACAACCCCACCTTCCGCGACAACAATAGCCTGCGCGAGGATGCCCTGCTGCCCGCCGACCAAGTGACCCTGCACCTGCCCGTGCGCATCGGCGACTACACCGATTTCTACAGCAGCCGCCAGCATGCCTACAACGTGGGCTGCATGTTTCGCGACCCGGCCAACGCCCTGCTGCCCAACTGGCTGCACCTGCCCGTGGGCTACCATGGCCGCGCCAGCAGCATCGTTGTGAGCGGCACCGCGATCCACCGTCCCAAGGGCCAGTATAAACCTGCGCCCGATGCCGCTCCCGAGTTCGGCCCCACGCGCCAGTTGGACATGGAGCTCGAGGTGGCCTTCATCACCTTCGAAGGCAACACCTTGGGCCAGCACATCACCACTGCGGAAGCTGAGGACAAGATCTTCGGGCTGGTGCTCTTCAACGACTGGAGCGCCCGCGACATACAGGCATGGGAATATGTGCCGCTGGGCCCCTTTCTGGGCAAGAACTTCGGCAGCAGCATGAGCCCCTGGGTGGTGACCCTCGACGCGCTCGAGCCCTTCCGCACCGCTTCACCTGTGCAGGACCCGCCCGTGCTGCCCTACCTGCAACAGAACGGCGCGCGCCACTTCGACATTGCGCTGGAGGCCGCCATTGCCACACCCGATGGCCGCGAGACCACCATCTGCCGCAGCAACTTCAAGCACCTGTACTGGAGCATGGCCCAGCAGTTGGCGCACCACACGGTGAACGGCTGCAACGTGCGCTGTGGCGATGTGATGGCCAGTGGCACCATCAGCGGCGACACGCCCGACAGCTATGGCAGCCTATTGGAACTGACCTGGAAAGGAACCAAGCCACTGACCATGCACGACGGCACCGAGCGGAAATTCCTGCAGGACGGCGACACCCTGGTGATGCGCGGTCACTGCGTGAAGGATGGCGTGCGCATCGGCTTCGGCGAGGTGGCCGGCAAAGTGCTGCCCGCGATCTAGTGCTGTAGCGACCTAACTTTCGCGGAGAATGAGCACCGTGCAGAACGCAGGAGCGGAAAAGCCCTTGGCCAAACACCCCGAGATCGACCTGGTGAAAGAGCGGGCCGAGATCCTGCGACGATACCGCGGCCTGTTGCGCGCCATCAAGGGCGAGCGCACCGCCGAGGAGAACCGGATGATCCGCAAGGCCTTCAACATCGCGGTGGAGGCCCACAAGGAACAGCGGCGCAAGAGCGGCGAACCCTACATCTACCACCCGATCGCCGTGGCGCGCATCTGTGCCGAGGAGATCGGGCTGGGCGCCACGAGCGTTGTGGCCGCGCTGCTTCACGATACGGTGGAGGACACCGACCTCACCTTGGATGACGTGAAGGACCTGTTCGGTCCCACGGTGGCCACCATCATCGACGGGCTCACGAAGATCAGTGGACTCCAGTTCGGCACGGACAGCATCCAGGCCGAGAACTTCCGCAAGGTGCTGCTGACCCTTGCACAGGACGTGCGCGTGATCCTGGTGAAGCTGGCCGACCGTCTGCACAACATGCGCACGCTGGACAGTATGGCGCGCGACAAGCAATTGAAGATCGCCAGCGAAACGCTCTTCCTCTATGCACCGCTCGCCCACCGGTTGGGCCTCTACAACATCAAGACCGAGCTCGAGGACCTCTCCCTGAAGTTCAAGGAGCCGGCCGTGTATGACGAGATCAGCCTGAAACTGAAGAAGGGCGAGGCCGTGCGCAAGCGCTTCATCAGCCGCTTCATCCTACCCATCAAGCAGGCGCTGGACCGCGAGGGACTGGCCTACGAGATCAAAGGGCGGCCCAAGAGCGTTCACAGCATCTACAACAAGATGCTCAAGAAGCATGTCACCTTCGAGGAAGTGTACGACGTGTTCGCCATCCGCATCATCCTGAACAGCCGGCCCGAGCTGGAAAAGGCCGACTGCTGGAAGGTGTACAGCATTGTGACCGACTACTACCAGCCCAACCCCGACCGGTTGCGCGACTGGATCAGCATTCCGAAGGCCAACGGGTACGAAAGCCTGCATACAACAGTGATGAGCCCTGGTGGGAGATGGGTGGAAGTGCAGATCCGCAGCCTACGCATGGACGAAGTGGCCGAGATGGGCCTGGCCGCGCACTATCGCTACAAGGATGAGGGCGATCATGCCTCAGCCCTTGATGCCTGGCTCAACCGCATCCGCGAAGTGCTGGACGACCCCAGCACCAACGCGCTCGATTTCGTCAACGACTTCAAGCTGAACCTCTTCAGCGACGAGATCGTGGTGTTCACCCCGCAGGGCGACATGCGCAGCCTGCCCGCCGGGGCCACCGCGCTCGACTTCGCCTTCGACATCCACAGCCAGGTGGGCCGCCAGTGCATCGGTGCCAAGGTGAACCACAAGCTGGTGCCGCTAAGCCAGCCCCTGCGGAGTGGGGACCAGATCGAGATCATCACCTCCAAGAAACAACAGCCCAAAGAGGATTGGCTGAATTACGTGGCCACGGCCAAGGCCCGCCACAAGATCAAGCAGGCCCTGCGCGACCAGAAGAAAAAGCTGGCCGTGGTGGGACGTGAGGCGGTGCAACGCCAATTGCGCAAATGGGGAGCCAAGGTCGATGCGGCCAACATCAACCTGCTCATCGCCTACTTCCGCGCCACCTCGGCCATGGACCTCTACTACCAGGTGGCCCGCGGCAAGCACGTGCTCGAGGACATCGGCGACGGGGGCACCGGCCAGGTGGTGCAGGTGAAGAACGGACGGCTGGTCCTACCCAAGGTGAAACACGCCCCCGATGAACGCACCCTCGAGGAAGTGGTGGCCGAGATCCGCGGCGACAAGAACAGCGCACTGCTCATCGGCGACGACCTGCAGAAGATCGATTACAACCTCAGTCCCTGCTGCAATCCCATTGCCGGCGACGATGTCTTCGGCTTCATCACCCTCAACGAAGGCATCAAGATCCACCGCGTGAACTGCCCCAACGCCGTGCAGTTGATGAGCAACTTCGCCTACCGGATCGTGAAGGCCCGCTGGAAGGGCAAGGACAGCGTTGAGTTCCTGGCAGGGTTGCGCTTCAGCGGGATCGATGATGTGGGCCTGGTGAACAAGATCACCACCATCATCAGTCACGAGCACAACGTGAACATGCGTGCCATCAGCTTCGAAAGCCATGACGGCATCTTCGAAGGAAAGGTGAAGGCCTACGTGCATGACACGGACCACCTGAACGCCCTGATGGACAAGCTTAAGCGCGTGCGTGGCGTAAGGATCGTGGAGCGCGTGGACCACTGAACCTGCACGAACGGAAAAGGGCTTCGTTCGCCTCCCCCGTGGCGTGTACATTTGCACCATGTCCGTGGCCGAACAACGCGAGAACGTCCGGCAGATCTTCAGCGAGTACCTGGAACGCAAGGGGCACCGGAAAACGCCCGAACGTTTCGCCATACTCACGGAGATCTATGCCCAGGACGGACACTTCGACATCGAGCGGCTTTACGGTCGTATGAAGTCGAAGAACTACCGAGTGAGCCGCGCCACCCTCTACAACACCATGGAACTGCTGCTGGACTGCGATCTGGTGCGACGCCACCGCTTCAACGGCACCCAGGCCCAGTTCGAAAAGGCCCACGCCTACCACCAGCACGACCATGCCGTGTGCGACCGCTGCGGCAAGGTGCAGGAGTTCTGCGACCCGCGCATTCAGCAGGTACGCAACACCGTGTCCGAGGTGATGGACTTCCAAGTGACCCACCATGCCCTGCTGATCCACGGCATCTGCAGCGCCTGCCGCAATGAACGTAACGCCCCATGAACGTGACCGAACGCCTCCCCTTTGACCTGTCCGTGACCAAGGAACAACACTGCAAGGTGTTCCACCTCCACGGCCGCCTAATGGACCAGCAACAGGCCGACCGCCTAATGAGCACCCTGGAGGACGAACTCGCCGATGGCACCAGTACCGTGGTGCTCGACATGGGCGACCTGCAGTACATGAACAGCACGGGGCTGAACATCCTGATCAACGTGCTCACCCGCACCCGCAACGCTGGCGGCGACACCCTGCTCGCGGCCGTTTCGCACAGCGTGCGTCAGCTCTTCATCGTGACCAAGCTGGACACGGTGTTCATCATCACCCCCACGGTCGCCGAGGCCGTGGCCAAGGTGGGCGCCTGATCCGCATGGCCGCCCGCATGGACGTATTGCTCGGCGCCCAATGGGGCGATGAGGGCAAAGGCAAGGTGGTGGACGTGATCGCCCCCCAGTACGAGGTGATCGCGCGATTCCAAGGTGGCCCCAACGCCGGCCATACGCTGATCTTCGAGGGGCACAAGCACGTGCTCCACACCATCCCCAGCGGCGTGTTCCGCGAAGGCACCATCAACCTGGTGGGCAATGGCGTGGTCATCGACCCCATCATTTTCCTCAAGGAACTGAAGGCCCTGGACGATGCCGGTGTGGATGTGAGGCCCACCCTCCTCGTTTCGCGCCGCGCACACCTGATCCTGCCCACGCACCGCGCGTTGGACGCCGCCAGTGAGGCCGAGAAAGGCAAGGCCAAGATCGGCAGCACGCTCAAGGGCATCGGCCCCACGTACATGGACAAGACCGGCCGAAATGGCCTTCGCGTGGGCGATCTGGAACGGCACGACCTGATGGACCGCTACACCCAGCTGAAGCGCAAACATGAACGTCTGCTCGCCATGCACGGACAGCCAGGTGCCGATGCACAGGCCGAGGCCGAATGGCTGGATGCCGCACGCACGCTGCGCGAACTGCAACTGGTGGACAGCGAGCACTACCTGGACCAGGCCCTGCGCCAAGGCAAGCGTGTGCTGGCCGAGGGTGCACAAGGCACCCTGCTCGACATTGATTTCGGCACCTACCCCTTTGTCACCAGCAGCAACACCATTTGCGCAGGCGCTTCCACCGGCCTCGGCGTGGCACCCAATCGCATTGGCGTCGTTACCGGGATCTTCAAGGCCTACTGCACCCGCGTGGGCAGTGGTCCCTTCCCCACCGAACTGGATGACGACATGGGCGAGCAGATCCGCAAGGCCGGGCACGAGTTCGGCAGCACCACCGGTCGAGCACGCCGCTGCGGTTGGCTGGACCTGCCCGCGCTGCACTACGCCGTAATGATCAACGGCATCACCGAGCTGGCCATGATGAAGGCCGATGTGCTGAACGGACTGGACACCGTGCGGATCTGCACCGGCTACAAGGTGAACGGCACCTACACCGAGCGCATGCCCTACGACATCACCACAGGCGTTGAACCCGTGTATGAGGACATGTCAGGCTGGGGCGAACTGCACCACGAGGCACCGCTACCACCGGCACTGGAGCGTTACATGGCGAGGATCGAACAGGCCGTGGGCGTCCCCATCACGCTGGTATCATTGGGTCCCGATCGGGCACAGACCGTGCTCCGCAAGGGCGCATTGGTGCACTGAACGGCGGCATGAACAGGTCCAAGGCCTGGCGACCGTCGCGGAACACCGCCCCCTCCACCGGGCTGCCCGATGAACTGCGCACCACACTGGCTCCCCTGGTGGGTGATGAACTGGATGCGCTTGAACGGTCGCTATCAGCCCCCTCGCCCGTCAGCATCCGGGTGAATCCTTACAAACCCTTGAGGCCCGCGGCCGAACGTGTGCCGTGGTGCGCCACGGGATACTACCTTCCAGAGCGCCCAGCCTTCACCTTCGATCCGCTGTTGCACGCCGGTGCCTACTATGTGCAGGAAGCCTCCTCCATGCTGCTGGAACCCGTGCTGAAGGCCAGCGGCATGCTGCAGCACGACCTTATCGCCCTGGACCTCTGTGCTGCACCGGGCGGCAAGAGCACACACCTTCGCAGCCTGCTCACGCCGGGCAGCCTGTTGGTGGCCAACGAGATCGATCGCCGCAGGGCCGGGGTCCTGCAGGAGAACCTGTGGAAGTGGGGCCTTCCCAATGTGGTGGTGAGCAACAGCGACCCGTCGGACCTCGAACGCGTGGAAGGCCTTTTCGACCTGATCGTGCTGGACGCGCCCTGCTCCGGCGAAGGCATGTTCCGCAAGGACCCGTTCGCGCGCGAGCAATGGTCAAGGGAACTGGTGCGGCAATGTGCCACCACCCAACGCGGCATCCTGGAACACGCCTGGAAGGCGCTCGCCCCCGGAGGAACATTGGTGTACAGCACCTGCACCTGGGAGCCTTCGGAGAACGAGGAGCAACTGGCGGCGCTGGTGGCCTTGGGTGCCACGGCCATCGACCCGGAATTCGACCCCGCGTGGGGCGCTGTGCGCGTGGAGGCGAGCGGCATCATCGGTCACCGGTGCTACCCGCACCGCATAAAAGGCGAAGGCTTCTTCGTGGCCGCCATGCGCAAGGCTGGCACCTGGTCGGCGCGCGAGATCGGGAGCATTGGCAATGCAACGCCCTTGCACGGCGTGCTCACGGAAGTGGAACAGCATGCCATCGTTCACCAGGAGACCACCTACGCGATGGATGCGCGGTGGGCCGCAACAGTGCACCAACTCTTGGGCGGCATGCACGTGCTTACGCCCGGCACACCGGTGAGCTACATGAAAGGCGATCGACAACGGCAGCACCCGGCATTGGCCACCAGCCTGCTACTGGACCGGTCGGCATTCGCGACATTGGAGGTGAACGAACAACAGGCCATAGCCTACCTGCGCGGCGAGGCCCTGCCAGCGAAGGAGGCATCGGGCGAGGCCTTGGTGATCTACGCCAGCATTCCACTGGGCTGGGCGCATGGTGCCGGCAACCGCTGGAACAACGGCTGGCCTGATGCTTGGCGCATCCGTACACAACAACCCCGATCGGGCCGCGTATCTTGGTCGGGCATCGCCCCACGGACAGGCACATGGTGAGCGGCTTCCTCGATTGGTTCGAACGGCACAAGGTCGGCGTGATCGGCACGCTTGCCCTGCACACCATTGCGCTCTTCCTATTCACGCTCTGGAACATCCGCACCACCCCGCGCGAGGACGAGATCAGCGACATGCGTATTGAGATGATCACGGAGGAGGAGGCGCAGATCCTGGAAGAACAAATGCAACAGGAAGCCCTCGGCATGCCGCAGCAGGTCACCAATCTCACGAGCAACATCACCGCCGAGGCCAAGCCCACCTTCTCACACGCCAAGCTCGCCGAGCGCGTGGAGAACGACCTGCGCAACTTCGAGCAACAGGAGTTCGACCGGCTGGCACAGGAACGTCGCGACAGGGGCGAGGAAATCGAGATGCCCCAGCTGGACCCCAGCAAGTGGAACAAGGAATTGTACATGGACAAGGCCGCCGAACCCGTCAAGGTGGAAGGAGCCACCACCGTATGGCACGATCTACAGGGCCGGGTGCGCGAGAATGACGTGCCGGGCTACCTCTGCCGCACCCAAGGCCGCGTGGCCGTGCGCGTCAGCGTGGACCGCAGTGGACGGGTGACCAAGGCGGAGCTCGACCCTTCCCGTAGTGCCGGTGCCGACGAATGCATGATCGAACATGCCTTGCGAAGTTCACAACGCGCCCGGTTCAATATCACAGGCAGTGGCCCCGACCCACAAAAGGGCACGGTCTTCTTCCTATTCCTACCTCAATAGCGCCATTTTGGCCGCTCAATCTGCTCATTAGCGGTCATATTGACCGTATTTCCGGGTCGGCATTCGGATTGAAAGGGTCTTGGCAACACAACCTGATCAAATCAACAACGCCATGACCATCGCGAAGTACCGTCCCCAAGCCACGTTCGCAGCCCCCTTCAACGAGCTCGTGAATGAGTTCCTGGGCCGCGACATCGGCCAATTCTTCGGTAGCGACGACCTACGCCGCAGCAACCCCGGAGTGAACATCGTGGAGAACGATAAGGCCTTCGAGCTGCGCCTGCTGGCCCCCGGTTTCGCCAAGGAGGACCTGAAGCTGAGCATGGAGAACGAAGTGCTCACCATCAGTGCCGACAAGAAGACCGAGGAACTGAAGGAGAACGAGCGCTACACCCGCCGCGAGTTCACGCACAGCGCCTTCAGCCGCAGCTTCCGCCTGCCCGAAACGGTGAACGCCGAGGGCATCCGCGCCGAGTACCTGAACGGCGTGCTCACTGTGCACATCCCCAAGGCCGAGGCCGTGAAACCCAAGCAGCGCGAGATCACCATCGGCTGATCCGAACGGACCGCGAAAGAGGAAGGGGGCGCCACTGGTGCCCCCTTTCTTCGTTAACGGGCAGGGACCTCGTGGAACCTGAACGGACCCACCCGCGTATCCACCGCACGCCACCACCATTCCGTGAACGCCATGAAGACCGACATGCTCGCCTATTATCAGCAAGTACTGGCCACCATCAGCATGGCCGACCGTCGTGTGTTCCGCAAGGAATTACGCAAGGCCTTCAAACGCCTGATGCCCACGGAGCGTGATCAGTTGAAAGCGTGGTTCCGCAGCAGTTGCGTGTGTAAAGTGCAGCACCAAGCAGATAACGAGGTGCGCGACCTACGTCCCGCACCGGTGCGCGCTCACGCGTTGAAATAGCGACTGTTCCAGGCCCTGTCGCTGAACTGGCCGAAGAACGCCAGCCAGCCGAACGCCGTGAAGGCGGAAAGTACGATGGTGCTCCAGCCCATGAACAGAACACGCTTGCCGTTCCAGAACGCTGCATCCACGCCGGGTGAAAGCCAGGCGCTGGGCACGGCGAGCGCCACCATGAAGGCGAGGACCAGCACCGTGGCCACCAGATTCATCGGGGTGCGGAAGGACCAGTACACCACTGAGCGCAGGACGCTCAGGTCGCGACCCCACTTGTGGACCAAGTAATACCGGTCATCGCCGATCGGCACGAACAACAGCGGATCGGCCTCGCTATCGCAAAGGCGGAACCGCTCGGCAGGCGCCATGATCTTGAAGCTCGACAACGGTGCGGATGCGTTCCGCTCCAACTGTTTCACCGCATTAACCGCTTGTGGGGGCAAAGGGCCCTTGAATAGCCCGCCGTCCAGGAAGCGCAAACGGTACTTGATGCACAGCCCCCGGATGGTGGCAAGGGAATAGACGCGTTCCGGATCGAGGCCTCGAATACGTGCCGGGGCCTCTCGTCGGGAACTGAGAATGACCGCTCGCAGGATATCATCCTGCTTCTGTTCCTCCTGCAACCACTGGTGCACCTGGTCCACCAGTTCCTGTTGACCGCGGAGCAAACGCTCCAGCCGGTCGCGTTCGGTCGATGTATCCATGCTTCAGGAACGCTGGATCACGTGGATCGGTTCGTCAGCCCTCGCTTTTTCCTGCGAGGCTCATTTCGGCGGCGATGCGGGCGGTCTCGGCTTCGAGCAGACCTTCAGCGGCGCGCACATGGGGTGGTGCATCCGAAGCGATGGTGCTACGAACCGAATTGTTCGGTGACAGGCGGCGCACTGAAGCATTCACTTCAATGGGGTTCTGCATGGTGCCCTTCTCCACGACCACCGTCCAAACGGCATCATAGGGCACCACGAAACGCACGGGCGATTCCTCGAACAGACCGCCGTAGAACGAGTAGGTCTTGCCGCCCTTGTAGGCCTTCAGCTCGCGCCCGGTCATGAACTTCACCTTGGTAGCGGTATCGATCTCCACTTCCAGGATCTCTTTCTTCTTGGCCTCGATCGACTGATGCAGGAACTTCATGGTGAACGTTGCTGGTTTGTGCGAAGATAGGATGCCGGAGCGTGCAAGGTTCACAGTTTCACGCTGAGCACCGGGAAGGTGGTATGGTTCACGATGTCCTCCGTGAGGCTGCCGTTCACCACGTGGAAGAAGCCGGTGCGGCCGTGGGTGGCCATGGCGATCAGGTCCGCGTCGATCTCGCGGGCGAAGTTGAGGATGCCCTCCTCGATGCTCAGGTCGTTGTAAATGGTGGCCGTATAGCGACGCAGTTCGTGCCGTTGCAGGAAACGATCGATGGCAGCACTGCTGTCAGCACTGCGCTCGAAGGTCTTGGGGGTGTTCACCTTCAGCAGATGCACCTTGGGATCGAAGATCTCGATGAGCGGACGGAACGCATCGAACTTGCCGATGTCCTCGTTGGAGAAGTTGGATGCGAAAACGACATCATTCACCTGGAAATCCTCGATCCGATGCTTGATGACCAGCACCGGCATGGGAGCCAATCGCACAATGCGCTGCGTGTTGCTCCCCACAAAGCCCTTCATGCCCGTGGCCCCGTGCGAACCCATGACGATAAGGTCGGCCGCAGCAATGCGCTCGTTCTTGAACATCTCCGGCAGCGACATCTGACGCAGCATGAACCTGCGCAGTTCAATACCCTCCACGAAAGGCAGCGTGGGCACTTCATCCAACTTGGCCTCGATCTCCTCCCGCAAGCGCTGGTTCTCGGTGTGAAAATCGGTCATTTGCTCGTAGAGGTGCACCACATCGATAACGGCACCTGTCAATCGTGCGATCTTGGCCGCCACACGCAGGGCATCAGCGGCACATTCCGAAAAATCATAGGGTACAACGATCGTCTGGATGCTCATGGCACAGGGGTCCGTTAGCGTATGGACCGGCTGAAAGTAAGCAGCCACCCGCCGATGCCCAAATGACGAACGCCATTCCGCTGGTGGCTACATTCGCCCTCGGCATGAACGACCAACGCTTGGAACTGGCCGCCACGGACAAGACCCCTTCGGTGCTGCTCGACCCCGTGACCGGTTCGATGCGGATCGCCGGCTGCTCCATTCCCGAGAATGCCGACCGCTTCTTCGGACCGATCTATGATGCGGTGGACCGCTACGCGGAGGATCCCGTCGAACGTACGAACGTGCAGGTGGACCTCACCTATTTCAACTCCAGCACATCGAAATACCTGCTGGATGTGTTCAAGCGCTTGGAGGATGCCCACGCCAATGGCACCACGCAAGTGGAACTGACATGGTACCATGCGGCCGATGACCTGGACATGAAGGAGGCCGGAGAGGACTATCGCTCACTGTTGCGATTCCCGGTGAGGTTGGCGAACAAGCGGGACTGACCCCTTACGGAGCGCCGAACACCTCGGCCCAGACCCGTGCCGGCACGGCCAGTCCGTCCTGGAAATACACGACGTCACCCCAAGGATGCGTCACTTTGCGGTAGACGGTCTCTTGTCCGGCGACCACAACACGCCTTTCCTGCACGACCGCACGGCCCTCCTTGTAGATGCGTTCATGAGAACCTTCGGAGAGGGGGGCCTTTGCACTATCCTTCACTGCAGGTGTGGTGGTCACCATTGGAACGCTGCGCTCGACCGGTGCAGTGCGGACCTCTGGCATGGGAACAGGTGCCATCAGCGGCGGCGACCTTGGCGGCGCTTCCTTCTTTGCCGCATCGATCGTGGTCGGCTCCGGAGCGGGTGGAGCGGTGACCAATACCGGTGGTGGAACCGCAACAGGCTGCTCCACCGGGGGTGAAACGGTGCGTTCGGCGTCGCGTTTGGCAATGAGCGCGTCGAGGTCCTTGATCTTCACCTTGGGATACACGTTCAACGGACGCATACGCCGCGCCTCTTGGAAACGGGCCAGGGCCTCATCGTACCGCTGGGCGGAGAACAGGGCCTCGGCCTCCTGCATCAATGCTTGGAACGCCGGGTCGCGTGCCGCATCCTCTGTTTCCTGTTTGGCCAACCGGGTCCGCTCCTTTGCGCTCATGCCCGCGAACTCCTTGGTAAGGGGGGTATCCTCCTGTGCACCGCAATCTGCAGCACCCAGCAACAGGGCACCCAACAGGAAGCAGCGGAAGAGGATGCGCATGGCGTTGGCGGGAATGGTGTTCCGCACCGGAAAATGGGCGGTGCGGGCGCGTTCCTACGCAAAGGAAGCACCCAAGGTTGTACATCGGTCAGGGAACCATGCGTTCCGACCGCTTTACTTTGTGTCCTTCAGCGACCAGCTCCTGAGCATACGAGGCCTGGGAACGCGAGCGTTGAATGAACCGAACACCTCCATGAAAACCTCCATCATCACCCTGTTGCTGGCCACCGCACTGGCCGCCTGCACCTCCGAGCCCACCACCGATCCGCGCGTAACGCAGCTGGAGGAGGACGGCCAGCGCCTCAACGCCAAGGTATCCTCGCAGGACAGCACCATCAACGACCTGTTCGGCACGCTGAACCAGATCAGTGAGAACCTGCGCACCATCCGCAGCAAACAGGGCCAGTTGGTGAGCCCGGAAACGGGCATCGAGAACGGCGTATCGCCCGAGGACCGGATCATGGGCGACATTGCCAGCATTGACTCGCTGCTCACGGCCAACAGGTCGCTCATCGACAAACTGCGCAAGCAGGCCCGCTCCAACACCAACGCCATTGCCGAACTGGAGCGCACCGTGGCCGACCTGGAACAGGGCCTGAAGGAAAAGGATGCGGAGATAGCGACGCTGAAGGAGCAATTATCCAGCACCAACAGTTCATTGGCCACACTGATCGAGATGTACCGTGACAAGTCCCAGCTCTCAGACATGCAGCGCAACGAACTGAACACCGCGTTCTACGCCGTGGGCACCAGTAAGGAACTGCGCGAGAACGGCGTGCTTACGAAAGAGGGCGGCGTGGTCGGTCTGGGCGGCGTGAACAAGCTGAACACGGCCGACCTGAAGAAGGACTACTTCACGCAGATCGACATCATGCGCACCCAGGAGATCGGACTGGCCGCCAAGAAGGCCAAATTGGTGACCACCCACCCCGAGGGCAGCTACAAATTGGACCTGACCGATGGCAAGCTGGTGATCACGGACGCGAACAAGTTCTGGAGCATTTCCAAATACCTGGTGGTGGTGGTGGAATGAACATGATCATCCGCAAAGGAAAAGGCCACCCGCACAGGTGGCCTTTTCCTTTGCGGGGGACCGACTACTTCATGGTGGCATTCGGCTTCGGCGCGGGCGCGGCGGCCTTGCCAGTGGCCGGCTTTGCACCACCGGCGCAGCAGGCCCCGGGCTTGTCACCCGAAGGTGTGCATTCCTCTGAGCAGGGCTTCCATCCCTCCTTGCGCTTGGTCTCCAGCTTGGCCAGAACGGCCTTGTTCAGGGTGGCCTCGGCCGTGGCGTCATACTCGGCCATGGCAGCTTCGATCTGGGCGTTCAGTTCAGCCAACTGAAGGCGCATATCGGCCACGGACTCCTCGCCCATCAGCAATTGCTTGAAGATGACCTCGGTCTGCTCCGCGCTCAGGCCAAGGGCCTTGGCATAACACTCGGCGCGCGTTCGGGCAAGCTGTTCGGGCGTGGGTTGCTTCACCTCCTGGGCCATGCCCGAAAAAGAGGCGATGGCCATGCCTGCAGCAAGCAGGATGCATTTCATGTTCATGATGGTAAGGTTCTGTGCCCCCAAGATAAGCGTATCAAGCAACCACATGTGGTCCGCCCTCATCTTCGAACGCTATGAGCGATGAGGACCTCGGACCGACCACACCACTCCCCTCCTGCCGCTCGCTGCGGCCTTGCGGAATAACTTCGCCGCGTTATCGTTATCCATCCTGCATGCGCACCGAATACCCGGCCAAGGTCCTGCTCGCCTGGGGCGAGGCGATCGCTGGTCACACAGGACTGCGCGACTGGCTGACCACCAACGGCTACCCGGAACTGGGCATTTTCACCTATGCCCTCCGCAACCGGGAGGAGGCCCGCAAGTGGCTGATGGAACACGGTCACCCGCACCTGATGGCCGTGATCACCGGGATCGAGGGCGACAAGCGGGCGCTGGAATGGCTTGACCGCAACGGCATGCATGTGCTGAAACAGGTGGCGCTCACGGGTGATGGCGATGAGGAAGCCTTCCAATGGCTGATGGAGCACGGGCACAAGGAACTGGCCATCATCGGGAACAAGATGCATCAGGTGAAACGGCAGATCGACGAGGACAATAGCGACTATCACCGCTACGCGGGCAAATGATCCGCCACGGTGAGCTTGCAATAGGTGGTGTGCAGCCGCTCCAGCAGGATGATATCAATGATGGCATGGGCCAGCATGGGTCCGATGAGGCCCTGCACATCGGCCATCCAGCCTAGGAGCATCATGCACAGGGTCAACACCGTGCCATACACGAAGAGGTGTTTGTCCCGTGGGTCCAGATAACCATGGATGGCCACGAACACCACGGCCGTGAGCGGAATGCCGAGCCACGGTTGCAGCGCACCGCGGAAGAACAGCTCCTCCCCGACTCCGGCGCAGATCGACACTGCGATCCGCATGGAACGCTGCTGCACATGCGGACCGATGAGCAGCGCATAACGCTCCCGCAGGGGTGCGTAACCCGTTCCACCGATGATGGCCCAGGCCAACCGGCCGATGGCCACACCGACGATCAGACCGTACCAAAGCTGTTCCAGCGGTCCGGAACCCTTCAGCAGCACATCGGCTAGTGTGCGGTGCTGCACCAGGGTGATGAGCGCGATGCCCCCACCACCGAATAGAACCATTGTGGCCAGGCCCAGCCAAGCGATCAGGGGCACCTTGGGCAGCACCATGAGCGATCACCCCAGTTCCTCCTCCTCGGTATCGCCACTGAGCATGGCGCTCATGAGGTCGCCGAACCGGGCGGCACCGGAGGTCTTTGTGCGGCCGATCCGGCTATGCTCGGCCAGGCCGTGCAGCACGAACTCCGCCCACAGGAGCTGCTCCTCCTCATCGAGGTAGTTGTGGCGGGCACGCACCAGATCGAGCAGACCGGGTACGGCGCGCAGGGTCTTGGTGTAGGCGGCATTGGGGGCGGAAGCAGGCAGATCGCAGTGTGCCACGTCGAAATGCTCCACGATGCCGAGGTAGGGGTCCGCTGAACGCTGCACTGCCGTGGCATCGGCCTTGGCCCTTTTTCGGGCTTTCACGGGGTCGGGGAACAGGCCCGCGAACACATTGCGGATGGCCAGGTCCAGCAGGTGGTGCGCCACCTTCTCGGGCCCCTCCTGTTCACCCTCGTAAACGAGCTCCACCTTGCCGGTAATGGCGGGCACCACGGCCTGCAGGTCTCCAATGCGGGCAACGGTGCGGTCCTCGCCATTGCGCAGGGCACGCAGCTCGGCCGCGCTGATCACGCTCTCGAGGGCACTGATGGTGAGGCGCGCACTGACGCCGCTCTTGCGGTCCACGAACTCGCTCTCTCGTGCTTCCAGAGCAATGCGCTCGATGAGCACCCGCAGCAGATCGGGCACGCGCACCCGGGTGAGCTGCTCCTTGGGAGAACGAAGTTCCTGCGCGGTGATGCGCATGCCCAGCTCGATGGTGGGTGGATAGTGCGTAAGGATCTGGCTCTGGATGCGGTCCTTCAGCGGGGTGATAATGGCTCCGCGATTGGTATAGTCCTCGGGGTTGGCGGTAAAGACGAATTGGATATCCAGCGGCAATCGCAACTTGAAGCCGCGGATCTGCACATCGCCCTCCTGCAGGATGTTGAAGAGCGCCACCTGGATGCGTGGCTGTAGATCGGGCAGTTCGTTGATCACGAAGATGCCGCGATGGCTGCGCGGGATCAGGCCGAAATGGATCACGCGCTCGTCGCTGTAATCGAGCTTGAGGTTCGCGGCCTTGATGGGATCGCTGTCGCCAATAAGGTCGGCCACGGTGACATCCGGGGTGGCTAGCTTCTCGGTGTAGCGCTGGTCGCGGTGCAGCCAGGCGATGGGCGTGGCATCGCCGAGCTGCGCAATAAGGTCCTTGGCATGACGCGAAATGGGTGCCAGGGGATCATCGTTGATCTCGCTTCCGGCCACCACGGGGACCCATTCATCCAATAACTGCACGAGCGAGCGGGCCATGCGCGTCTTGGCCTGTCCACGAAGGCCGAGCAGGTTGATGCTGTGCCCGGCGAGGATGGCGCGTTCGAGAGCGGGCACCACCGTATGCTCGTAGCCGTGGATACCCTCGAAGAGCGGCTGGCCTGCGCGGATACGGGCGATGAGGTTAGAGCGGAGCTCTTCCTTCACGCTGCGGGGGCGAAAACCGCTTTGCTTCAGTTCGCCGAGGGTACTTGGGAGCTTTTCCATGGGACAGGGAAGGCGCTTCATGATGCGCCCGAACACTGGATCTTACGATGCCTTTCGATTGGAAGCGTGATCGCGGAACACCATGTCGGCCAGGCCTTGCAGGCCGGTGTAGAAGGCGCGGCCTTGGTTGGCCTCGGTGAAGCGTTCGATGAATTGCTGGAGATACGTGTCCCGGGCGATCATGAAGGTGGTGATGGGTATGCCTGCCTTGCGGGCGCGCATGGCGGCATCGAGGCAGCGGGCCACAATGAAGTCGTCCAGCCCGAAACTGTTCATGTAGTACTCGCCATCGCGCTTGATGCAGCTCGGCTTGCCGTCCGTGATCATCACGATACGGCGGTTCTTCAACTTGCGGCGACGCAGGATATCCATGGCCAGTTCCAGGCCGGCCACAGTGTTGGTATGGAAGGGCCCCACCTGCAGGTAGGGCAGGTCCTTCAGGCTCACTTGCCAGGCATCATTGCCGAACACCACGATGTCCAGCGTGTCCTTGGGATAGCGGCGCTTGATCAGCTCGGCCAGCGCCATGGCCACTTTCTTGGCCGGGGTGATGCGGTCCTCGCCGTACAGGATCATGCTGTGGCTGATGTCGATCATGAGCACGGTGGCGCAAGCGCTCTGATGCTCGGTCTCGATCACCTCCAGGTCCTCCTCGCTCAGGTGCAGCTCGTCAATTCCGCGCTGCTGGGCATTACGGATGCTGTCGCTCATGGCCACCTGCTCAATGCGGTCGCCGAAGCGGTATGCCCGCCGTTCGCTGGTGGCTTCATCGCCGGGACCGGCCTTGCGCAGACCGTGGCTGCCCCGATCGCTTTTCTTCAACTTGCCGAACACCTGTTCCAGCGCACGCTCCCGGATGAGCTTCTCGGCCTTGCCGGTCAGGGGTGTCTTCCCTCCTTTTCGCGGCCGATCGCCCACGATGCCATGCTTGCGCAGGTCGGCCTCGAACTCCTTGCGGCCGTAATCCGGAGTGTACAGGCCGTGCTCCTTGTCCACCTGGTCCATCCAATCGAGGGCTTCCTCCACATCGCCACTGGTGTGGGTGAGCATTTCCAGGAACAAGGGCAGCAGCTTCTCGAAAGGCGTGCGATCGTCCTGCGGGGGAATGAACTTGCTGAAGCGGTGGCCGAGCATGGGTGAGGAATGAAAGTAACACCGCGAACCCGCCTCTGTTCGTCGGATCGACCAAATGACAAAGCCCCGCCATCAAGGACGGGGCTTTATCGGCAAGCGATATCCGATCAGCGCACCACCACGCGGCGGTTGCCCAGCACACGGCCCTCGCTGAGGAGGTTCACCGTGTAAAGGCCGGCGGACAAACCGCCCAGGTCCAACGTGAGCATGCTATTCGCGGCACCGGCGTTCACACCCTGCTGCAGCACCATGGCGCCGAGGGCATCCACAATGGTAACATTGGTGACGGTGCTTTCCACACCGGCCAGATCGAGCACCAGCATATCGGCCACCGGGTTGGGGTAGGCGTTGAAGCGCACGGCCGCGTGGTCGATGATGCCCACGTTGCCCGGACCGAACATCCACTGGGCGCCTTTTTGCACGCTGTAGGCACCACCGTTGATGCTCACGGAATCCTCCTGCAAGCGCAGCACGGGATGCACCTCGTTCTCCGTGAAGAAGAAGTAGGTGGTGCTGATGCGGTTCACAGTGCCAATGGTGGCCTGGTCCGTGTAGTTGCGGCGCACTTTCACGCGCAGCACGTTGGGCACCAGGTCCTCGGGCAGTTGCAGCGTACCGTAGCCATCGGCAATTCCGGTGATGGTGCCCACGCGGGTGGCGGGGCCCAACTGGGTGTTGTAAGTGGCGCCCACCGCATCGGTCCACGTGGTGCCGAAGGTGCAGGGGTAGACCAGCTCCTGTGCGGGGTCGCTGTAGGCGAACAGCCCCTCCAGCGGACTGCGCTGGCCCAAGATCTTCACCCCGGTGCTGGAGTACACATAGAAGGTGGTATCGCTGCCGCCGTCGGTGAACAGCAGGTTCGTTCCGGGTACGGCGTTGGACGAAGAGGTCACCGAGGGGGCGAGGTACTTCAAGTTCTTCTGGCCGGTGGAGTCGAGCATCCAGAACCCGTAGTCGATGTCCTCACCGGTACCGCCAGGCAAGGTCCACGTGGGTTGGGTGAACACATCGATGATCTGGCCGGCCGCTGGCGTATTGTTGCCGGCATTGATCGTGGGCGACTGGGCCTGTGCGGCCAGCGCGGTGAAAAGCGTTGCGGAGAGTAATGAGGATATGCGCATTGTGCAGGTTCGGTTTCGGTGCTGAAGATAAGACACTGGTGCGGACCCGTTCGCTGCCTCCCCCGTCGAACGCACCCGCCGATCGCTTCTCTTTGCACCACCACAGCCATGAAATTCAGTGTCAGCGAGATCTCCGATCTCATCCGCCACCGTCGCACCATTTACCCCAAGGACCACACCGACCGCGTGGTTCACCGCGAGATCGTGGAGCGTGTGCTCACCAACGCCACCTGGGCGCCCACGCACGGCATGACGCAGCCCTGGCGCTTCACCGTGTACACAGGTGCCGCCCGCGAACGCCTCAGCGCCTTTCTCGGCGAGGTGTACCGCGCCAATACGCCGCCCGACAAGTTCATGCAACGGAAGTTCGAGAACATCACGCAGCGGCCGCTCCAGAGCAGCGTGGTCATCGCCATCGGCATGGCCCGCGACCCCGCCGGCAAGATCAACGAGCGCGACGAGCTGCTCGCCGTGGCCTGTGCCGTGCAGAACATGCACCTCACCTGTACCGCCTACGGCCTGGGCGCGTTCTGGGCCACCGGCGGCCCCATGACCGGACCTGCCATGCGCGACCACCTCGGCCTGGGGCCCAACGACCAGGCCATGGGGCTCTTCTTCATCGGCTACCCCGGCATTGAATGGCCAAAGGGATATCGCAAGCCGTTGGAGCACGTGGTGAAATGGGAACAGTAAAGGCGCGGGGACGCAAGCGTCAAGTTCCAATCTCAACGACCCAAGCATTAAGGCTAAAGCTCAAAGGCTCAAGGGTCAAGACCCATGGTTCCATCTTCACACGTCCACTGCCCTGCCCCTGCTGTTCGTAACACTTGTCGCTTGAAGCTTGAAGCCTGGACCTTGTAGCTTGAACCTTTTCTCTTCCCAATCCCATGGCCATCCTCAATATCACCAACTACGACGACCATCCTGAGGACGCGAACTGGATCGTGTTCCGCTTTCCCACCGAGGGCATGGCGGGCGAGTTCGCGCAGGCGCTGGACCAGGCCGGTATCGGGCATGAGCGCGATGGGGATGGCGGACCGCCGTTCCTCGTGGGGGTGAAACAGCGGCACCGCGAGCAGGCCGTGCGCCTCAATTACTCCGTGCTTGGGCGGCACCGCAAGCCCTTCATAGCCGATGGGTTGTTGCGTTGGGTGGTGCTCGGGTTCGTGGGCTTGGTGGTCCTGCTGGCCATCGCAGGCCTCATCCTCACTCACTTCCGGTAGTGTTTTCGCGTTGCCTGACCTCGCCATACCGTTGCCCGCCCCATGACGTGCACGACCCGCTGGTGTAACGCATCTTTGCCGGCATGGTCCCGCGCACCCGTCAGTACCTCACCTCCTTCGTCATGGTGGCCCTGGGTCTGCCATGCAGTACCTCCACTTGGGCGCAGCGCGGGGTCACCACCTTCGGCATTCAGGTAAAGCCTGTGCTGCCGTTGGAGTTCTTCGACCCGCTCACCACCTTTGAGAGGCCCGCGCTCAGCGGAACCGTGGAGCTGAACGGGGGCATGGCCTTCAGCATGTCGGTGCGCATAGGCATCAGCGACATGTTCTCCTTGGAGACCGGTCTGGGACAGATCACCCGGCGCTACAACTTCGGTATTACCAACGATACCAGCGGTTATAGTGAGGGCAACGACATCCGCTTTATCGGCTACGAACTGCCTTTGGCCGGGCTGGTATACATCCGCTTGGGCGAACAGTTGTGGATGAACACTGCGCTGGGCGGGTCCATCGATTTCTACCCCAGTGATGTGCAGCGCGATGTGGAAGAGGGCCGTGCCTATTTCTACCGCTACAATTGGGCGCAGTTCGCTGTGCTGGCCAATCTGGGCGTGGAATACCGGACCCGCAAGAGCGGCATGTTCTACCTGGGGGCCACCTACCACCGCACCTTCAGTCCCAATGCTGTGGCCGAGCTTACCTACTATGGCCCCAACTTCTTCCCCTATAACATGCGCGCCGACCTCATTGGCACCTACCTCACGGTGGACCTCCGTTACTACTTCCACGAGGACCCCGACAAGGTGAAGCTTCGAAAGAAGAAGAGCTGATGCGCCAACGCCTTGCCCGGTAGCGCCGCTCGGGTATCTTCGTCGCACACCTTATCTCTTTTCCGCATGTTCGGACACTACGCCCTGTCACTGCTGTTCTTCCTTTCGGCCTTGGGTGCCATGGCCCAGCCCGCCAACAACGCCTGCGCCAACGCCATCCCCGTGGCGTGCGGCGGCACGTACACCGGCACCACCACGGAGGCCACGGACGACATTGTCCTCAACTGCGGCACGAACGTGACCGCGCCCGGCGTGTGGTATGTGCTGCAGGGCAGCAATGAACAGCTGACCATCAGCACCTGCGTGGGCACCGCCTACGACACCAAACTGAACGTGTACACCGGGGCCTGCGGCACCTTCGATTGCCTAACCGGCAACGATGATGCGTGCGAGCTCCAGAGCAGCGTTTCGTTCGTGGCCGTTCAGGATGTCACCTACTATGTGCTGGTGCAGGGTTACAACGGGCTCACTGGAGACTTCACACTGGCCGTGGAATGCGGGCCCATCACCGAGGATGCCTGCCAGGGCGCGCTGCCCATTGCCTGCGGACAGACCGTGACCGGCAGCACCGCCGATGCCACGGGCGATGGCGCTCCCGAGTGCGACACCGAGATACAGGCCGCCGGCGAGTGGTACACCTTCAGCGGCGTGGAAGGGCAGATCACCCTCAGCACCTGCCCCGGCTCCGGCTACGACACCCGCCTCAACGTTTATAGCGGCAGCTGTGCCGAACTGGTGTGCGTGGTAGGCAACGATGATGCCCCCGGCGTGCTCTGCTCCGAAGTGATCTTCGATGCCACCGCCAACAACACCTACTACGTGCTGGTGCAGGGCTACGATGGCCAGACCGGGAGCTACGAACTGGCCATGACATGCAGCAACTGCCCCGCGCCCACCAATGTGAGCGTGAGCGCACTGGACACCAATGCCGAAGTGGACTGGGACAGCGGCTTGGAAGGCACCGCGTTCTTCGTGGAATACGGCCCCAGCGGCTTCACCCCCGGCACCGGCACCGTGATCAGTGGCACCACCGGTACCGACGGACCGCCCGTGTACTTCGATGGCCTTGAGCTCGGTACCGCCTACCAGGTGTACGTGACCCAGAGCTGTGGCAAGGAAGAGAGCACCACCGGCCCCATCGGTTTCATCACCCTCAGCGAGCCATTGGCCCCCAACGCGGGATGCAACGGCGCTATTGCCATTGGCTGCGGCCAGAACGTGCAGGGCAACACCACCCTGGGCCTGCAAGCCGATGCGCCCACCTGCGGCTCGGCCGATATCACCACCCGCGGCCTGTGGTACACCTTCACCGGCACCGGCGAGGAGGTGACCCTGAGCACCTGCGGCAACGCCACCTACGACACCAAGATCAGTGTGTTCACCGGCACTTGCGGGGCCTTCACCTGCGTGGCCGGCAACGACGATGCCCCCGGCTGCGCCGACAACAGCAGCGAGGCCATCTTCCTCAGCACCAACGGCACCACCTACTTCGTGTACGTGCATGGATATGGCGATGCACAGGGCGCGTTCAGCCTGGCCATGACCTGTGCCCCCGGCTGCACCCCGGTGGCCAATGACGATTGCGCCACCGCCACCGTCATCGACATCCAACCTATTGGTGGTTGCGAGGCCAGCACCGGCACCACCGTGTGCGCGTACGCTCCAGCCCTGCCCAACCCGCCCTGCGACCCCTTCGCCCCCATCAACGATGTGTGGTACACCTTCAACACCGGCTGGGCGGCCAGCTTCGACATCCTGCTACAGGCCGTGGGCGCCACCACCATCAACGCCGCGCTGTACAACGCCTGCAACGGCGAGTACATCACCTGCTGGACGGACGTCACCGAACCCGTGAACGTATCCGGCGCGCCCGCCAACACCGACCTGTACCTGCGCCTGTGGAACGGCGGTGGCGAACAGGCGGGCACCTTCACCATTTGTGTGGAGGCCGACATCACCACGGGTGTGGAAAGTGCCTCTGTGGCCACCACGCACCTCTGGCCCATACCCTCCACCACCACCCTTACCGTGCAGCCCGCCACGGGCCTGAAACAATTGCAGGTGCTGGACGCCCAAGGCCGCTTGGTGGCCGTGTATGGCGTGAACGGCACAGCACAGGCCACCATTTCCGTGGCGGCACTGGCCCCCGGCATCTACCTGCTGCGCTCCGACAACGGCACCCTGCTGGGCCGCTTCGTGAAGGAGTGATCTGAACTGACCTATAACGACGAAAGGCCCGGCGTTCTGCCGGGCCTTCTGTTTCTCAGCACTAACAGTTCAATTCAACGAGCGAACGACATCCTCACCCTATTCCGCTCGTGCGGTCGATCACCATGATCGGATACCTCACCTCAATGTCGTTGTATCTCTCCTTCATGCTGCTCACTGGCACCTGAAGTAGAACCTCCGGCCGAGGCCACCACACCATCGAACCAGGTGGCCAACTGCTGTTGCTGCTCAGGGGTGAGCTGCGCATGGGCGTGCATGAAGCGGTAATTGCCCGGAGGCATGTGGCCCTCGCGCACCTCCTCGCTCAGATCGGCGGCGTGCTTGCTGGTGGCGTACGTGTCCCAGAGGCTGAAGTTCATTTCGTGCCGCGCTTCGTTGATGTGGTCCTGCAGCCAGTAGTTCACCGGAGTGATGGCGGCATACCAAGGGTAGGTGCTCTGGTAGCTGTGACAGTCGTAGCACGCACCGGTGACCAAGGTGCGGATCTCGGCCGGGGCATTGGTCATGGCCAGCAGGTCGGTGCTGTCGGAAAAGGCGGGTACGCTGCGATCCGGGCGGAAGAACTGGGACACCACGAAGAGGGAGAGGAGGATGAGCAGGATGCGTTTGAGCATGGGGGTATTCACTATATGGTGCGGAAAAGGTAGGGCGAAGCAATGAAGGAGGTATGTAACTCCGGAATGTTCATTTATTGCTGCCCCATGCCATGCATGCCCAAGTGGGCAAGATGGCGCTGAGGTGCTCCGCATTTGGCGTAAGAACACATTTGCTTGCAGTAAAGCTCATCTAATTTCGTGCGGCCATGAACGGAACGTCATCCGCGTACATCGGCGAACAACAGACCACACCCATGCTCCGCAACACGCTCATCGCACTGCTCCTCGTATTCACCACCGCCGCCTCCGCACAGAAGGTGTTCCGCGACCAGGACCCCGTGCCGCCCGATTTCGGCAAGGACCCCGGCACCCTCTTGGTGGTGC
>JBEICT010000002.1:0-40750 GCA_040383865.1 Flavobacteriales bacterium | reverse complement strand
CCGGCGAACTCATTGAGGCCCATGGCCAGGCCGCGGTCCTTCTCGCCAACCAGATCCACCTTCATCACCACCGTGCTGCTCCACGCGAAGCCCTGGTGGATGCCCAACAGGATGTTCGCCGCCACCACCCAGGCCCACGCATCGGCGTAGATGAGCATGAAGGGCACGGGCAACGCGAGCACCCAACCGGTCACGAGCAGTGCCTTGCGTCCGTAGCGCCAGGCCAGCCTTCCGGTGAAGTAGTTGGCCAGCGCCTTGCTGATGCCGAAGGCCATGATGAAGCTGAGCGCTGCCGCGTGCGAGGCGATGCCGAACTCCAGTTCAGCGAGCACGGGCAGCACCGTGCGTTCGATGCCCACCATGCCGCCCACGAAGGCGTTGACGATGACGAGCAGGGTGAACTGCTTCCAGTTGGCGCGCAGGCCGAGGTGTGGTCCGGCGCTGTTGCGCCCAAGCGACGAGCTCATGGCATGCGGCTTAGATGATGCCGGTGGAGAGGAAAATGGCGATGGTGAGAATGAGGAGCCCGACGGTGAGCTGCACAGCCCGCATGGTCACCTTGGGGATGAGCTTGCGGCCCCACCACGCACCGATAAATGCGGCGAGCGTTGCAGCGATCAACAGGGGCCATTGCTCCTGAATGTCGGCCAGCGTGCCACCGCTGAGGTAGGTGGGCAGCCGGGTGAGGTCAACGAGGCAGGCGATGGCCACGCCGCTGGCAATGAAGGCTTCCTTGGCCAGTCCGCTGCGGAGCAGGAAAAGGCTGCGCAGCGCGCCCTGGTGGCCGCTCAGTCCACCGAAGAAGCCGCTGATGAACCCACCCGGCACAAGCCAGTTCGGCGGGAGCGAGAGGGTGTTCAGGGTCTTGGAGAGCTCGAAGAGGCCGAACACGAGCATGAGCCCGGCGATGACGAGGTCCAACGGGTCCACGGAATGGAATACACCTTCATAGAGCGTTGCGCGTGTGCCGAGTGAGAGCATCAGCGTGGCACCGATGAAGGCGCCGAGAATACCCGGTACGCCGAAGAGCAGGGTGGTGCGCCAATGGATGTCGGTCCAGAGAAGACCCAGTTTGAAGAGATTATTGAGCAGATGCACCACGGCGGTGAGCAGGATCGCCACCTCCAGCGGGAAGAAGAGCGCGAAGACCGGCAGCAGCAAGGTGCCCAGGCCGAAGCCGCTGATCAGGGTGACCAACGAGGCGCCCAGTGCGGCTGCGGGGATCAGGAGATAGGAGGCGTCCATGGTCGCACCGGACGTGGGCCCTATCCGTAATTCACCACCATGGCCAGCTGCCCGGCATGGTAGGCCGTATGTGTCACGATGCGGCCCAGTGCTTCGGCCTTGGTCTTCCGCCCGAACTCCTTGGTCTCGATCACCGTGTCCCAATCGGTTTCTGGCGTGGCCTCGATGGCGCGACGCAGCGTGTCGGCGCTCTCCTGCACGTAGGCCTTCAGCGCGTCCAGGTCGGTCCACTCGCCGGTATCGTGTCCCTTGGCCACGGTGCTGGCATGCACGTTCACGCCTTGCAAACCGAACACGTTCTTGGCGAAGAGCAGCTCCACGTCGCCGATGTGGCGGACCAGGAAGCCGGCGCTGTTGGGCGATGGGGCCAGCTTCTTCGGCAGGTCGGCCGCGGTGAGCGTGTCGAGCACCTTGGTGAAGCGGGTGCGGCCTTCGGTGAAGAGGGCGAGGAGGGAGGTGGTGCGGGGTTCCATGGCATTAAGATAGTGCTACGTGGCATCGTACTTCCACCGCTTCGCGATCCGCACCAGGTGCAACATGATCGGCACTTCGATCAGCACGCCCACCACGGTGACCAACGCGGCACCGCTGTTCAGGCCGAAGAGGGCGATGGCCACGGCCACGGCCAGTTCGAAGAAGTTGCTGGCCCCGATCATGCTGGCGGGCGCGCAGGTACGGTAGTTGAGTCCGAGCCAGCGTCCTCCTTTCCAGCTGAGGAAGAAGATGAAGTAGGTCTGCAACGACAGCGGGATGGCGATCAGCAGGATATCCAACGGGTTGGTCAGGATCTTTTCCCCCTGGAAGGCGAAGAGAAGCACCAGTGTGGCCAGCAGCGCAGTGATGGAGAGCGGTTTCAGTGCTGGCAGGAAGCGTGTCTTGAACCAGGCCTCGCCCTTGCTGCGCATCAGCCACCGGTGCGTGAGGTAGCCGGCCACCAGTGGAATGACGACGAACACGATCACGGACGTGCTGAGCACGCCCCAGGGGATGGCGATGCCGGTGATGCCGAGCAGTAGCTGTACGATGGGGATGAATAGCAGGAGCAACAGCAGGTCGTTCACGCTCACCTGCACCAGCGTGTAGTTGGGATCGCCGCCGCTGAGGTAGCTCCATACGAAGACCATGGCCGTACAAGGCGCAGCACCAAGGAGAATGGCACCTGCGATGTACTCGTTGGCCAGCTCGGGCGTGATCCAGGCGGCGTAGAGCTTGGTGAAGAACACCCACGCGAAGAAGGCCATGGTGAAAGGCTTGATCAGCCAGTTGACCACCACGGTGAGGCCGAGCCCTTTCAGCTGTGGCCCGATGCGGCGCACGCTGTCAAAGTCCACCTGCACCATCATGGGGTAGATCATCAGCCAGATGAGGATGGCCACGGGGATGTTCACGGTGTTGATCTCCAGGTCGGCAATGACCTGCATGCCGGTGCCTGCGACCTTGCCCATGGCAATGCCCACGGCGATGCAAAGCAACACCCAGGCGGTGAGGTATTTCTCGAAGGATCCGATGGTAGGGGTGGAGTCGCTCATAGTACTTGAATTCAACCGGGAATGGACAGGAATGAACGGGAATGAAATTCGGGTTCGCACCTACTGCCGCCAGAACGCTGAGGTTCGGTAATGGCCGTCGAGGTTGGGGCCGAGGTCCGGCAGCTATTCATGTTCATTCCCGTTCATTCACGGTTCCATGTATTTCAAAGCGCAGCTTGTTGCATCACGTACCACAGCTCTGTCGCGATCTGCAGACAGCGCTCATCGTAGCGCGCGGATTCCTCTGGCGTATTGTCCGCCTCCTTTGGGTCGTTGTAGGGCAGGCTGATGCGGTCGAGCGCACCGAACACGATGGGGCAGTTCTTGTCGGCCTCCGAGCAGGTCATCACGGCGCAGAAATCCTTCTGGGGGTTGGCGGCATCGTCGTACTTCTTGCTCCAGCAGCGTTCGGCGGCCTGGCCTTTCGCGAAGGACACTTCGTAGACCGGATTCTTCCCTTCGGGCCTCACCACCTGGAAGCCTGCGCGTTCCACCGCAGCCACAGCGCGCGGGTTGAAGGCCGTGGCCTCGGTGCCGCCGCTGAAAGTGCGCACATGGTCCTGGGCGAAGCTCCACGCCGCAGTGGCCGCCCACAGCTGGCTCAGGTGACTGCGCCGACTGTTGTGCGTGCAGATGAAGGTGAGGTCGGCGGTAGCTCCGGCGGCCTTGCGTTCCTTCACGAATGCGGCGATGAGGTCCAGGCTTTCCTTGCGTTCCGCAGGGATGGCGGCCATGGCGGGCAGCACACGGTCGTTCACGTAGCGTTGCAGGTCGGGGTGCAGGGTGCGTTCCATGGGTGCCTCAGGGATGAGCATTGACAGAAGCAGGGTGGGGATGAGCATGATGAGGTGGTGTTGGGTTCAGCAGCAGCCCGAACCCAGGTCGCAACCGGGCAGGGCATGCACGCCTTCGGGGTTCGCGGCTTTGTCACTCCGGGCTTGACCCGGAGTCGCACCCCCGCCACTACCACAGCAGTCCACGGTGCTCTTCTTCGCGAACACGGTGACGCTGAAGATGCCGGTGCCACTGGCCTTGAACACCGTGATCTCGTCGGTGCTGAGGTAGTTGGAAAGGATGTCATCGGGGATGATGATCGGCTTGCGCTTCTGGACGGTAATGTCCTCGAAACCCAGTTCGCGGATGATGCTGAGGTATTCATCCTGCTGCAGTGCACCGCTCACGCAACCGGCGTACATCTCCGCGGCGCCCTGCAGTTGTGCGGGCAGTTGGCCCACCAACACCACATCGCTGATGCTGAAATGGCCTCCGGGCTTCAGCACGCGCAGTACCTCGCTCAAGGCCTGGCGCTTGTTGGGCACCAGGTTCAACACACAGTTGCTCACCACCACATCCACCATGCAGGCGCTGAGGGGCAGCGCTTCGATGTCGCCCTTACGGAACTCCACGTTCTGGTAGTCCAGCTTGCGGGCGTTCTCTTTCGCCTTGGCGATCATCTCGGGGGTGAAGTCAACACCGATCACGCGGCCGTCCGGCCCGGTGGCGTGGCGGGCCACGAAGCAGTCGTTGCCGGCACCGCTGCCGAGGTCGAGCACGGTGTCGCCGGACTTGATCTGTGCGAACTCCGTTGGGAGTCCACAACCCAGGCTGAGGTCCGCGTCGGGGTTGTAGCCGTCGAGCGCGCTGTAATCGTCGCTCATGATGGTGGCCACTTCGGTGCTGCAGCCACCGGCGCCGCAGCAGCTGCTGGCGTTGGTGCCTTTGTCCTGTTTGGCGATCTCCGCGTACTTGGCGCGGACCATATCCTTGGTTTCTTGTGCGGTGTTCATGGCTTTGTCACTCCGGGCTTGACCCGGAGTCGCGTTGATTCAACAGCAGCTATCAATGGGTTTGTAGGTGGCGAAGAGCTTCGCGAAAGCGGCCTGTGCCTTGGCCCAGGCCTTGGGTTCAATGCAGTAGCACACGCTGGTGCCTTCCACGGTGCCGGTGATCAGCCCGGCGTCCTTCAGCTCGCGCAGGTGCTGGCTGATGGTGGCCTGCGCCAGCCCCAGTTCCTCCACCAGGCTGCCACATACGCAGGCGTTCTGCTTCAGCAGGTACTGGAGGATGGCGATGCGCGCTGGATGCCCCAGCACTTTGGCCCATGTGGCCATCTGGTTCTGTTGCGCGGTAAAGAGATCGGTCTTGGTAACACCCATGGACTGTGCGAATAGATCGCAATATTACGATGAAATGGACATGTATCGTAATATGCCGATAAAAGGATCGCCTCACACTTGGATGCCTGAGCAGGTCTTCACACGATGGAACCCACGTCAGCGGACCTTGGCCCACCCTCTCCCCAATGACCCATGGGGCTATTCCACATGTTACATACTTCATTCTACATTGATCATTCCCCATTAGATCATTCTCCGATCAATAGTGTCCGGGGAGATCTTGCACAACAGCGGCTGCGACCCCTCCGGGGTCGTCACTACGCTATCAGATCTCATTCAACATGCTGTGACCCCTACGGGGTCAACACAACATCAACGGGCATTTCGACCCCGGAGGGGTCGCAGCATATAGCCCGAAGGGCGTTTACGGCAATCGCGCATGTTCGACACCGGAGGGGTCGCAGCCGGTGTTCAGATCAGCGTACCGGAGAACAAGCCCCTGGTAGATGATCGCTTCAATTTGCGCTGAGGGAAGAGCCATTCCGGATATCTCCAAATGTTTCCCCGGACACCACTGATTCCCCAATAACATCATTCCCCCACACCATCCTCCTCCCTACTTCGGTGCATTGCGATAGATATACACCCCCACCACCGCGAACAGGATATTGGGCATCCACACGGCCAGGAAGGGGTTGAGCCCGGCATTGGTGGCGGCCACGGTGGCCAGGCGCATGGCGAAGATGTAGAGCAGGATCAGGAACACGCCCAGCGCCAGGTGCAGGCCGGTGCCGCCGCGCACCTTGCGACTGGCGATGCTCACACCGATGAGCGTGAACACGTAGGTGGCGAACGGGTAAGCGGTGCGCTGGTGTTTCTCGATGAGGTAGGGCCCCACGGCGCTATCACCCTGGGCCTGCTTGGCGGTGATGTAGTCGTTCAGCTCCTGCCAACCCATGGCCATGCTGGTCTCCCAGCGCTGGCCCATGTCCGAGGGTTTCAGGTTGATGAGGGTATCCAGTGTGCGGCCATGGGTAACGCGCTCTTCGGTGCCGTGCATGGTGCGCAGCACGTAGTCGTGAATGGTCCAGCGGCCGGTAAGGGTATCGTAGCTGGCGCGGTCGCTGGTGAGCTTGGCGGTCATGGCGCCGTTCTCCCATTGCTCCAGACTGAAGCGCTGGCCCATGCGGTGCTCGGCATCGAACGATTCGAAGTAGGCGATGCTGCCGGGCGCGATCTCGCGGTGGATGTTCCGCGCGGCCACGAAGAAGGTGGCGCGGATGTGCGTTTCCTCGAAGGCCAGGCGCACCTTGTTGGCCGCGGGCAGCAGCTTGTGGTTCACCACCAACGAAAAGCCCGTGAGCATGGTGGCGGCCAGGAAGTAGGGCCACATGATGCGTGGAAAGCTGACCCCGCTGCTGAGCATGGCCACGATCTCGGTGCGGTGCGCCAGCCTGCTGGTGAAGAGCAGCACCGCCAGGAAGATGAACAACCCGCTGAAGAGGTTGCTGTAATAGATGATGAAGTTGAGGTAGTAGTCCCACACGATCTCGCCCGTGGTGGCCTTCATCTTGGCGAAGTCCTCGGTCTTCTCGCTGATGTCGAACACCACCGCGATCATCATGATGATGACCAGCAGGAAGAAGAAGGTCCCGAGGAACTGCCGGATGATGTATCGATCGAGCGTGCGGAACACGGGGTGGAATTGTCAGTTGACAGTTGTCTTAGGTCCTATGCAGAATGCACCAACTGTGGTGCATTCTGCATAGGACATGGGACTTTGGACGATCAGCAGCGCTCTCATAGTCTCACCTTCAATTTCGGCAACAACGCGTTCTTCCAAGTGGTGAAGCTACCGTCCAGGATGCGTTCGCGGGCCTCCTTCATCAACGCCAGGTAGAAGCCCAGGTTGTGCAGGCTGGCGATCTGCTGGCCCAGCATCTCGTTGCTCTGGAACAGGTGGCGCACAAAGGCGCGGCTGTAGGCAGTGTCCACCCAGCTGTGCGCACCGGGGTCCAGGGGGCTGTGGTCGTCGGCCCATTGACGGTTCTTGATGTTCAACACGCCCTCGCGGGTAAAGAGCATGCCGTTGCGACCGTTGCGGGTGGGCATCACGCAATCGAACATGTCCACGCCGCGCGCCATGTTCTCCAGCAGGTTCCAAGGGGTGCCCACGCCCATCAGGTAGCGGGGCTTGTCCTTCGGAAGGATGTCGCAGCACAGCTCGGCCATGGCGTACATCTCCTCCTCGGGCTCGCCCACGCTGAGGCCGCCGATGGCATTGCCCACCGCGCCCTTGGTGGCGATGTACTCGCTGCTCCGCTTGCGCAGTTCGGGGAAGGTGCTGCCTTGCACAATGGGGAAGAGGGCCTGCTCGTGGCCGTACTTCGGCTCGGTGCTGTTGAAGCGCGCGATGCAGCGGTCCAGCCAGCGGTGGGTCATGTGCATGCTCTTCTCGGCGTAGGCCAATTCGCACGGCCAGGGCGTACACTCATCGAAGGCCATGCAGATATCCGCCCCGATGCTGCGTTGGATGTCCATCACGCTCTCAGGGGTGAAGAGGTGGCGGCTGCCATCGATGTGGCTCTGGAACTTCACGCCCTCTTCGGTGATCTTGCGGATGTCGCTGAGGCTGTGGACCTGGAAACCACCGCTGTCGGTGAGGATGGGGCGGTCCCACCCGTTGAACTTGTGCAGCCCGCCTGCATGTTCCAGCACGTCCACACCGGGGCGCAGGTACAGGTGGTAGGTGTTGCTGAGCATGATCGGCGCGTCCAGGTCGTTGCGCAGCTCGCGGGGGTGTACGGCCTTCACCGCGCCCAGCGTGCCCACGGGCATGAACACGGGGGTGCGGACCACGCCGTGGTCGGTATGGAGCTCGCCCGCCCGCGCCTGCGAGCCGGGGTCGTGTCCGATCAGCTTGAATTCCATGGGTTTACAGGGCGGCAAAGGTAGGCGGGGCAGCCCCGGCGGACATCCACGCCGCTTCTGTTCATAACTGACCCGCCAAGTGCCCGGTGCCTGCTTGGCGGCCGGGTAGCTTCGCCGTCCATGGGGCAGTAGAGTCCCCGTTCCATTCGTATATGTGGTGCATTGCATTTCAGGTCATGGTGGGAGCCTTGTTCGTGCTCCTGGTCTACCACGTGGCCATGTTCGCCCGGCTGGCCTTCCGCAAGCCGCAGGTGGAGCCCGATCGCGAGCGCCCCATCAGCGTGGTGATCTGTGCCCGCAACGAGGCCCGCACCCTGGAGGAACTGCTGCCCGTGCTGATGCGCCAGGACCACAAGGAGTACGAAGTGGTGGTGGTGAACGACCGCAGCGACGACGATACGTGGGAGATCCTGCAGTGGATGAAGCCCCAGTACCCGCGCCTGCGGCCGGTGAACATACAGGCCGATGAGAAGTTCAACTACGGCAAGAAGATCGCCCTCGGCGTGGGCCTGCGCGCGGCCAAGTACCCCGATGTGCTGCTGACCGATGCCGATTGCGTGCCCCCCGGTCCGGACTGGATCAGCACCATGGCCGCCGGCTTCCGAAACGGGCGCCAGATCGTGATCGGCCACAGCCCCTATGCCTACCAGCCCGGGCTCGGCAACATCCTGGAGCGGTATGATGGGGTGAGCAAGGCCATGCAGTACATGGGCTTCGCCATGGCGGGTATGCCGTACATGGGCGTGGGCCGCAACCTGGGCTACACCAGCGAGCTCTTCTTCAACCTGAAAGGGCCGCGCCGCCACAGCAACCTCATGAGCGGCGACGACGACCTGTTCATCAACGAAGTGGCGCGCGGCCGCAACACCGCCGTGGTGGCCGATCCGCGCTCGTTCATGGCCACCCGCCCATCGCCCGATCTGCTGGCATGGGTGCGCCGCAAGCGCCGCCACTACACCACCGCGGTGCATTACCGCTTCGGCCACCAGGTGTTGCTGATGCTGCTGCCCTTGGCGCGCATGGTGTTCTGGGCGGCCCTGGTCTACCTGCTGGTGCGTGCCCATTGGCGCGAGGCCGCCATCGGCCTGGCCGTGGAACTGGCCGTGCTGCTGCCGATCACCACCATGGCCATGCGCAAGCTGCACGCCGGCGTACTGGCCTGGTTAGCATTACCCCTGGAATGGCTGTTCCTACTTTTGGATCCCCTGCTGTACACCAGCACGATCCTCGTCAAGCCCAAGCGATGGAAGTGAACGAGAACCTCAGCGAAAAGGCACAGTACGACTACCTGCTCGTGCGCCGTGCCGTGGACAAGGGCGATCAGAAGGCCTACGCCGAACTGATGAGCCGCTACCGCGACTCCATCTACTTCATGTTGTTGAAGATGATCAACAACAAGGACGATGCGGAGGACCTGACGATCGAGGCCTTCGGCAAGGCCTTCCACCGGCTGAAGCAGTACACGCCCAACTACGCGTTCAGCACCTGGCTGTTCAAGATCGCGTCGAACAACTGCATCGACTGGATCCGCAAGCAGAAGAAAAAGACCTTCTCCATCGACAATCCCATTGGCACCGACGATGGCGATGAGATGACGATCGAGCTCAAGAGCGATGCGCTCCACCCGGAGGATATCGCCATCCGCGAGCAGAAGAACGCCATCATGCGCGAAGTGGTGGACAAGCTGAAGCCGCGCTACCGCACCTTGGTGGAACTGCGCTACTACAAGGAGTACAGCTACGAGGAGATCGCCGAGGAACTGGACCTGCCCCTGGGCACCGTGAAGGCCCAGTTGTTCCGCGCCCGTGAGTTCCTGCTGAACCTGATGGAGGACCGCAAGGACCATATCTAATGCCATGTGCCCATGCCTGATGACGCATCAAGCATAGCACCGATGGGAGTGGAGCTCATCCAGAAGTACTTCCCGGAGATCACTGGGAGGCATCGCGATCATTTCGCGGCCCTGGGCCCGCTCTATGCCGAATGGAACGAGCGCGTCAACCTCATCTCCCGCAAGGACTTCGAGCACCTCTACGAGCGGCACATCCTGCACTCGTTGGGCATCGCCAAGGTGGTCCAGTTCAAGAAAGGCACGCGCATCGTGGACGTGGGCACCGGCGGCGGCTTCCCCTTGGTGCCCTTGGCGATCATGTTCCCCGACTGCACCTTCCACGGCATCGATGGCATCGGCAAGAAGATCGCCGCCGTGCAGGGCGTCATCCAAGGCCTGGGCCTCACCAACTGCACCGCCGAACAAGTGCGCAGCGAGGACCACAAGCAGCGCTACGACTTCATGGTGAGCCGCGCCGTCACCACCCTGCCCGAGTTCCTGCGCATGACCAGGCACTTGGTGCCCAAAGGCGAGGGCAGGCTCTACTATCTGAAAGGCGGCGAACTCGCCGATGAGCTACTGCCTATCAAGCAGCGCTATCGGGTGCACGAGATCAGCGAATTCTTCGAGGATGAGTTTTTCGCCACGAAGAAGGTGGTGGAGGTGGAGCTATAGCTCTTCGCATGAACGAGCAGGCTCAGCGTCCGCTACCTTGCTGTTGTTGCAAGCGTTCGCGATAGGCCTCAAGCAGCGCCTTCTGACGGTCGGCCATGGAACGCGTGTATTCGATGTCCCACTCATAGTTCTTGGTCTCGGCATTGAACCGTGCGATGCCGAACGGCTCGCTCAGCACGCTGTAGTCCACACCTGGTAGACTATCGAGAAGCGCGATGTCGATGTTCATGCCAAAGCCATAGGCCCAATCCTCGTCTCCAGGCCCCTTTAGTTCCAACTGCACGGACTTCATCACCTTGCCCGGTGCACCATAACGGATCAAGTAGGTCTTCTGTGCAGTTATGGTAACCTCATACCGGCCCCGCGCAGTGCTCACGATCGGCATGGGTGCTTCCTTCGAACCCACTTCCTCTACCAGTACCGTAGGGAAGGGGATGGAGTCGCGCGTATTCAGTTCACGCACCGTTCCGAACGCCGCCATGCCCGGGGTTTGGGCCATAAGGGTCGCTACGGAAACCAAGGCCGCAAGGAAGAATGCAGCACGAAGGATCGATGTGTTCGGCATCATGCGTTGGTGGATCGCTGTAAGATATGCAAGCCATGGTACAAGCCCTCGCCATCGGCGATCAGCTCCTCATGCGTGCCGCTCTCTACCACCACGCCCTTGTCCAGCACCAGGATGCGGTCGGCATCGCGGATGGTGCTCAGGCGGTGCGCGATCACCAGACTGGTGCGGCCCTTCATCAATTGGTCCAGCGCCTCCTGTACCAGGCGTTCGCTCTCGCTGTCCAGCGCGCTGGTGGCCTCGTCCAGGATCAGGATCGCGGGGTCCTTCAGCACGGCGCGGGCAATGGCGATGCGCTGTCGCTGGCCGCCGCTCAGTTGCACGCCACGTTCGCCCACCACGGTGCCATATCCTTCCGGAAAGCTGCTGATGAAGCTGTGCGCGTTGGCCTTGCGCGCAGCCTCCTCCACCTCCTGCTGGGTGGCGTTGGGCTTACCGTAGGCGATGTTCTCGCGGATGGTGCCACCGAAGAGCAGCACTTCCTGCGGCACAATGGCCATGCGGTCGCGTAGTGCGGTAAGCGGGTAGTCGCGGGCATCCTTCCCATCGATCAGCACGGTGCCGTTCACCGGGTCGTGGAAACGCAGCACAATGGAGGCGATGGTGCTCTTGCCCGCGCCACTGGGACCCACCAGCGCAATGCGTTGCCCCGGTTCGGCAGTGAACGTCACATCGCGCAGCACGGGCATATCGGGCCGAGAGGCATAGTGGAACGAGACGTGCTGGAACGCGATCCGCCCTTCGATGGGCAGTGGCGCGCCCTTGGGGCCGAGGTCGATGGCCTCACCGGGCTCATCGTGCAGGTCCATCAGTCGCTCGGTGGCGCCCACGGCCTTCAGTACGTTGGTGATGTATTCCGGTATGCTGCCGATGCTGGCCCCGATGAACACCGAGTACATGATAAAGGTGACGAGTTCGCCGGTGCTGAGCACACCTTCCTCCTTCAGGTGCACACCGCGCCAGATCACCAGCACAATGGCCCCGAACATGCACAGGATGATGAAACTGACGAATGCGCCGCGCCACCGTGCGCCCTTCATGGCCAGTCCGCGAGCGGCGGTGACACTGCGTCCGTAGCGCATGGCCTCCCATGCTTCGTTCGCAAAAGCCTTCACGCTCTGGATGCCTTGCAGCGTTTCGTCCACCACCACGTTGGTGTCGGCAATGCGGTCCTGCACCTCCTTGCTCAGCCTGCGGATGAAGCGCCCGAACAGCACGGCCACCACGGCCACCACGGGGATGCTGGCGAGCATGGTGAGGGTGAGCTGAGGTGAGAGCGCGGTGAGCAGCACCAGGCCTACGGTAACGATCACCAGTTGGCGCACCAGTTCGGCCAGGGTGGTGGTGAAGGTGTCCTGCAACAGGGCCACATCGGCACTGATGCGGCTGTTCAGTTCGCCCACACGCCGGGTAGCGAAGAAGCTCATGGGCAGCTTCAACAGGTGCTCGTAGGTGTCCTGCCGCAAGCGGGCCAGCATGTGCTCGGTAACGTAGGAGAAGAGGTAGATGCGCCCGAAGCCGAGCAGGGCCTGCAGGGCGAACACGCCCAACAACAACAGCGCCACGGAGTCGATGTTGGAGAGGTCGAGCAGGGCCTCGGCATCGCGCGGCAGTTCGCCCTTGGTGGCATCCACCAATTTGCCCATGAGGCCGGGGAACACCATGCTGAGCAGGCTGTTCCCCAGCAGGAGCAGCATGCCCACACCAAAGGTGACCCGGTAGGCACGCAGGTAGCGGAACAGCCGGAAGAACTTGCGCAGCGTGGCCTTGGTCAGCTTCGCTGGTTTCGCGTCGTCGTCGCGGGTCTTGTTCCTACGGCTCGCCATGGTGATCTACAGAACTGAAAGCGGCACCCGTTGGTTCGGCCAAATGTTCAAGGCCATGCTCACCTGTTCACCTGCGCACATGACCCAATGAGCACATGACCACATGAACACATGCGCACATGGGCAGATGCACCTCACCCATGCACCGCCTTCATCTTGTCGGCGATGTGGTCGAACAGGTTCTTCAGCGGCTTCTCCACCATCATCTTGATGAAGGGGTTGATGTCGCCCTTGAACTCCTGCCATGCCGTGGTCACGCCCCCTTCCTCTTTCAGGAACACGTCCAGCGTAAAAGGGAACGGACTGCGGTCGGTGGCCTTCATCACCACATGGCCGGGGGCCTCGCCGCCCACCAGTTCCAGGCCGATGGTGGCCGCACCCTGCACCTTGAAGGAGCAGGAACGTCCGTCGCTCTTCCACTCGCTGATACGGTCCTGCGGCAACAGCTGCTGGAAGTTGTTCATGTCCTGAAGGAAGGTGTACAGCTCTGCCGCCGGTTTGGCGATCTGCACCTGTTTGCTCTCGATGATGGTCATGCGTTACGCGATCTGTATCAAGCCACTTTCCTATGCTTGCCCTGAGCCTGTCGAAGGGCCCACTGTCCGTTCACACCTTGCTCGCCACGCCCCAACCCGCAGGGTCCTTGCGCCACTCGTTCAAGGGCAACAGGTCCTTTTCGGTGATGTAGTCGCTGCGCAGGGCCTGGTCCAGCAGCACGCTGTAGTTCGTGAGCGAGCGTAGCGTCACCTTTTCCTTGGCGAAGGCCTTGGCGGCCTCGTCGAAGCCATAGGTGAAGATGCTCACCATGCCTTTCACTTCGCAGCCCGCATCGCGCAGGGCCTGCACGGCGTTCAAGCTGCTCTTGCCGGTGCTCACCAGGTCCTCCACCACCACCACACTTCGTCCCACGGTGAGGTCGCCCTCCACCTGGTTCTGCAGGCCATGGCCTTTGGCATCGCTGCGCACGTAGATGAAGGGGAGCCCCATGTCGTGCGCCACCAGTGCACCGTGCGCAATACCGCCCGTGGCCACGCCGGCGATCATGTCCGGCCGGCCGAACTCACTGTTGATCACATGCACGAACTGCTGGCGGATGAAGGTGCGCACCGCCGGGTAGGAGAGGGTCTTGCGATTGTCGCAGTAGATCGGGCTTTTCCATCCGGAGGCCCAGGTATAGGGCTTCTTCGGGCTAAGTTTGACGGCCTTGATCTGGAGGAGGAATTCAGCAACTTTGAGCGCGGGATCGAGCTGGGAAGGCATGGCACGAAGGTATGATGTTTACATGGAGGGCAGGCCGTTGGTGATCGCCGATGCGCCGCCCGATGCGTCGCTGCCGGACCAGTGGCTGCTGCTGCGTATCGATGCACTGGCCGAACTACAGGAGGCCGTACGGTCCTTCGTGCAAACAACGGACATCCAGGGACTTTTCGTCCACGGCCTACCGCTCAAGGACATCTGGGGCGCCTTTCGCGCGGACTACCTTTTCGTGCAGGCGGCGGGTGGTGCCGTTACCGATGAACAGGGCCGTTTGTTGGTGATCCGGCGCCTCGGCACCTGGGACCTTCCGAAGGGCAAAGTGGACCCCGGCGAAGGCATTCCGGAGGCAGCGCTGCGCGAAGTGAACGAAGAGTGCGGCCTGAACGAGCTGCGCATTACCGGTGAACTGCCCTGCACCTGGCACACCTACGAACGCAAGGGGCACCAGCACCTGAAACGCACCGACTGGTACCTGATGCGCGGTTCTTCGGCAGAAGCGCTGGTGCCGCAGCACGAGGAGGACATTGAGGAGGTCCGTTGGATGACCACGGCTGAGGTGCAGGCGATGAAGGCGGATACCTATCCCTCGCTGTTGCCGGTGGTGCAGGCGTGGGAGGCGAGGCAGGGCGGTTAATCGTCCCAGACCTTGATGCGGCCGTCGCGTTCGGTGGCCGCTTTCACCTGTTGGAACAAGGCCCCCAGGCCTTTGCTGGGCAAGGGCGCAGGCGAGTGGGCCAGCACGCCATCGTTCAGCATGTAAAAGGTGGGCAGGCTGCGCAGGCGGAGGTCCTCGCGCAATTGCTGTTCGGCCTGTGCGTGCAACCAGAGGAACTCCTGCCCCGGGTGGGCCTTGCGGTAGGAGCGCAGTGCGGCCAGCGTGCTGTCCAGGCTTATGGCGATGATGCGGACGTGGTCCTTGTAGGTCTGTTGCAGTTGCTCCAGTCCGGCCATCTCCAGTTCGCAGTAGGTGCACCAGCTGGCCGTGATCACCAGGCACACTGGTCCGTTCAGCAGGCTGTCGAGGTCTACCCGTTGGCCGCGTTCGTTCTCCAGCAGCATCGCTGGCATGCGACTGCCGGGCAGCATGGTGGTGCGGTCCCACAACATGTTCGCGGCCATGCGTCGGTGCTCCGGGTATGCCGATGAAGTGGACCACGTCGACAGCATCTCTTTCACGGCGCCTTTGCTCAGGTACTTGGCGTGGAAGTTCAGGTAGAGCTGGTCCATGGCCACCAGTTCGCACAGGCGGTCGTTGTCCTTTAGGAAGTCGTGCTTGGCGAAAATGGCCTTCAGGCTGTCGGCGTTGCGTTCGGCCATCGCCTTGTTCAACGCTGCATCATGGTAACGCACCACGTATGCGGGCAGCAGGTCGGCGAAGAAGCTGCGCAGGAAACGCACTTGCTCGGGGTCGTCGTAGTGGATGGGCCGCCCCTTGATCCAGCGCTCGTAGGTGGTCTTGTCGTTCACGTGCGTGCCCTGGTGCAGGCCGGCCATGCTGTTGTCCAGGTAATGCGCGAACCACGGGTCCTTCACTTCGGCGTAGAAGCGCCGCAGCTTCAGCTCGAAGCTGTCCGCACGGGCCTGGCTCAGCACCGGGGTTACAAAGAGCGTTGCGGGCCGAGCGGGTGCTGCGGTGTCAGGCGGTGCATCGCTGCTGCGGCGCACGCCCACGGCCTGCATGCCGGCGGCCTGGTCGGTGGCCAGGTCCTCGGCAATGAAGGCGTCCACGCGCTCGTTGAGGTCGGTGGCCAGCGCGTTGAGATCCAGGGCATCCAGGTCGCGGAACTCGAGGTCCACGAGGGTGGTTTTGCCCAGGCTACGCGCAGTGCGTGTGGCGGGCAGGGGGAACAGGATGTTCAATGTGGTGCCGGGCCGCGCGAACAGGTCGCCGCTCACATCACCAATGCGCAACTGCATTTTGGTCACGCCCTGGAGGTCGGCGTTCAGCGTGGCGGTGCCGTCATCGCCGATCGGCATTTCCGCGATCCGTACCGTGCGTAAGGTGAAAAGGTCGTCGTAGCGATAAAGCCGCGCCACCTGGCCGCTGTAGGCGGGTGCCTGCAACGTGATCGTGAAGTTGCCGGCGCACAGCGCGAGGGGCAGTACGATCAGGGTCAGCAGCAGAAAGCGCCTCATCAGCGTGCAGGGCGTAGGTCCATGGGGACCAACGCCGAAACGTCGGCCTTATTGGCGATCAGCTCGCGCACAATGGTGCTGCTGATGTGCGCATGTTCGGGTGCCGATGGCAGGAAGATGGTCTCCACACCGGCCAGTTGGCGGTTCATCAGGGCGATGCTACGCTCGTAGCCATGGTCGGTGCTGTTGCGCAGTCCGCGGAGGATGAAGCCTGCGCCCATGCGTTTGCAGAGGTCCACCGTGAGGCCCTCGAAGGCCATGGCCTCCACGCGTGCATCACCGGCGAACGCGTGCCTGATCCACGCCAGGCGCTGCTCCACGTCGAACATGGTCTGCTTGGTGGTGTTCACGCCCATGCCCACGATCACCTTGCTGAACAGGGGCAGTGCACGCTGCACAATGGACACGTGGCCGATGGTGATCGGGTCGAAGGTGCCGGGGAATACCGCGATGGGGCTGCTCATGGGTTCGGGGGGCTGGCCGGTGCCGGTGGGGCGAAGAAGCTGAACTGCACCAGACCGTAGGACCGGGTACGCTGGTAGCCGGGCAGGTGGCTCAGGTCCAGCTTCTCCTGGTGTTCCACGATCAGTGTTCCGTCCGTGCCCAACAGCCCGGCATTGAACACCAAGATAGGGATCCGTTCAATGCCTTCCATGTGGAAGGGGGGGTCGGCGAATACGATGTCGTACCGTCCGCGGTGGCTGTTCAGGAAGGTGAACACGTCCTGCTTCACCATGCGCCAGTGGGTCTCGTTCAGTTCGCGGGCCATGCGCTGCATGAACTGGAAGAGCACGCGGTCCTGGTCCACGGAGACCACATCGGCCGCACCACGCGAAAGGAACTCGAGCGAGATGTTTCCTGTTCCGGCGAAGAGGTCCAGTACCCGTATGCCTTCCAGCGGGGTGCTGTGCTGCAGCACATTGAACAGTCCTTCCTTCGCGAAATCGGTGGTGGGCCTTGCGGCGATCTCGCGCGGCGGATGCAGCCGGCGATTGCGGTATTTGCCGCCTACGATACGCATGCGAACTGTTCCAGCAGGGCGAGCCAGCGGTCACCTTTTACAACCTCGGTGGCACCGAGGTCATTCGGCAGGTCGTCCATGGCCGGAAGCATGCGGTCCAGGAATCGGCCCAGGAGGTTCCTTTCGCCATCGGAGAGGTGGGTGCCGCTCATGTACACCGTGGTCCCCTTGGGGGAAAGGCCGCACTGTTCCAAGGCCAGGAGTGTGAAGTAAAGGAGGTCCTGTCCGGTACGCGCCGGGAACGTGTTGCTCAACAGCACACGTCCATGGTCGGCAATGGCCACGTCCACACGATCGGTGCTGCGGTGTATCAATGCCACGGGTCCTTCATGCGAGCGGGCAATGGCGCCCCGCACCATCAGGCCCTGCATCGGCAGCGCGCGGGCACTGGGCAAGCGCTCCAGCACGGCACGTTCGGTCACATCGTCGTGTACATAAATGCACTTGGCACCCAGGCTACGCACGGGCTCATCGCGCATGGCCCCGCTCGGCAGGCCACCATGCACCAAGGCCAGGTGGGTCGCCTCGGTCCCGGGTTCAAGCACGCCTTCGGGCACCATGGTGCTCCATTCCGGAAGGGTGATGAAGGAGACACTGACCGGGTGCAGGGGAAGCGCCGGATCGTTCAGCACATCAGCCCCCGTGGACCAATGCAGGGCAAGCAGATCACCGCGCTCGATGCCTTGAACGGCCCATGCCGTGACCCCTAATGCGCTCAACACGCTCAGGTGATGGGCCTTGGGCCGCCCGGGATCGTACCGGGATGCGGACAAACTGCCGCGCTCCATGGAATTACTCCCCTTTCCAGTTCCCCGCCGTGGAGGCCTTTTCCATGCTGCCCACCATCAGCGTGTCCGTGCCGGGGAAGGGCTGGGGGTCCTTCGCAATGAACACGGGCACGTTGCGGCCACTGGAACTGATCGCACCGTTCCGTAAGATGAACGGCTTGCCTGAGGTGGGGGCCAACGTCAGTTTCTCCGGGTCGAAGGGATACACGCGACCTTCCATCGCACTGGCGGTGCGGAACAACGAGTCCAGCGCCGGTGCCATGATCGTGTCGCGCACGATGATCTTCAAGGCAAGAGCGTCCTTTTCGGTCAGCGAATCGGGCACCTGGCCGATGGAACGTACCATGGGGATGCTGCCGTTCTTCACGAAGTCGCGCAACACGTCCAGGTTGCCGGTGAAGGCGCCGGTGGCCTGGCGGTAGCCGATCTCGGCCGTGCGGATATCCTTCAAGGCCTGGATGACCTGGCTGTCGTTCTTCTTGCGCTTCTCCTCGTTCTCCAGCACTTCGGCGATCGAGCGATAGTTGCGGTAGCCCACGAACACGGCGATCACAGCGGATAGCAGGCCAATGGCGAGCCCGGCCGAGCGGCTGATGACGCCCATTTGGAGAAGTAGTGCCACCACACCGGCGAACAGGGCCAGTCCGGCACCCAGCATCACCCAGGTGTTCTGGCCTTGCATGCCGCCCACTACGAGCAGGATCAGACCGATCAGGATCAAGGCCAGCGGGAAGATGTAATTCATCAGGTTCTTCATCGTTCTGGGGTGCTCGGTCGTGTTCCGAGGCGGCCAAAAGTAAGAGTAATTTCACCCCTTCATCAGGGCGTTGCCTGCTTCCGCTCGTCCGTTCCCCGATCCCTGCTCCCATCCATGTCCGCCCCCGCCGTCGAAAGCCTTGCCGATCGGCTGTTGGAGGCCCTGGGTCACCCGCCCACCGACGG
Source organism: Flavobacteriales bacterium (assembly GCA_040383865.1). Taxonomy (GTDB): domain Bacteria; phylum Bacteroidota; class Bacteroidia; order Flavobacteriales_F; family PHOS-HE28; genus PHOS-HE28. The sequence continues at coordinate 21,887 of JBEICT010000002.1, read as the reverse complement.
CCAGCGCCGGGCCGCCGATGCCCTGAACCGCCTGCTGGCCACCGACAGGCCACAGGCCACACTGGTCCTCAAGGGTTATGCGGGAACGGGGAAGACCACAGTGGTCGGGGCCTTGGTGCGGGTGCTTGCCCGGCAGCGCAGGCGGGTGGTACTGCTGGCACCCACCGGCAGGGCCGCCAAAGTGCTCGGTGCATACGCCCAGGCTTCGGCCAGCACCATCCACCGGCGCATCTATCGGGTTAGTGCCGATGAGGACGATGGTTGGGCCCGTCCCGGACTGGCCCCCAATAAGGATGCCGGTGCGCTCTTCGTGGTGGACGAGGCGTCGATGATCGGCAGCGGCGGGGGAGAGGGCGGCTTTGGTGATAGGGACCTGCTCCGCGACCTCTTCGAGCACGTGTTCTCCGCACCGGATTGCAAGCTCCTGCTCATCGGGGACCCCGCACAGTTGCCTCCCGTGGGTGCCGACCATAGCCCCGCGCTGGATGTCAAGGACCTGCGGGCCTTGGGCCTTACTGCCGGTGTGGTGGAGCTCACCGATGTGGTGCGCCAGGCCGAGGCATCGGGTATTCTGGTGAACGCCACGGCATTGCGGGCCACCTTACAGGAGGAGGAACCCATGCCCCGGTTCATGAGCGGGTATAAGGATGTGCTGCGGGTGGATGGCTACGACCTGCAGGACGCCTTGGAAACGGCCTATGCCCAGGACGGGGACGACGAGGTGTGCCTGGTGTGCCGCAGCAACAAACGGGCGTTCGAGTACAGCCAGCAAGTGCGGGCCCGTATCCATGGGTTCCAGGAGGAACTATGTTCGGGCGACCGGATCATGGTGGTGAAGAACAACTATTTCTGGGCCGGTCGCAATGGTAAGGCCGAGCTTATCGCCAACGGAGAGCCCATGCTCGTGGACCGCGTCCATGGCGTGGAGGAACGTTTCGGTCTTCGCTTCGCCAACATTACCGCGCGTTGGTGGAACGGCATGGAGGAGCGCGAACTGGAGGTGAAAGTGATGCTCGATGTATTGGCGGCACCGTCGCCCGCATTGCCCGGTCCTCAGCAACGGTTGTTGCAGCAGTCGGTCATGGCCACCTTCCCTGCCAGGTCGAAGGGGCAGTTGTACCGCATGTTGCGCGAGGACCCTTATGCCAACGCGCTGCAGGTGAAATACGGCTATGCGGTCACTGCGCACAAGGCCCAGGGTGGGCAGTGGAACACCGTGTTCGTGGACCAGGGGTACGTCACCGAGGAGATGATCGACACGGAGTATGTGAGATGGCTTTACACCGCGGTCACGCGTGCCACCAAGCGCCTGTATCTCCTCAATTTCCACCCGCGCTTCTGGGGCGATGGGGAGGAGTGATCAATAGGACAATGGATGGAATGCGACCTCTGGTCTTGATATTGACGTGGCCAGGCTGATGATGTGGTCGGAGCCCAGGCTCCAGGTGCGGAGGTGGTATTGGTCTGCGGCCATGCGCCGGAACTGCTCATGGGCCGGTTCCACGATCTGTTCAGGCGTGTTCACACGCAGCACTTTCAGGTCGTCCATGATGCCCACCCCGCTGGCCTTCAGCACCGCTTCTTTTCGCGTCCAAAGTTCCAGGAAGCGTCGCTTGGGGTCTGAAGTATCATGGATGTCCGCCACCTCTTCCGGTGTGAAATAGTGTTCGCCAACGGCCATGTGGTCCACGGTGCGCGCCATGGTCTCCACATCCACGCCCAACTCGGCTCCATGGCAAACGGCGATGAGGATGGCATCCTTGGTGTCGCTGAAATTGAAGTGGAACCCGGCCTCCGGGATGTACGGTTTGCCATGAGCCCCCCTGGAGAAGCGGATATCACTTGGTCGTGCGTTCAAACGCTGTGCAAGCACTTGCCGGAGAAGTCCATGGCCAATGATGAAGCGCTGGCGGTCATGTTCGAACCGGAACCGTTCCGCACGGGCCACCTCCTCCTTGTCGAGCAGTTCACGCAGTTGGTCCAGTTGGGCCAGGTGGTCGCTCAGTTCGGCGAACCACAATTGCACGTGTTCCGGGCTTGCATGGACCGCTGCCGGGGAGGACCAGCGTGCAACTTCGGTATCACTACAGTATAAGGTCAAGCGCCGCCCTTCCATGCGCTGCGAAGTAAGGATAACTAACAGGTGGTCGCAATTCGAGCCAGGCGTTCCTCGATGTGGAACGCCAGTTCGGCGACGTGCGGCTCCTTGATCACGGAATAATGGTCCCCTGGTACCTGCTGAAGGTCCAGTAGTTGTTTGGAGTGTATGGTCCAACCCAGGTCATCGGGTCCCCAGGCGTCATTTGCCTTCAGGATCATCACCTGACCATCGTAAGGCCGTGGCTTATAGGAGCGGATGGCCTTGTCGTAAGTGCCGATGATATGATGGTGATGGAGCTTGGCCGGCATGGGGCGGTTCAAACGGATGAAGGGTGCCGTTACCTTCAGCATCAGTCCATGCTTCAGGTTCGAGCGCCAGCTATGGTCACTTTCCAATGCCTGTACATGGAGGTCGGGCGCATAGGCATCGATAAGCGCCAAGAGCGGCACTTCGCGTCCCATGGACCGCAGTTGCTGTGCCATTTCAAAGGCAATGATGCCCCCGAAGGAATACCCGCACAGAACGTATTCCCCGTGCGGCCTGGCCGCCAAAAGCTCCTGGAGATAGTGGGCCGCAATGTCCTCCACTTGTTGGAGATGAAGCTTTTTGCGGTCCTTTCCTTGATGAATGAAGGCGTAGAACGGACGCTCATGGTCCAGGTGTTTCGGAAGCAGTTCGTTCGCTTCATCGCCATGCACACAGACCAACGCAGGGCCGGTACCCTCTGGACGCAATGGTCTGAGGTTCTTCCAGCGGGGTCTGGTCCGGTGTGGCATTCGAATGGATCGGGCCACAAGCTATCCGGGTGTTCAGAAACGGTCAACCTGGTGTCGACGGAAGGGATATGGCCTTCGCTGAACGCCGTTCCATCATGGTCGGACCTTTCAGTGGTGAACCGTTTCAGCCTTCCCCACGGTGCTCCGGATGCATTCCGAAAGTTCGCGGGCCAGGGCCTGTACCTGCGGCTCTTCGATCATGGTGTAGTGGTCGCCGGGAAGCACATGTATATCGACATCGTTCGCGGCCAGTTCGTTCCAACCCATCTCGTTCGGCCCCCACGAATGTTCGGCCTTGAACACGGCCAACCGGCCTTTGAAGGGCTTCGGAGCATAAGCCATCGCGGCTCGGTCGTAGGTGTCGATGATGTGGAAGTTCCGCAGACGTGTGGGCACCGTGCCGCCATTGCGCAAATACTGCGATACCAGGCCACGCATGATGCGCTTCTTCAGTGGGTCGTAGAACTTCAGGTCGCTTTCGATCGCTTTGCCGTGCATGGCCGGTGCGTAGGTGTCGAAAACCACCACCAATGGCACCTCGTCGCCCATGGCGATAAGCTGCTGCGCCATTTCGTAGGCCACAATGCCACCGAACGAATATCCGCAGAGCAGGTAAGGCCCCGCTGGCCGTGCTTGCTTCAGTTCAGAGATGAAGTGCTTCGCGATCGATTCCACGGACGTATAGCGGATCTCCTTGCCATCCTCACCTTGGTGGAAGAAGGCATAGAACGGGGTGTCGGGGTCGAGGTACTTGGGCAGGGAGTGGCTGGCCTCATCGCCATGTACGCAGAACAGGGGGATGCCCGAACCTGCTGGCCGAATGGCCGAAAGGTTCTTCCAATTCCTGTCCGTGGTGTCGCCACGAAGCAACGCAGCGAACTGCGCGATGGTGGGTGCTTCGAAGAGGGCTTTCAACGGCAGGGCCTTCTCGAAGCGCTGCTCGATGTGGGCGAGCATCTGGATGCCCATGATGGAATGACCGCCAAGGTCGAAGAAATCATCATGGATGCCGACCTCAGCCACGCCGAGCGCCTTGGACCAGATCTCGGCAAGTCCGACCTCCTCGGTGTTGCGCGGAGCAACATACTGGGCGCGCATGTGGGCACTGCGTAGCTCGGGCTTTGGAAGCAGCTTCTTGTCCACTTTGCCGTTCGGGTTCAGTGGGAACGATGAAAGGGCCACGAAGAACGAAGGCATCATGAAGGCGGGTAGTGCCGATGCCAGATGCTGGCGCACCCCGTCCAGGAAGTGTTCGCTCTGTGCAGGGTCTGTCGTTGGGTCGAACCCTTCCGGAACGACGTAGGCCACCAGTTGCTGATCACCGGGCATGTCACGGCGCACCATGACCAACCGGTCGCGCACACCGGTGAACGCACTGATGGCGTTCTCGATCTCGCCCAGCTCGATACGGAAACCACGGACCTTCACCTGGTCATCGGCACGGCCCAGGAACTCCAGCGTGCCGTTGGGCAGCCATTTCACCAGGTCACCGCTCCGGTACATGCGTGCGTCACCACCCCTGAAGGGGTCGTGCAGGAAGCGCTCTTCATTGAGGTCGGGACGTTCCCAATAGCCCAATGCCACGCCGTCGCCACCGCAGTAAAGCTCGCCCTTCGCACCGACCGGGACCGGTTTGCGCTGCTCGTCGAGGACATAGAGGAAGGTGTTGTTGATCGGCTTTCCGATGGGTACTTGCTTGCCAATGTCCTCTGCCGAATTGATCGGATGGAAGCAACTGAACGTGGTGTTCTCGGTAGGTCCGTAGATGTTGTTCAACACGCCGGGGCCCAACACGCTCAGTGCCTTGCGGATGTGCGGCAGGCTCATCACTTCACCGCCGGTCAGAATACACTTTAAGCCCTTTAAACGGTCCACGTGTTCATCCACCAGTACGTTGAACAGTCCGGTGGTGATGAACATGATGTTCACGCCGTAACGCTCGATGGTCTCGGTCACTTCTGCCAACGTCGGTTTCGACTGCGGCTGCAATACCAGTCGTCCACCGTTCAACAACGCACCCCAGAGCTCGAAGGTGCTGGCATCGAAGGATACGTTGCTCAGTTGGGTGATGACCGCGTCCGGTCCGAAGGGTGCGTAGTTCTGGTCGCGCACCAGCCTGACGATGCCACGGTGCGGTACCACGACACCTTTCGGCCTACCCGTGCTGCCGCTGGTGTACATGATATAGGCCGCTGTTTCCGGGCCTTCAATGGGGACATGGTCAGCGAGCCTTGACTTCGGGATCTCGTTGCCGTCCAACAGGATCACACGTGCCCCATGAGGTGGCAGCACTTTCTCAAGGGCCTTCTCGGTGAGCAGCAGTTCGGCGCGCGTGTCCTCGAACAACAAGTGGATCCTTTCGGCCGGGTAGGTGTGGTCGATGGGCACGAAGGCGGCACCGGCACGGAGGATGGCCAGCTGTGCTTCCACCAATCGGAAATTCCGTTCGCTGCAGAGCGCTACCAGGTCGCCCGGCTTTACGCCGTTCTCCTTGAGCAATGCGGTCAGTGCCAGGACACGTTCCTGCAGTTGGGCATAGGTCAACTGCTGGTCTCGCTGCACGAGAGCGGTCCGGTCGGGGTATTGCGCCACCACCTCATCGAACAAGGTGTTCACGCCTTTGCTCTTTGGATAGGTCACGGCCTTCCCTTGCCATTCGGTCGGTACCGACACCTTCTCCGCTCCCAAGGGCCCATCGCCGATGAGTTCAACAATGGGTGCGTTGGGATGAGCGATGACGCGTTGGATGAGCGCGATCAGTTGATCCATCCAGCCGCGTACGGTGGCCTCTTCGAATAGGTCGGTGTTGTAGCTCCATTCCAGCGTGAGGTGCCCTTCGTTGCCCGTGGCGTTGAGGAACAGCTCGAAGTTCTCAAAGGCTCGTGGGTTCGATATGAAGCGATGCTGAAGGCCATCGAAGCCCACACCATCGTCCATGTTCATGTCGATGTTGAACACCACGGGGCACAGCGGGATGCGGCCTGGCTCGCGTGGCACGTTCAGCTTCCGAAGGAGCGTTCCGAAGGTGTACTTCTGGTTGTCGAAGGCATCGAGCACACCGGTGCGACGTGCCTTCAGATGCTCGATGAAGGATTGTTCCTCATCGATGCGGCTGCGAAGAGCGAGCAGGTTCACGCAATGCCCCACCAGGTGCTTCATGCCCAGATCGCTCTGGCCGGCGGCGGGCAGGCCCACCACGATGTCGCTGTCTCCGGTGAGCTTGTGCAGTAGCACCTCGAAGGTGGTCATCAAGGTGGTGACGAAGCTGGCGCCACTGCGCGTGGCCACTTCCTTCAGGCCGCGCACCAGGTCCTGCGTGAGCTGTAGGTCGAGGCGGTTGCCCTTGTAGGTCTTCTGCTTCGGCCGTGGACGGTCGGTGGGGAGGTCGAGGCGGGGTAGGGGTCCCTTGTAAAGGTCAAGCCAGTAACGTTCAACCACCGCGTGGTCGGGGCTTTTCGCGAAGTCGATGGTGGCGACGCTGTACTCGCTGAAGGTGCTTGCTTCCGGCAGCTTCGGCATGCCACCGCTCTTCGATGCATTGTACAGCGCGCTGATCTCGGCCATCATGATGCCAAGGCTCCAGCCGTCGCACACCACGTGGTGGCCGCATAGCCGTAGCAGGTGCGCATCGCTGGCGATCTTGATCAACTGGGCACGGAACAGAGGCCCATGGCGCAGGTCGAAGGGCGTGGTCATGTCCTTCCTCGCGATGGCATCGAGCTGCTTGCTGAGCTCGACCTCGTTATGCGTGGAAAGGTCGATGACGGGCAGATGAAAGCGCACTTCGTCAGTCACCAGCATGCGTGTGCCGCTGGCATTGAGCGTGGAGCGCAGTGCTTCGTGTCGTTTCACCAGTTCGTGCATTGCGCGCTCCAGTGCGGTCTGGTCGAGCGCTCCCTTCAGTTCCAGGGATACGCTCTCGTTGTACGCGCAGCTGGCATCCACGCCCATCTCGGAGGCGGTGAGCACCTCGCGCTGTGCTTCCGTAGTGGGGATGGTGCGCTCGATCGCTGGCCCGATGAAGGGGTTGAAGTCAACAGCGACGAATCGGGGTTCTTGGATGAACTTCTCCATGCTGCTCGCTCAGTTCTCGTCCAGTTCAACCATGAGGTATTTGCCCTGCCGATTCGGGTCGGGCACGAACCATGCGGGCTCGCCTTTCGGCGTGCGTCCCATGCGTGCGCCTGGTACCGGTGGCTCCATCGCGCTGATCACACGCTCGCTCAGCTTTCGCACATGCCCGCCTAGCACGCTGTTCACCACGGGGATGGGGTAGGTGCGCTCCGGCATGAAGCCGCTTTCGCGCAGCTCCTTGCAGGTCTTCTCCACCGCGCTGATGATGAACGCGATGTCCGCAGTTGTATGCGCTGTGGTGATGAAGTGCGGGAAATCCAGCACATGCACGCCGTGGTAGCGCATCAGCATGAAGAAGAGCTCGGTGTAGTTGACGCTCTCGTCATACTTCGTCTTGAACGCGCTGCCGAAGTTCACCCAACGGTAGGGGAGCTGGTACTGGTCGAAGAGACCGTTCACGCGCGCCACCATGTCCTCGGTGGTGGTGTTGAGGCGCTCCTGCAAGGCGGGGCCTTCGTTCTTCATATACACCAGCGCGGCCTTCATGGCGGCCAGCGTCAGCGGGTGTCGCACGAAGGTGCCGGCAAAGTAGGTGACACCGGCAGGCGGCACGCTGTCGTCGCCGTACTGCCAGTGGCCGCCGTCGAGGGCGTCCATCCATTCGCTCTTGCCGATCATGGCGCCTACGGGCATGCCGCCACCGATCACCTTGCCATAGGTGCCGATGTCGGCCTGGATGCCGAAGAGCGCCTGCGTGCCGTTGGGGTGCGTGCGGAAGCCGGTGATCACCTCATCGAAGATCAGCGCGGTACCGTTCTCCTGCGTGATGCGGCGCACCTCGCGGAGGAAGTCCACCGGACGGAACTCCATGCGGCGGCTTTGCACTGGTTCCACCAGGATCGCTGCGGCCTCATGGCAACGTTGCTTGATGATCTCGAGACTTTCCGGTGTACCGTAGTCGAGCACCAGCATGTTCTGCACGGCCTCGGGCATGATGCCGGGCGCGCCAGGGTAGCTTTTCTTGCTCTTGCTGCCGCGGATGATCACCTCGTCGTTGATGCCGTGGTAGCTTCCACTGAAGGAAATGATCAGGCTACGGCCGGTGACCGTGCGGGCCATCCGCATAGCGCCGAGAACTGCCTCAGACCCCGTGTTGCAGACCGCAGCGCGTTCGGCACCGGTGAGTTCGCACAAGAGCTTTGACACTTCAGCGGCGAGCGGGTGCATCGGTCCGATCTCCACGCTGGTATCGATCTGCTTGTGGCAGGCTTCCTTGATGAAATCGGGCATGTAGCCGAACATCGAGCTGCCGAAGCCGCTGAGGATGTCCACGTACTCGTTGCCGTCGATGTCCCACAGGTGGCAACCGCTGCTCTTGTCCACCACGACCTGGTAGATGAGTTCCTTCGTTTGCGGCTTGAAACCGGTGACCACGCGCGGATCGGCCATTGGCTTGCGGTTCTCCTGCGTGAAGGCCTTGCTCTTGGCGGTCTTGGCCACGTAGCGCTTTAAAAAGGCGTCGAACCACGCACGTTGCTGCGGCGTCATGTCGTCCACCTTCTCCTTCACGATCCGTGCCTGGGCGCCGAAGACCTTTTTGAGCTCCGGGGCGTCCTCGAGGGCATTGATCGCAGGTGCGGATGCAGCAGCCGTGTCGCTCTTGGCGCCTGAACTTGCAACAGCCCCTGCGTTGGTCCAATGCGGCAGGATATGGTCCGCCAGCTTGTCCAGGTTGGGCAGCTCTTCGTTCAATTGACGGAACGAGATCTTCACGCCGAACTTCTTGCTGAGCGAGGTCGCGACCTGCGTCAGGAACAGCGAGTCGAGGCCCATTTCCAGGAAGGTCTCCTCATTGCTCACCTCAGCCAGTTCCAGACCGGAGCTCTCTTCCAGCAGCTGCTTGATCTGCGCGACGAGGGCTTCCTTGGGGGTGAGAAGGGCATCGCCGCTGTTCGGTACGGGGGCCTCGATCGTTGTGCTGGCCACGGCTCGACCACCATCGGCCACCATCGCCACGGGATCCACCCAGTGACGGATGCGCTCGAACGCGTAAGTGGGCAATGAGATGCGATGACGCGTCTCTGCCTCGTAGAACTTGCTCCAGTCGATGAGCACGCCGGTCTGCCACAGGCCACCAACGGCTTTCAGCAGTTGCGTCAGCTCATTGCCGTTTCCTGCGGAATCGCCCAACGAGGGCACCGCTGCTTGTTTCTTGTTGTCCGTGCTCTGCTGGCGGGCCAGCGTTGTAGCGGTGGTACGCGGACCAACTTCCAGCATCACGCGGTCAGCATCGCTCCACGCGAATTTCACGGCCTGCGCGAAACGCACGGTGGCTCGCAGGTGATCGCTCCAATACTTCGGCGAAGTGGCCTCGTCGTCCTTCAGCCATTCGGCGGTCACCGTGCTCACGATGGGGATGCGCGGCGCGCTCAGCTTCACGCTTTCCACCAACTTGCGATAGGGCTCCACGATGGCGTCCATCATGGGGCTGTGGAAGGCGTGGCTGGTCACCAACAGCTTGCAGGTGATGCCGTCCTTCTCCAACTCGGCCTGCAGCTTCGCGATCGCCTCGTGCGGACCGCTGGCCACGCACAATTGCGGACCGTTGTTCGCGGCGATGCTGCATCCGGCGGGCAACTTCTTGACCACATCCGCTTCCGCCGCGCGCACGCTGAGCATGCTGCCGCCGGGCAGGTCCTGCATCATGCGGCCGCGGTTGGCCACCAGTTTCACGGCGTCCTCCAGGGAGAACACACCGGCGAGGCAGGCGGCAGCGAACTCACCGATGCTGTGGCCCATCATCGCGTCCGGCGTGATGCCCCAATGCATCCACAGCTTGGCGAGGCTGTAGTGCATCGTGAACAAGGAGGCCTGTGTGTAGATGGTCTGTTTCAGTTGTTCGGCGGCCTTCTCTTCTTCACCTGCTTTCGGGAAGATGATGTCGCGCAGTGAAGTCCCGAATTCCTTGCTGAACAGGTCACAGCACTGATCGAAGTGTTGCTTGAAGACGGGTTCGCACTCGCAGAGATCCCGACCCATGTTCACGTACTGCGAACCTTGTCCGGGGAACATGAACACCACCCCAGGTGCGGCCTCATGCAGCTCGCGTGTACCGATCGCTGCGGCGTCCTTGTTGGCGATGGCTTCCATCATCTCGCCATGACTTCCACCCACGATCAATCGGCGGTGCTTGAAGTGTCGACGTCCGACTTGCAGCGTGTAGGCCGCATCGGCAAGGGACGACTTCGGATGCGTTGCGAGCCAGTTGCGGAGGTTGTCCGTCATGGCATCGAGGCTCGTCTTGCTCTTCGCGCTGAGCAGGAAGAGCTGTTTGCTACGTGAAGCGCTCGAAGCCTTGGCCACTGGCGGCTCCCCGAGGATCACATGCGCGTTCGTTCCGCCCACACCGAAGGAGGAAACGCCTGCGATGCGCGGAGTTCCGGTGCGCGGCCAAGCGATGTTCTCGTTCGCCACGCGGAAAGGTGAATTGGCGAAGTCGATGGCCGGGTTCGGCGTTTCGAAACCAACGTTGGAAGGGATCACTTCCTCCCGAAGGGCGAGCGCGGTCTTGATCACTCCCGCTGCACCAGCGGCCGGGGTCAAGTGTCCGATGTTGCTCTTGATGGAGCCGATCACGCAGTGGTGGCCATTGGTCTTGCCGCCGAAGGCGAGCGTCAGTGCCTCCACCTCGATCGGATCACCGAGCGGGGTGGCGGTGCCGTGCGTCTCCACGTAGGTGATCTCGTTCGGGCTCACACCCGCATCGGCCTGTGCCATGGCGATCACCTCCGCCTGGCCACGCACGCTGGGTGCGGTGAAGCTCGCTTTGTCGCTGCCGTCGTTGTTCAGCGCGGCGCCTTTGATGGTGGCGTAGATCTGGTCGTTGTCACGGATGGCATCTTCGAGACGTTTCAGTACGATGATGCCTGTACCATCGCTGAAGCTCGTGCCTTTACCATTGGCGTCGAAGGTGCGCGTGCTGCCGTCGGGGCTGTACATGCCACCTTCGTTGTACACGATGCCGCTGTTGAAGGGAACGGTGAGCGCGATGCCACCGGCCAGCGCCATGTCGCATTCCCCATCGCACAGCGCCTTGAACGCTTGTGCGATCGCCACCAACGAGGTACTGCACGCGGTATGGATGCTTAACGCCGGACCACGAAGGTCGAACTCGAAGGCGAGGCGTGTGGCGATGTAGTCCTTCTCGTTGGCGGTCATCACCGCGAAGTCGCCGACCTGCTCGATCAGCTCAGGATGACCGATGACGTTGCGTGTGAAGTAGGTGTTGTTGCCCATGCCGGCATAGACACCGATGAGCCCAGCGAACTGTGCGGGATCGTACGCGGCATCCTCCAAGGCGGCCCAGGCCGTTTCCAGGAACACGCGTTGCTGCGGATCCATCAACGCGGCCACTTTCGGGTTCACGCCGAAGAAGGCATGGTCGAACTTGTCCGCATCGGTGATCACACCGCGGGCCTTCACATAGTCGGGGTCGTTGCGCAGCTCCGCAGGGATGCTCGGGTCGAGCTCGTCCGCGGTCCATGTGCTGATGCTGTTCTTTTTGTCGAGCAGGTTCTTCCACAGCTGCTCCACATTCTCCGCACCCGGGAAACGACCGCTCATGCCGATGATGGCGACGTCACCCTTTTTGGAACCACCTGTGGCGGTCTTGCGAGCCTTGGCCATTTCCGATGGAGCGATGGCGCCTGCATCTCCTTCCAGGTATGCGGCACAAGCGCGTACGGTCGGGTGCTGATAGAGCTTCACGATCGGCAGCTTCAGGCCGTGGCCTTCCAACTGTGCCACTGCTTGGATGCTCAGTAGCGAGTTGCCCCCTAGATCGAAGAAGTTGTCGTCGATGCCCACACGGTCGATGCCGAGCAGATCGGCCCACACATTGGCGAGGGTCTTTTGAGCGCCGGTCGAAGGAGCGGCGTAGGCCACATCCAGGTCTGGTCGTTTCACATCCGGCGCAGGCAGTGCCTTGCGATCGATCTTGCCGCTCGGCGTGCGCGGTAGTTCCTTCACGGCCACAAAGGCGGAAGGCTGCATGTAGTCGGGCAGGAGGGAGGCGAGGTGCTTGCGCAGCTCGTTGGTGCTCAGTTCGCTTTTCGCGACGTAGTAGCCGATCAGGCGCTTCAATCCTGGACGGTCTTCGCGCACGTTGGCCACGGCTTGCTCCACCGCGGGATGCTTCTCCATGGCCACTTCCACTTCGCCCAGCTCGATCCGGTATCCGCGCACTTTCACCTGGCCATCGATGCGGCCCTTGTAGTCGATCTCGCCGTTGGACAATTCCGCGGCGCGGTCGCCGGTCTTGTACAGCCGACCACCGGGAATGAACGGATCCACGAGGAAACGCTCGGCAGTGAGGTCGTCACGACCGATGTAGCCCTTGGCCACGCAGGCACCACCGAGGTAGAGTTCGCCTTCTTCACCTTGCGGCACCGGCTTCATTTGCTCATCGAGCACGTAAAGCTTCACGTGATCGATGGCGCTTCCGATGTTGGGCAAGGCAGGCCACGTGCTCGGATCGCCTTTCAACTCGAGCTCGCTCACCACGTGCCCTTCGGTGGGTCCGTACTGGTTGCAGAAGCGGCAGCCGGGGAGTTGCTTAAAGAGGTTTGCGATGGCAGGTGTGATCTTCAGCTGCTCGCCGCTGGTGAAGACCTCCTTCAGCGTGGACGGCACTTCGCCGGTGCGCTCCACCGCTTCCGCGAGGTATTGCAGCGCCACGAAGGGCACGATGATCCGGTTGATCTTCTGGGCAATGATCTTCCGCAGGAGCTGGGTGCTGTTCAGGCGGTCCTCATCGGTGATCAATACCAGCGTGCCGCCCTGGGCGAACGTGGTGAAGATCTCCTGGAAGCTCACATCGAAGCTGATGGGCGCGAATTGGAGCGTGCGATCTGCCTCTCGGCACACGCTGGTGCGCAGCTGCCACTGGATCAGGTTGGTGAGCGGCGCATGGTGCATGGCCACGCCCTTGGGTCGGCCGGTGCTGCCGCTGGTGAAGAGCACGTAGAGCAGCTCCTCCGCCGTGGCGGGGCAGGCGCCTTCGAAGTTCGGACCGTTGTCCAGGTCAATGTCTTCGATGAGGATCACTTTGGCCTGCGTGCCATTGAAGAGGTGTTGGTTCACCTTGTTGGTGATGACCACCGGCGGCTTGGCGTCCTCTAGCATCCCTGCGATGCGTTCGGCTGGGTACGTGGGGTCGATGGGCACATAGGCAGAGCCGGTCTTCACAATGCCTAGCACGGCAATGATGAGCTCGGGAGAGCGGTCAAGGCAGAGACCGACCGTACTACCGGACGACACCAGATGCTTGGCCAAGACGCTGGCCATCCGGTCCATGTGTTCATGGAGCCTGGCATAAGTGAGGACTTTTTCCTCGGAGATAATGGCCGTTGCGGTAGGTCTGTGCTTGAAAGAAGCTGCGATCAGCTCCAATAGGTTCATCGATCCCATCCGATCCTTGTTCATGTCCTTTTTTAGTCGATCAGGTCATAAAGCCAAATCCCTGTTCTTCAACCTTTTCCGGGTCGGGAACTGAGAGGGTGCGTACACGCTCCGGGCTATTCAACCGCCATTTCTACGCCATCGTCCGGTCGAAGGTTTGCTTCATCGGAACCGTTGCGAAGGTAACCACGTAGAAAGGGTGGTCGATCATGAATGGTAATACGTCGCTCTTATCGAACGATCTGTCGCCGTCCCATGTTCCAGCAGGTCGGTCTCCCGCGCGCGGGGGGGGGTTATATTTGCGATCCTTTTGCACATGCTTAAACATTCAAGGCCCATTGCCACACTGCTGTTCTGGCTGCTGGCGGCATTTGCCATGGCACAGACCTTGGGCCAGAACCGGTCCGTTCAGCTCTGGGCCACCGTGCAGTCCAACCCTGCGCGGATCACCCTGAATTGGGCACCGCACGCCAACACGACGGGGTTCACCATTTTCAGAAAGTTGAAGGGCGGAACGAGCTGGGGAACAGCGATCGGTACGGCGACCTCAACGGCCGCTCAGTTCGTGGACAATTCCGTCAGCGTCAATACTTCCTATGAGTACAAGGTGGTGCGTACCACCTCGAACCTGGGGAGTGGTCAAGGTTATGTGAACGCCGGGATCGCAGTGGACATGGTGGAGGACCGAGGCAAGATGGTGCTGTTGGTGGACAATACGTTCACGACCTCGCTTGCCACCCAATTGGCGCAGCTGCAAAGCGATCTGGAAGGCGACGGTTGGCGCGTAATACGTCATGACGTCAGCCGAACGGCGCCTGTGACCAGTGTGAAGGCGTTGGTAGTGAACGCGTACAACGCCGACCCCACCAAGGTGAACTCGGTATTCATCGTTGGCCATGTTCCCGTGCCTATGTCGGGCAACCTGGCTCCCGATGGCCATGGTGAGCACTACGGTGCATGGGTGGCCGATGTGTACTACGGCGAAATGAACGGGACCTGGACCGATAATTCGGTGAACAGTGCCACGGCCCAATGGACCAGGAACCACAATGTGCCCGGTGACGGCAAGTTCGATCAGTCGGTGATCCCCAGCTCTGTGGAACTGGCGGTAGGCCGCGTTGATTTCTTCAACATGCCGGCGTTCAGCCAGGACGAGACCACCTTGACGGCCAATTACCTGACCAAGCTGCATCAGTGGAAGGTGAAGCAGATCACCGCACAGGATAGGGCTGTGATCGATGACAATTTCACCGGCATGGCCGATGCGTTCTCACAGAACGGTTGGCGGGGTTTCGGCCCTTTGGTGCATCCGAACAATGTGTTGGCCGGGGACTACTTCACATCCATGTCCACACAGAGCCACCTCTGGAGTTACGGTTGTGGTGGTGGATGGTGGACGAATGCCAACGGGGTCGGCAGCACAGCGCAATTCGCATCGACCTATACACGCGGCATCTTTACGGTACTGCTGGGTAGCTATTTCGGCGATTGGGATTTCCAGGACAACTTCCTCCGTGCCGCCCTGGGTTCAGGCACCATCCTGGCCAATTTCTGGGCGGGTTATCCGAACTGGTTCTTCCACCACATGGGGCTGGGGGAGACCATCGGCTATTCCACCAGGCTTACCCAGAACAATGGCAACGGCCATTATGAGCCGGCCAACCCGCAGGCAGGTCGTATCCACGTTTCGTTGCTCGGCGATCCCACGTTGCGCATGCACGTGGTGGCCCCTGCTACGAACGTGCAGGCCACCAGTCCTACAGGCCAGAACACAACGGTGACCTGGACCGCATCACCTGAGGCAGGACTGGCCGGTTATCATGTCTATCGCTTCAACACGGCGACCCAGACCTGGGAACGACGCACGAGCACAGCGGTGACCGGCACCAGCTTCACGGACAACACCAGCGGCCTTTCCGGCACGGTCCGCTACATGGTGCGTGCCCTGAAATTACAGGTCTCGTACAGCGGCAGTTACTTCAATCTCAGCCTGGGTGCCTTCGGTCAGGTCGTGATCACCCCTGTGGCCACGGATTGCCTGGGTGTACCAAGCGGCCCGGCAGCACCCGGTACGGCTTGCAACGATGGCAACGCCTGCACGGTGAACGATACGTGGAACGCCTCGTGCCAATGTGTGGGTGTGCCGCTCCCGTGCAACGATAACAACCCTTGTACCTCGGATGGATGTGCGGGTGGGTCCTGCGTGTTCACGCCTTTGCCGGACTCCGATGGGGATGGTGTATGCAACGTGGCGGATGGGTGCCCAACGGATCCGAACAAGACCGCACCAGGTGCATGCGGTTGTGGGAATCCGGAGCCAGGGTCGGCCTGTAACGACGGTAACCCGAACACGATCAATGATGTGGTCGGTACCAATTGTGCCTGCACTGGCCAATTGGTCGATTGCCTGGGCGTTACGGGTGGGGCGGCGGTGCCCGGCTCGCCATGCAATGATGGCAATGCCAACACGGGCAACGACACGTGGAACACCAGCTGCCAATGCGTTGGTGCCCCTTTTGACTGCCTTGGTGTTGCGGGTGGAGGAGCACTGCCTGGCACACCATGCAGCGACGGGAACTCGCTTACCATCAACGATACCTGGAGCTTGGATTGCTCATGTGCGGGAACACCGGTCGATTGTCAGGGAACCCCTTTCGGTTCGGCATTGCCGGGAGCACCTTGCAATGATGGTGATCCGAACACAGGCAACGATACATGGAACAACTCCTGCCAATGTGTGGGCCTGCCCATTGATTGCAACGGTGTTCCGGGCGGTGGGGCCGTGGTGGACCTGTGCGGAGTTTGTGGCGGTAATAACGACTGTGTGGTCGCCTCCACCTGTTACACGCTGACTTCCGTGGGCGGCAACCCCGATGGAGAGGAAGCGGAGAACGGCAACGTTTACAACAACACCGGTTCGCTGGACCTGGTGTTCGATGGTGAGCCGACGCCCTGGCGAGGCAACCAGGTGGTGGCGCTGCGGTTCGGTAACATCGCGGTGCCGCGTGATGCCCCCATCCTTCAGGCCTATGTTCAGTTCACGGCAAGGGGTACGGGGAACTTATCGCCCAGTTCCCTGAATGTCGCGTTGCAAGCCTCGGATAATGCGCAACCCCTCGGCTTTGCGCCTTTCGACCTTTCGTCGCGTGCCACGACATCGTCCGTGCCATGGGCGCCACCTTCCTGGACGGTGACCAATGCCAATGGAGTGGCACAACGTACCAGCGATATTTCCACCGCCATAGGTGAAGTGGTGAACAGGCCAGGATGGTCGCCAGGCAACGCCATGGTGGTGCTTATTGAGGGTGAAGGCCGACGCTCGGCCTGGAGCTGGGACCAGAGCCAGGCCCGTGCTGCGCGTTTGTGCATCACCCATGCGGCACCTCCCATGGATTGCCTCGGTGTGGTCGGTGGAGGTGCGTTGCCCGGCACTCCATGCGATGACGGCGATGCGACCACGGGGAACGACCAATGGACGATCAATTGTACATGTGCAGGCCAGCCGATCGATTGTGCGGGAGTTCCCGGTGGGTCGGCCGGGCCGGGAAGCCCCTGTGATGACAATGACCCATTGACCGGGAATGATACATACCAACAGGATTGCTCTTGTACAGGTCTCCCGCTGGATTGCCTGGGCATTCCCGGCGGGCCTGCACTGGTGGGCACATCCTGTGATGATGGCCTCGCCCTCACGGTGAATGATGTGTGGACGTCGGATTGTAGCTGCGAAGGAGTGCCGACCAATGACGATTGCCTTGGGGTTGAGTTCGGCGGTGCCTTGCCGGGTACGCCTTGCGATGATGGCGACCCCTTGACCGGAAATGACCTGTGGACAGCGGCCTGCACGTGCATTGGCCTGCCCTTGGATTGTGACGGTGTTCCCGGTGGAACCGCATTACCCGGTGCTCCGTGTGATGATGGTGACCCCCAGACTGGGAATGACAGTTGGGGTGTTGATTGTGCATGTGCCGGCGTACCTGTGGATTGCGCTGGTGTGCCCGACGGAGCATCATGGCCTGGTTCGCCTTGTAATGATGGTGATCCCACCACCGGTGCGGATACCTGGCAGGCGGACTGCACCTGCGTTGGCCTCCCGTTAGATTGCATCGGTGTACCCGGAGGTGCTGCCTTGCCCGGTTCACCGTGCGATGATGGTCTTTCCAATACCGTGAACGATATCTGGGGCAGTGATTGTGCCTGCTCGGGCGAGGTCGTGGACTGTCTGGGTGTGATCGGAGGGACGGCCTTGCCGGGCACTGCCTGCGACGACGGGAATAGCGCTACCGGCAACGATGTATGGAGCGTTGATTGCACCTGCGCCGGTCTGCCGCTTGATTGTGCTGGTGCGGCGGGCGGTGCTGCAGTGCCTGGTTCACCATGCGACGATGGCAACGCGTCCACCGGGAATGATACCTGGGGCTCGGATTGCATATGCAGCGGCCTTCCCATCGATTGTGTCGGTCTGCCAGGCGGAGGGGCCTTGCCCGGTGCGCCATGCGATGACGGCAATGCCGCCACGGGCAATGACCAGTGGACGGCGAATTGTATTTGTGCCGGACTTCCCTTGGATTGCCTGGGTGTCCCCGGCGGTGCAGCATTGCCGGGCACACCCTGTGACGACGGCGATCCAGCGACCGGGAACGACCTGTGGGAACTGACCTGCGGTTGTGCGGGCCAAGTGATCGATTGCCTGGGTGTGTCAGGGGGCACTGCTCTACCGGGTGCGGCATGTAATGATGGCGACCCCGGTACCGGCAATGATCAATGGACCACCGATTGCGTATGTGCGGGCGTACCCATTGACTGCCTCGGAGCCGTGGGCGGCACTGCTCTCCCTGGAACGCCATGTGACGATAGCAATGCATCCACCGACAACGACCAATGGACAGCCTCCTGCACGTGCGCGGGTCAGGTGATCGATTGTGCAGGTGTGCCCGGGGGGCAGGCGCTGCCTGGAACCCCCTGCGACGATGGGAACGCATCCACTGGCAATGATCTGTGGATGGGCAATTGCCAGTGCGCTGGTGAGCCCTTGGATTGTGCAGGCGTTCCCGGAGGCCTGGCCCTGCCAGGAACACCTTGCGATGATGGCAATGCGAACACCGTGAACGATACCTGGAACAGCTCATGCATCTGCAGCGGTCTTCCCATGGATTGCGCTGGTGTTGTCAACGGCGCGGCCTTCATCGATGACTGTGGAACATGTGCCGGCGGTACAACGGGTATTACCCCGAACCCCGATCTGGATGGGGATCAGGTGCTGGACTGTAACGACAACTGCGTTTCGGTACCCAACACGGCCCAAAGTGATTTTGACGTCGACGGGGTGGGCGACCCATGCGATAACTGCCCATGGGTGTTCAATGCCGACCAAGCGGATGATGATGACGATGGTGTGGGTAACGCCTGCGATGATGTGGGCATCCATGACCGCTCGCTGGACGTGCAGGTCCGTGCCATTCCCAATCCGTCCTCTGGCGTGGTGCGCTTGGTGCCGGATATCCGGGAAGCTCGTATGGTCACCATCCATGATCCACGTGGCGCGTTGGTCGATCGTCGCGCCTATTCACCGGTGATCGATCTGTCCGGGCTGCCTCAAGGCACCTACTCCATCACGTTGATCGATGTGGATGGACGCTCGATCGCGCGCGTAAGCGTCGTCCGTTTGTAGGTGACGGTCCTTGTGAGGTATTGGGTTGGTATGGGGTGGCCATACCCGAGTTGTAACCATTCCGGCTGTTCCTGCGGTAAAAGGGCCTGCCTGCTCATCGCAGGTCCCGGCCCGAATGCAACTGCCTTGCGTTAGGACCAGCTGAAAGGCAGGGAGCGCGATGGAAGGGCGATCGTCCTCCAACACGCATCTGCCATGGTACGTAACATCCTTGTTCTGTTCGCCCTGTTGGCGCATCTTGCCGTTCTCGGCCAGACCGCGTCACAAAGAGCCGCTGTGCAGCTTTCGGCGTCCGTTCAATCGACACCGGCCTCCATCACCATTTCATGGCCGACGATGGCGAGCACCACCTCGATCACCATCTTTCGCAAGCTGAAGACCGGGACATCCTGGGGCAGCGCGATCGCCACACCTGCGGCTTCGGCAACACAGTACGTGGACAATAGCGTGGTGGTCGGTGTCAATTACGAGTACCGCGTGGTCCGTGTCTCGAACGGGGTTACTGGTCAGGGATATATCAGCACCGGCATTGAAGTGGCCCCGGTCGATCAACGCGGCAAATTGATCCTGCTGGTCGACAATACGCTTGCACCCCAATTGACCGCGGAACTTCAACAGTTGATGACCGATCTGCGTAGCGATGGCTGGATCGTACTGCGCAGCGATGTGAGCCGCACGGCCACCGCTGCCAACATCAAGAGCATTGTAGCCGGGCATTACAACAGTGATCCCACCAACGTCAAGGCCATCTACATCGTTGGTCACGTTCCTGTTCCCTACTCCGGTAATGTGGCCCCCGATGGCCATAGCGAGCACACGGGTGCATGGCCTTGTGATGGCTACTACGGTGACATCGATGGTACATGGACGGATGCTTCGGTTAACAACAGTGCCTCACAGCGCGTGGAGAACCGCAATGTTCCCGGTGATGGCAAGTTCGACCAGGGAACGTTCCCAAGCACGGTGGAGCTACAGGTGGGACGGGTCGACCTTTTCGATATGCCTGCCTTTGGTCAATCGGAGGTGACGCTGGTCCGCAACTACCTGAACAAGGCCCATAACTTCAAGGTGAAGCAATGGAACCCGCAGCAGCGAGGCCTCGTGTTCGATAACCTGCAGTGGGTGGGCAACCCCATCGCGGGCTGCGGCTGGCGTTCCATGGCACCGCTCGTGGGACCCGCCAACATCACCAATGCCAACCAGAACGGTACGCCGTTCTACAGCTTGGTGAACAACCAGAGCTACCTCTGGACCTACTCGTCCGGTGGTGGAACGCAGGCCGTGGATGGTGGCGTGCTCACCTTCAATGGCGCCGCGAACGTTGGTACTACGCAGAACTATGCCACGACCTCGATGAGCGGTGTGTTCAACATGGCCATGGGCAGCTACTATGGTGATTGGGACAACCGAAATAATTTCCTGCGCGCCCCCTTGGCCAGTGGCCAGGCGCTCACCAACTGCTGGGCGGGTATCCCGGCATGGTACTTCCATCACATGGGCATGGGCGATCCGATCGGATACAGTGTGCTGGTCACCATGAACAACTCCGCCCTCTACACTCCGCTCACTGAGGGTTGGCAAGGCAGCATCGGTCGCTCACACCTCGGGCTCATGGGCGACCCCAGCCTGCGAATGAGGATGGTGGCACCTCCCGCCAACCTCGTTGTCTCCAATGCTTCAGGTGTGGCATCGTTCAGCTGGACTGCCTCCGCCGAGAGCGTGACGGGATATCACCTGTATCAGTTCGACGCCACCACGGGCTCCATCACACGACTGACCACTACCCCAGTTGTTGGTACGGGTTATGTGAACCCGGCCATCCCGTTCATCACGGGCCGCGAGTACATGGTGCGTGCCGTGAAGCTGGAGACCACTGCCAGTGGTAGCTACTACGATCTGTCGCTGGGTGCCATTGGTGCCAGCACGGCCGGTGCAACAGTGGACTGCCTTGGTGTGAACGGCGGTACCGCGATGCCTGGCACGGCCTGTAACGACAACAATGCCTGCACGGTGAACGATGTGTGGACGGCTGCCTGTCAATGTGCGGGCACGCCTATTCCCGCACCGGTCATCTCCAGCGTTTCTGGCGCAGGCGCTGTGTGCGCAGGCCAGCCGCTGCAACTGGGTGTTACGGCCACCGGGACCGGGACACTGACCTATGCCTGGAGCGGACCCAACGGATTCTCATCCACCGCACAGAACCCTTCCATCGCGTCGGCGACCTCTGCTGCTGCAGGTTCCTACACGATCGTAGTGAGCAACGGTTGTGGAAGTGCGCAGCAGTCCTTGACCGTATCCGTGGGCACGGCCGCATCAGCCACGATCCAATACGCCGGATCTCCGTTCTGTGTATCGGTCGCTGCGGTGAGCGTTACACGTACCGGCACCACCGGGGGCTCCTATAGCGCTTCACCCGCAGGTCTTACGCTGAATACCTTCAACGGCAACATCACACCCTCGACCAGCACTCCGGGCACCTACACCGTGACTTACACGGTGGCCGCTGCCGGTGGCTGCGCTGCGTTCAGCACGACCGCAAGTGTCACCATCGCTGCTCAACCGGCCGCGACCATCGCCTACGCTGGTTCGCCGTTCTGCACCACGGCCGGTGTTGTGTCCGTGAACCGCACGGGAACCGCAGGAGGTAGCTACACGGCAAGCCCTGCTGGTCTCTCGATCAATGCTTCCTCGGGCGCGATCACGCCTTCTTCGAGCACTGCCGGTAACTACACGGTGACCTATACGGTAGCAGCTACCGGCGGATGCGCTGCGTTCACCACGACTGCTGTTGTTGCCATCAGTTCCT
>JBEICT010000001.1:0-46978 GCA_040383865.1 Flavobacteriales bacterium | reverse complement strand
CGTTAATAATTGATGCTAATCTTGATTGCCGTTGAAAGACCAAGATCGATCTTCACCTGTCCAGCTGATATCTCTGCTGCGAACTTGTCCCGTACGATCTTCTCCAAGCCGCCGTGATAACGGGCGCTGGACCACATGTCGATCAGGTGGAGCCTTTCCGGCCGCGTAATGGACAGGATCCGGGCCGAGAAATCGCCATGATCAACACCTGCCTCCGCAACGACTCCGCCTTTGGGCATCGCTTCCAGGAATGCGGTCCTGTCAGCAACCACCTTCAAGCTGCGAAGGTGCCTTTGCTGGAGCTCGACCTTGGGAATAGCCCGGCTCTGGGCTGCGCGGACCTTTCCTAACAGACCGTTCAATGCACGGTAGGCAGGTTTTGCGATCTTCTTCAACACGGCGCTCACGAGTGATCTTGATCAGTTGCTTGACGGCGAATGTACGGGCGTGTTCAGTTCGCACATCGGTTCACCATGTATTGAGGTCATCAGGGAATGACCAGGATCTTTTGGCTTCGAGTGGAATATCCGTCGATGGAGATTATCAGTAGATAGGTCCCTGGTGTCACGGCAGGAAGCTGGAAAGTGTTCTGGTCGAACGATCTGAGCGGGAAGGCCACACGCCGACCTTGTGTGTCGGTGAGCATCATCGCGATGTCTTGGTTCTTGGAGAAAGTACATCGAATAGTCACTGATCCACCGCCAGCTAACACTGTTGGATACACCTCGAGCTCATACGGCGTATGGTTCTCCGAAACACCGATCGGAATTTCCTTCAGTTCCCATAGATCGATAAAGGAGGAGCCGCTGGTCTGCCCCAGCCCTGCGAAGATCCGTTCATTCAGCGCGAACTGAGCGCCGCTCCAGCCTCCATCACCGGGATAGTCCTCTATTGGCAACCAACTGTCCGACCAAGGTGAATAGACCCATCCATCCGATAACGAGCCAGTGCCGTTCTGCCCGGATAGGATCACTCCGCGACCCAACACGGAGTATGCCCGTGCATAATGGCGGCCATCAGCTGGTAGAGGCTCCCGCATCTCCCACGAGTTCGTGCCCGGGTAATAAGCCCAGAGCTCATTGGACATGGACTGATCCTCCTGCCGACCGCCAAACACGTAGCATGTGTTGTTCGCGGTGAATGATGAGGCTCCAACCCGGCCTTGATCGGGAATAGGAGCGCGGGGGGACCATTCATCCGTTACAGGGTCATAGGCCCATAGTTCGGAAATGAAGGGGCCGTCCCCGCCACCTGTGCCTCCGCCGAGGACATAGCCGATCCCATTCTGAACGAATGCAGTGGATCCATACCGAGGTGGTCCGGGAAGACCTGTCCTCTGGGTCCAGGAGTCCGAGATGGGGTCGTACTCCCATAGGTCGTCCCTGATACTGGAGGATCCAAACAGGCCGCCCACGACGTACCCTTTGCCGCCAATGGAGAATGCACAGGCAACACGACGAACGCCTGGCAGCGATGCGCGTTCGGTCCACGAATCAGACAATGGGTCGTAGGCCCAGACCTCATCCAGGTCAATGGTGCTGCTCCTCCCGCTGATCATGTAGCCGATCCCATTGATGTCAAAGCAGACAACTCCCCATCGTGGGTACCCTGGGCATGATGCCTGTTGCTCCCATGATGTCTGCGCTGATGTTCGAATGACGAGCAGGGATATGGTCAGGATGACGAACGCTCTCATGATGTTACCAAGATAAACACCAGCCTTGCTGGTATCAGGTTAGTTTCGCACGCCATGCCCGGAAAGCCACGGCTCGTCTACTGCACCACCATCATGGCCTCGTTCGCTCGCCATGATGTGTCTTTGTTGAACGAGCGGTACGAAGTGGTCTCATTCGTTTTCTCACCGAAGCGCAAGTGGGCTACCCCGTTCGAACTGCTGCGTCAGGCCCTCTTTCTAGTTCGTCATCTGCCTGGAGCTGCGGTGAGCGTGACCCAGTTCGGCGGCTTCCATTCCTTTTTGCCGGTTGCTTTCGGACGGCTCTTCACCGTTCCATCACTCATTGTGCTCGGTGGGTTCGATTGTGCCTCATTCCCTTCCTTCCGGTACGGGGCCATGCATCGCTTTCCCATGGGTGCCATGACCAGGGCCTCGATGCGATGGGCATCACATCTTGTTCCGTGCAGCGCCAATCTTGTTCGGAGCGAACAGCATTTCTCCGCTGACCAACGAGACCCGTTGCATCAGGGTTATCAGGCATTCGACCCCAATGTGAGAACACCCTGTACGGTGATCCCCTATGGGTATGATGCGGAACGTTTCCGGCCGATGGGAGGCAGGGTCCCCGGGTCATTCCTCACCGTGGCGCAAATGAACGCTTCGAACTTCACGCGGAAAGGGGTCGACCTGTTGTTCGCGCTCGCGGACCGGTTCCCGGACCAGCATTTCACGTTGGTGGGTAATACACCGGCCATGCGTTATGAACGTGTGCCACCGAACGTTGAACTGCTCGGCTTCGTTGCCTATGAGGAGCTCCCTGCGGTCTATTCCAGGCACACGTTCTACCTGCAGTTGAGCGTGTGGGAGGGTTTCCCGAGCGCGCCGTGCGAGGCCATGTTATGCGGGTGTGTGCCCATCGTCAGCAGGGTTGCTGCCTTGCCGGACATTGTCGGTGATCAGGGCTTTTATTTGGAGCGCCGGTCAGTTGATGAGCTCGTGTCGCTCGTGCAGCGCGCGTTGCACATCGACCTGGAGCCTTTGTCCATGGGGGCCAGGGAACGTATTGCTCGGCTTTATCCGCGCGCGGTCCGCAGACAACTGCTGGAACTGGTCGGTCGTGTGGCCAAGGGCTGAACCACCTTGTTCATGCCATTCGTTCACCTCACCCAGACCTGCGTCCGGAAGAAGAAGGCCACGTAGCCGCGCACCATCAGCTTTCCGTTCTCCAACCACATCTTGCAGTCGTAGACATTACCGGTCTCGGGGTCCAGTATGGTGCCTTCCGCCCAGGCGTTTCCATCGGCCTTCATGCCACGGATGATCTCCAGGCCGACGATCCGTGCGTTCTTGCGGTCGCCCGGGCATTTGTCGCACACCTTCTGCAAATGTGTCTTGTCATAAAGGTCCAGGATGCGACCGCTGAGCATGCCGTTGGTGATGGTGATCTCCACCACGCTGCGAGGTTTTCCGGAGTTGTCGTCCACCGTGGTCCAACGACCCAGCACGGTGGCATCGGGCGGCTGTGCACAGAGAATGAACGCGTGCATCAGAAAGGGAAGGAGCGCCAGCCGGCACATGATGCTCAGAAGCTGCGCCCAATGCCCACCACATAGCGGAAGGCCATATGTTCCTGTTCGGTGGCGGGCAGGGCGGTGATCAGGAACGGTACGTCGAAACGGATGGTCAGCGGTTTGATATCGACCAGCGGACCGAACCGTTTGATCGTGAACGCGGCACCTGCACCGGCATCGGCACGTATGGGCGCCAGTTCCAAGTGGCCTTTGCTGTTGCGGTAACCCATGGTGCCCGCATCGCCGAACAGGTAAATGTCCAAGTGCAGGTAGCGCGCCACTTTGCGCGGGCGCCAATCAACCAATCCGTCGAGGTCGATCTCCGCACTGGCCGAAAGACCGGTGTTGCCGAAGTGCGTGAACACGGTCTGCCCGTTCGAGGGGTCCACTTCGGGAGCGAGGTATCCGGCATAGCCGCGCAAGCCCAGGCCACCGCCCTGTTGGAAACGGTTGAGGCCGTCGGAATAGCCCAGCCAGTCGTATGGTACGAAGCCGATGCTGCGCACATACTTGTTCTCCATCATTTCCTCGGGCGATGCACCGGCCATGTACAGAGCGCTTTCGCGGGGCGTGGCACCAGTACCGTACTGGCCGAAGCCCCGGGTCCGCACTTGGATGGGCCCCAGTTCGTTCACGTTCACCGCAGTAAGCCGCACCTGGCCATACCCTGCGGCACTGCCTACCGCACTGCTGCGCATTTCCAGTTTCAGGTCGCCTGTGCCATGGTCATGGGAATAGCGGTGGCGTACGCTCAGGTCAATGGCCCCGTTGGTGCGGTCCAGTTCCCATTGTTCGGGATACAGCAGGTAGGTCAGGTCCGCACTATCCCGTCGGATGAAGTACAGGAGCTCCGCCTGGGCCGTGGTCCGACCATTGGGCATTTCCCACCGCCAGCCGCCACCGTATCGCTGCAGTCCGTCCAAGGCACGGGCATGAACGAACACGGATGCGCCTTTCAGCACCTTCTCAATGCCGTTCTCATAGCGGAAGTTGAACGATAGCGCGTCAAAACCGGTGTCCGTGTTGCCTGGAATACTGTCCACCGCTGCCGAGGTGTTCGTTGGTGGCAGATACTGTCCCATGCCGGTGTTCAGCCACGCACTGAAATGCACGCGGTGTTTGTACTTCATGTAGCTGCTGTTGAAGTGCACACCGGCTTTCACCCCATCGTATCCGTTCCACCAGAGGTCGGGGCGCATGAAGGCCTCATAGGTGCGTCGGTCGGGACTGTTGCGCACGTGGTGGTCCAGGTCCACGCTGATGGGCAGGCCCAAACGGTCATTGACCTTGTACGCATCGGCCAGGCGGTCGGTGGGGTCAATGATCACCTGCTCAATGCCCGAGGGGATGTCCACACGAACGATGTGGTCGCGTTGCAGGTCGTCGAAGCCGATCCATCGGGGAAGAACAACGGCATTGGTGCGTTTCTGGTCCCAAGTGTTGGGGATGTAGAGGTCAAGTACGCTGCCATCCCTGGCGATCACGCGCAGGTCGATGGGCATGTGAAGGTCGCCGTTGCGTCGCAGGCGGATCTCCTGTCCCCCGTTTCGGTAGCGGTTCTTGACGCCTTTCACCGCATAGTCGATGCGTTTGCCGGTCTCCAGCCATTGGTCGAAGAACCAATTTAGGTCCATGCCCGTGTGGTCGATGAAGCTCTGTCGCATATCCTCCGGATACGGGTGGCACATGCGCCATTGGTCGAAGTAGTGTTGCATGGCCGAGAGGAACAGCGAGTCGCCCACGACATACTGGAGGTTGTACAGCATGGTGGCCGTTTTGGAGTAGGCATGGCCGTAGCCGCCGTATCCACGGGCCTGCCAGTATCCGAACTCATCGCTATGGGTGTTCAACGGGGGCAGTCGGTCGCGCACTGCGTCGTACTGGTAGCTGTTATACACCTCGCTCTCACGCACCAGTTCCGGTTTCGTGTATCGGGCCTGGTAGGTGTTACGGGGCGGGTCGCTCACCAGGGTATCGCCATCGATCTGTTCGAGTCCCCAGCTGGTCAGGAATTGCGTGAATCCTTCATCGAGGAAGGCCCTGTAGGTCTCGTTGTTGCCCACCATGCCGTAGTACCAGTTGTGGCCGATCTCGTGCACGAACAGCCCGCGATAGTCGGGGTCGCGTCCACCGTCCAGGGTGAGCATGGGGTATTCCATGCCATCGCGCGCATCGGCCACCACCATTTTCGGGTAGGCGTACATGCCGAAGGAGGTACTGTGCGCCTCAATGACCTTGGCGCAGTAGTCGGCGGCGTTCTGCCAACCGCTGGCGTGCGGTTCCTGAACCACGGCAACGCACTTTACGCCGTTCCACTCGGCTTCGCCAATTCGGTACGTGGGGTCGGCCGTGAAGGCGAAGTCATGGACGTTCTCGGCGTGGTAGCGCCAGACCTTGCGCTTGGTGTTGTCTGGTGCGATCACGGTGGAGGGCTTCTCGTTCCAGGGCTTGTCCTTGAAGTTTACGATGTCCAATCGCTTGCGCAGGTCGGGCGGCATGACCTCGTCCGGGTTCTGCAACCATCCGGTGGCCTCCACAACGTAGTGGTGCGGCAGGTCCAGTTCCACATCGAAGGTGCCAAAGTCGCCGTATAGTTCGTTTCCCAGGTGCTGCTGGGTGTCCCATCCGAATTTCCGGTCGTACACGGCCATGCGGGGATACCAGTGCACGCCGTCGTAATGCTTCGTCCCCCATGCCTTGAACAACTTCATGCGCCGGTCCACGCGCGTTGACCAGTGCGTGGTGAAGGTGATGCGGAAGGTGACCCTTTCGCCGGGGGGCAGGGGGTCGTTCAGCCAGACCTTGAGCACTGTGTTGTCCTGTTCCGTTCGCACCTCGGACCCATTGGCCTGCAGCTGGTGAATGTCCGTGCCTGCCTCAATACTGTCACGGCCTCCTCGGTCCTTGGTGCCGTTCTCCATCAGGTCGGCGTACGAACCTGCATTGTAGGCTTCCTGGTAGAGATGGAAGAAGACGTGCCGGAGCGTGTCGGGCGAGTTGTTGTGGTAGTAGAGCGTGAGCTCGCCATTGGCCACATCCCGCTCATCGTCCAAGCGCGCCTTGATCAGGTAGTGTACATCCTGTTGCCAATAGTTCGCATAAGGTGGCCGGTTCTTCCAGTAGTGGGGGTTGTCGGCATTGCGGTAGGTGTTCGGCGGATGCCTGGCATCGAACCGTTGTGCCAGGCAAGGCAGGATGTGCGCGATCAGCAGGAAGGTGAGCAGGGGCCGCATGGGAGCCCAAGTTATCCCTTCGTTACACTGTCTCGTTCACCACGGGCACATGCAGGTGCTTGCTCCGGTGGTGCCGGGCGATGGCGATGCTGGTGTTCAACTCGTAACCGATCAGCAGCGCGATCATGTTGAAATAGATCCATAGCTGCACGGCCAGTATGGCGCCTATGGAGCCGTACAGGGCGTTGTAGTCCGTGATGTTGTCGAATACGAAGGCGAGGGCCTGTGAGACCAGTAGGATCAGGAACACCGCCAGGATGGAACCCGGGGTAAAGGTCTTGAACCGCTTGGCCGCTGGATCACCGGCGGTGTACAACAGCGATACGGCCACCATCACCAGCAGGATGGACACGAACCATTTGATGGCCAATGCGGCCCAAACCTCCAGCTCACTGGCGAAGAACCTTATTGCATGGAGCTTGCCGATGATGATGCCGCTGAAGGCCAGCACTGGAATGGACAGCACCACGAGCAAGGTCAGCAACAACAACAGGCCCAGGCTGAGCAGGCGTTGTTTCAATGCGCTATGCCATTTGGTAAGGTTGGTGCTGCCACTGAATCCGTCGAGAACGGCATCGATGCTGTTGCTGGCCAGGTAAATGCCCACAATGAAGCTCACAGAGAGGAGCGTGCCGTGTTTCTTCACGAGCAGGTCGTGCAGGGTGCCTTCGATGAACTGGTACACCTCGTTCGGCAGCATTTGTTGGAAGGTCTCCAACAAGCGCAACTGGAAGTCGGGGATGGGGACGTAGGGAATGAGCGTGAGCAGCACGATCACGGCCGGGAAGAAGGACATGAAGACCTTGAACGCGATCGCCGAAGCGCGGTCCACAAGTCGGCCGGTGAACAAGGCCGAGAAGAAGAACCGGGAGATCTCGTAGAGGCTGAAGCCCTCGAAGCCGGGCAATTTGATCCGCTTGGCCCATCCGAGCAGCCTGCGGAACATGCGGGAATAGAGCAGCTTGCGTTTGTACCGCTGCACCATGGTCAAAGGGCCTTCAGGCTCAGGTCGAGGCTCGGTACACTATGTGTTAGCGCACCCACCGATACGAAATCGACACCGGTCTCGGCATAGGCCCTGACCGTTTCCAACGTGATGCCTCCCGATGCTTCGGTCTCAAAGCGCCCTGCGATACGCTGGACGGCGGTGCGCAACTGTTCCGGCGTGAAGTTGTCCAGCATAATGCGCTGCACACCACCCGTGGCGAGCACTTGTTCCACTTCGGACATGGAGCGTGTTTCCACTTCGATGGGCAGATCCATTCCATGTTGGACCTGGTAGGCCCGTGCAGCAGCGATCGCTTGCGGGATGCCACCGGCCATGTCCACATGGTTGTCCTTGATCATCACCATGTCGTACAACCCATGGCGGTGGTTGTGGCCGCCTCCGATACGAACGGCCCATTTCTCAATGGCCCGCAGGCCCGGCGTGGTCTTACGGGTGTCGAGTATACGGCAGCCAGTGCCCTCTATGGCCTGCACGAAGCGGTGGGTCAAGGTCGCTATGCCGCTCATGCGCTGCATGAAGTTCAGCATCAGGCGTTCCACGATGAGGATGGAGCGGGAACTGCCCATTATGGTAAAGGCCACATCACCCTTTGAAATGGTCGCACCGTCCTGGAGGAACAACTTGAAATGGAGGTCGGGGTCGAACCGGTGGGCGATGGCCTGCGCCAGTTCCACACCGGCAAGGACACCCTGGTCCTTTACGAGCAGACGGGCCGCACCTCGGGCATCAGGTGGTATGGTGGAAAGCGTAGTGTGGTCCCCGTCTCCGATGTCCTCACGCAGGGCGAGGTCGATGAGCGCATCCGTTCCTGTGGGCAGCACGGTCAGAGGTCGTTCTTGCTGTTCTCGATCCGCAATTGCTTCACCTGGTACGTGTCTTCCGTCCGCTTCAGGAAAAAGGTCACACGGAAATATCCGGTGCGTGTACGCAGGATGCCGATGTAGTACTTGTCGCCGAACTTGCTTTCGCCTTTGTGCTCGATCACCATGTCAACCGGCTGGTTCTCATTGAAGAACTTGCGCAGGATCTGTTCGGCCTGTGCCTTGCTGTATACATCGGACGCTTCCTTTACGGTAAGGTCGATGTTCGGTATGAACTGTGCCACCAGTTCCTTGGGATTGCCGGCCTTCATGGCCTGCACCACCTGGTCCTTCACGGCATCCTGCGCGCGCAGGCCCAGAACGAGCAGCATGCCAATAAGCAGAACAGTGATACGGTTCATCGCAAGGGTCATTTGTGCCGAAATTTGGCAAATACCGGGCCATGATGTTCCGGACCGCCCGGACGAATTTCCAACAAACAAGGGATCATGAAGGTACGATTGGTGTGGGTAGGGCGCACCGAAAGGGGGTATGTGCCGGAAGGCCTCGAGCATTATTTGGGCCGGGTGCGCCGGGTCTGGCCGGTGGAAGAGGTGGTGCTGCCCGAGGCCGGCCGCGGCGATCCGCCACACCAGCAACGGGTGGAAGGCGAACGCATTCTTGCGGCACTAAGGCCCGGAGAACGTGTGGTTGCCTTGGATGAGCGTGGTAAATTGTTGAATAGCAGGCAGTTCGCCGCCCAACTGGGGACTTGGCGGGACCAAGGTGCGCGGCAAGTGGCCTTCGTAGTGGGGGGCGCCTATGGCTTGGACCCTTCAGTGCGCGAACGTGCCGATCTGGTGCTCTCGCTTTCGCCAATGACCTTCCCACACCAACTGGTGAGGTTGCTATTTGCCGAACAACTTTACCGGGCCACGGCCATACTGCAAGGCAGTCCCTACCATCATTGATCCTTCTTAACGAAGGTGGCTTTCAGGTTGTCGCCAATGCCGAGCAGGTCGAGCAGGGCGTCCAACGTGCGTTTCACCAGGTTGAGCATCGGGTTGTGCTCGAGTCTTGCCCTGAGGTCCTCCTGTGAGGTTCGTACGGCTTCTTTTTCGGATCGGTCGTGGCCATGCCGGGCCCTGATCCGGTTCAGCGAGATGCCTGTGGTACGGACCCGGTAAGCGCGAAAACCCTTGGAGGTGATCAGCTTCCGCAGGGTTCTTGGGGTGAAGTAGTTGAGGTGTTCAGGATAGTTCACCACGGTCCAGTCGCGACCGGTGAGCCAATGGCCGACGCTTCGGTAATTGGGCGTGGTCACATACAGTGCGCCACCCGGCCGCAGCAACCGGGCCATGTTCTCCATCTCAGGTCCAGGATAGGGCAGGTGCTCGATCACTTCGAAGGAGCAGGCCACATCAAAATGGCCAGGGGGATAGTTGGCCGGGTCCAGGGTGCCTTCAATAATGTTGATGCCTCGGGCACGGCAGGCGTTAAGGGCGTGCTGGCCGAATTCGGTGCCATGCACCTCCCACCCCCGCAGAGCGGCCCGTTCCAGAAAAAGCCCCGCTCCACATCCCACGTCGATGATCCGGTTGGTCCTGCGGAACCGCTCAAAGCTGACCAGGATCTCATCATACCGTTTCAACGTGATCGGGGAGACCTGGTCATGCACCGGATAGTCCCCGTAGTAGGTCTGAAGTTCTTCCTGTGTTGGCGCAATGCCGGTATACACCAGACCGCAGTCCGCACATTGGACCACATGGTGGTCGGCATGCAGGGCTTGTTCGCGTTGGTCAGTGGATCCGCAAAGCGGGCAGGGACGTTTTCCGGGAAGGGGCATCGGTGGTGAAAGTACCATGCGCCGCGATCATGCACATGGGTGGGTATATCCATGACGCTGCTGGAACCCCGACATTTGGGCCATGCCCTTGATCTGGGTCTACCATTACGGGGAAGTGGACATTGCCTACTGGGAGTGGGTGCTGGGTGCGGTGTACCTCATCTTGATGTACATCTATTTCGCCCGACAGAAGAACCTGGCGATCAAGAAGGCCCCAGAATACAAGTACTTCCTCTGGGGGTTGTTCGCGAAGGTGTTGGGGGGGATCGCCTTCAGCATGATCTATTACTACTACTACCGGGGTGGAGATACCATTATGTACTTCTATTCGGCCGTTTCCATGGGGAACATGGCCAGATACGACCTGTTCGATTTCCTGAGCATTCTCTTCGGCCCCAATGACCAGGCCAACCTGAACAAGTTCAATCTGGAAACGGGCTATCCCTACGCTTATATGTACTTCGATAGCCGGTCGTTCTTCGTGATACGGCTCATCAGCCCGATCGTGCTTTTCACGTTCAATAGTTACCTCATCACCACCCTGATGCTCTCCAGCATTGGGTACATTGGCATCTGGCGTTGCTACCGGACCTTTGTTTCCTACTATCCGCAGCTCGCAGGGAAGTTCGCGATCGCCTTCCTGTACATGCCATCCGTGGTGTTCTGGGGCTCCGCCATCATGAAGGACACCTTCACCTTGAGCGCTGCATGTTGGTGGTTCCACTGTGCTGACGAAGTGCTTTTCAAGAAGCGGAACTACGTCTTCAATATCATCGGGCTCCTCCTCAGCGCGACCTTGCTCATTGTTATGAAGCCGTACATCTTCATGTCGGTGATCCCCGTCACCATGCTTTGGGTATTGTATTTCCGGGTGGCGCGGTTGAAGAACGTACTGTTCAAGTTCATTTTGCTACCAGCGGTTCTCGTGGTGATGTTGGGAGGTTCGTTCTTCGTGCTTTCCTCGCTGGGTGATAAGCTGGACAAGTTCTCCCTCGAGAAGGCCGGGCAGACCGTCGTGGTGATTCAATCCGATATGAAGCGTTCCGAGCAATACGGCAGCAATTATTTCGATATCGGGGAACTGGACGGCACGATGCCCAACTTGTTGAGCAAGTTCCCCGGTGCGGTGAACGCCGCCTTTTTCAGACCTTATCTGTGGGAGACCCGGAGCGTGGTCACGGCGCTGAGCGGTCTGGAGAATTTCTGGTTGCTCGTGATGACCTTTCTGTTACTGTGGCGAACGCGCATCTGGTTCTTCCTGCGTGCATTGTACGGTAATCCGCTCATCCTTACCTGCATGCTGTTCGCCATGCTGCTTGGGTTCATGATCGGCATCTCGACGCCGAATTTCGGCGCATTGGTGCGGTTCAAGATCCCCTTCGTGCCGTTCCTTGTCGCCGGTCTGTACATCATGGACCATCTGAACAGGAAGCGGTTGTACTGCGCCATGATGAACAGGCGGTTCAGGATCCAGGACTACCTCTGGGGAGACGCAGGACCGCCTGCCGAGAAGGTGCGTAAAGGGTCTTCTGCGACCAAGGCGCGTGCTGCAGGCGTTCCTGCCATGTGGCAGGGGCGTTCACAAGAACCTTGATCAAGGACCGCCATTGCACCGGTTCCGCTCGGCCATTTACCGGTCTATCCCGACCCGGTCTGTGCGCTGCTTTAGGAGCAACTGCGTGCTGAGCATTTCAGCATTGACCCTGAGGCGTGCCTGCTTTCCGGCAAGTGTGCGCAACTTTTCGACCACGGCTTCTGGTGCCAAATGTTCCTTGTAATAGGCAAGCACACGACGTCGCATGGCCACGACATCCGTAGCCGGAAGGTCCAGGAAGCGATCCAGTATCGTGTGCAACTGCTCCTTGTTCCCGTACGCGAGGCAGTTGATGCCAT
Source organism: Flavobacteriales bacterium (assembly GCA_040383865.1). Lineage (GTDB taxonomy): Bacteria > Bacteroidota > Bacteroidia > Flavobacteriales_F > PHOS-HE28 > PHOS-HE28. Next base: position 34,951 of record JBEICT010000001.1, on the reverse strand, counting down.
GCTCCAATGGAGGTTCCATCAGATGTGGATACTGGAGCACGGGTATGCAGCCGGCGGCCATGGCCTCCACCACATTATGGCAGAGCGGCATGACCACGCCCGAGGGTGCCAGGAACAGGTCGAACCGGGAAAGGACCTGGAGCAGTCTTGCTGGCGGTATGTATTCACACTGGCGACCGAGCAGGACAATGTCACGCTTCCCACGGAGCGCAACTTCCGAAAGTCGTGAAGGTTCGAATATCCGCTCTTTGTAACCATCCTTCAGCAGGTCGAACAGCGCCGTCCGCGTGTAGCAACCGAATGCGCTCCGGGGCTCTGGGCGGTCGTAGGCCGCGCGGTCCATGTTGCCGAAAAAGAACAGGCAGTGCTCCCTTTCGGCCTCAGGGTCCGGGTCGGAACGCCTGTGAAGGCCTTGGATGTATAAGGTGTCTGCCATGGTCATCGGCAGGCGCATGCCTTCGCGCGGTGCCTCGGGCAGGTCGAAATAATCCGGGTCCAATAGCACATGTGGTCCGTCCATCGGCCTGTCCGTGAGCACCAGTTGATACGCGTCAGGCGGTAAAGGGCGGAACACGATCCGGAAGAACGCCGATCTGCGGAATAGATCGTGAGAGGCCCAACTGCCGATGAAACGATAACGGTGCCGGATGTGAACGGTAGATCCGCTGGAGTGGAGGAATATCAGAAGGATGTGCAGGTATCGGTGCCATACGTTGTCCCGGATATCGACCAGGACCAAGGGTCCGTCCGCTTGGTCCTGGTGTTCTCGGTTCCGAAGCCAGTGCAGTCCATTGACCAAGTACCAGCGCAGGTCCGATAGGGTTTGTTTGGTGGACCGGTTCATGCGGATCATACAGGCCCTTGAGCGCTGATCACTGCCCATGGGTTGATGGCCAAAAGTAGGTGCAGGAACGTGGTGCGTGCGCTTTGGAGCCACCCGTGCGCCGTAGCTTCACCGCGCGCTCTGGACCATGGCCGAAAACAGGAATACGCCCGCTGAGTTCCCTCCGGACATGGTGGTCATTTGCAACCACGGCATCGCTGATCCGCTCGTGTCACAGCTCATGTTGGACTATGTGCGGCGCATGCAGTCGATGTCCGCTGGTCGTCGCGTCCTTTTTATCACGGAGGAACCACCCGGTCACAAGCCTGTGGAGGGACCGTATGAGCAATTGCTGGAGCATGGCATTCAATGGGAGCCCTTGCGATATGATGTGCAAGGTCGGCAATGGATGCAGCGCTTGCGCAATGCTTGGCGGATGTACCGTCTCGCACGGAAATTCGTTCGCGGACGGCCCGAGCCCTGGCTGGTGGGCTATTTATCCTATGGCGGTGCGTACGCCATGTTGTTGAGCTTGGTCCTTCATCTCCGAACGGCCACTGTCTGTTTCGAGCCGCATACGGAGTATATGGTGGACCTGGGCATATGGCGCGCTGGCTCGCTGAAGGCACGGTTCATGCGCTGGCTGGAACACCAACAGGTGCGGCGAAGCGAACTGTTGGTGGTGCCCACCACTGCGGTACAACGCTATGCCACGCGCCTTGGTCCCCGGGGCAGGATGATGCTCCAGCCCATTGCCATCAACGTTGGTGCCGCACTTCATGATCCAGAAGCCCGTGTTCGGCTCCGGGATGGGGCGTGGTCCAAGGAGGATGTGGTGTTCGTTTACGCGGGCAAGTTCGGTGGCATCTACCACGGCATCGACCAGTACCTTTCCTTTCTTCAGCGGCTATTCGATGGATGGGCACGAGCACGGGCCTTGATCATCGCGAATGAGCGGGAGTTGGACCGCATCCGGGGCCATGTACTTTACACATCACTGCAGGGCCGCTTGCGACTTCAGGGTCCGGTGCCCGTGGAGCGGTTGCATGAGCACCTGTCCGCTGCAGATGTTGGTGTGCTGGCCGTTCCGCCTACTCCAGCGCAGGCCTACCGCACTCCCGTAAAGACCGCCCATTACTGGGCTGCAGGCCTTCCGATATTGGTTCCGTTCGGGGTTTCCGATGACCATGTGGTCGCCGCGTCGGAGGAGGTGGGTATCGTGGTGGAGGATATAACCACGGCAGAGGCCGATACGCTTCGTGCAGCCTATGAACACCTTCTCCGCGATGGTGTGGATGCCCTTCGGGAACGGTGTATGAAGGCGGCATGGACCCATCGTGATTCCGGTGCCATGGTATCATTGCTACAAAGTTGCTTGCGATGAGAGTGGCCATCACTGGTGCGTCCGGGTTCATCGGCAGGCACGTGGTCCAGCATATCCTTGAAGAGGTTGGCCGCTCATCGTTCAGCGACCGTTCCTTTTTGATCGTTCGGGCATTAGCCTCCTCGGACGCAGGTCTGGCCCGGTGTAAGGAATGGTGGCCCGAGGTGGAGAGCGTAATGCTCTATGATGCCTGGGGCGCTGTGATGCAGGACGCGTTGGAGGATGTCGATGTATTGGTGCATTTGGGCTGGTCGTCGGTCCCTGCGGTGGCTGAACGGGATCCACAGAAGGACCAGCAACAGAACGTGGCTGCAGGTCTGCGACTACTGGAAGCACTCTCGAACGCCAAGGTGCGGCGGGTGGTATTCCTGTCATCCGGTGGCACGGTCTATGGACCTGTGTCCGATGGACCCATCGTGGAGGATACGATCGCCCGGCCGAATACGGCCTATGGCATATCGAAACTCCTGTTCGAGCAATACGTGAGGCTTCATGCACAGCGGAACGGCATGGAGAGCATCGTGCTGCGTCCTGGAAATGTGTACGGTGATCCATGGCCACGCAGCAGGCCGCAGGGGGTGGTCGAGCATTGGTTGGCGTGCATTCTGGCGGATCGTCCGATCGAACTCTGGAGCGACCTGGCAGTGACACGGGACTTCATTCATATTGATGACATGGTCGATGCCGTTATGCGGTCGCTTTTCATACCCGCCTCGGACGCCTTGGTGAATGTGGGTACGGGCAAGGGTACTTCGTTGGGCCGGTTGTTGGAGGTGATGCAAAGCATTACCGGTAAGTCGGTCGTTACGGAATTGCGCGGTGCTTCGCCAGCGATCATCCCGGTCAACGTATTGGACCCTGGTCGTGCGGAAGGACTATTAGGATTCCGAGCACGCGTGGGATTGGAGGCGGGCGTGGCGTCGCTCTGGCAGAGGATCGTCAGTGTGCAGGCGCTTAAATGAACAGAGCACGCAGGGCCAATAAGGGTTGTCCCGCCTTCCAATAGCTGCCCGCCATGATGCGCTTGCGTTTACGCAGGTAGTTGTGCAGTTCCGACCGGGAAGCCCTGTGCGAGTCGGCCAGCCATTTGCCGATCTTGATGTAGGACCGCTCCAATCCGCGCAGGTTGGTCATGGTGCTATGGCCGGTGCGGCGATAGATCAGCACGGTCCGGTCCACTGCTTTATAATGCTTGCCATTGGCGTACTGCATGTAGAACAACAGGTCCTCGCCATGGGTCAGGTCCACCGGGAACCGTTCCCGGTGTTCGGGCCCCCAGCGGATCATCCAGCTGAATCCCATGAAGCTCTTGCCAGTGAATGCGATCAGGTCCGCGAAAGGGTCCCCTTCAAAGTCCGGCACGAACACCTGGACCGTGTTCTTCAGCTCGCCATCCATGAACAGCACACGGCCATCCACGATATCAGTATGTGGTTCCGCTTCGAACACGCTCACCCTGCACTCGAGACTGTCCGAGGGAAGCTTGTCGTCCGAATCAAGTCCACAGAGCAGTGAGCCTCGTACATGGTCAAGCCCAAGATTGCGTGCACTGCCAATGCCCTTGTTGATCTGATGGAAGACCCTGATGCGCGGGTCCCTGAAACTGGCGATGACCGCAGCAGTGGCATCCGTACTTCCATCATTGACAACGAGCAGTTCCCAGTTGTCATAGGTCTGAGCAAGCACTGAAATGATCGCTTCGCCGATGAACCGTTCGGCATTGAATGCCGGCATGATGATGCTCACCAGCGGCCTCATGCGCTCATTCCGTCCAGTTCACGATCGATCCGTGCAATGAGCCGGTCCATGGTGCGCTGTGTTGCAAAGGCGATCCGCTTCATACGTTCCGGCGCCGAGTTGAGGTCGGCATAGTGCGCCAATGCCAGGTCGAAGGTCTCCTTCAGATCCCCACCTTCCGGTGCCAGGCACATCATGTCCTGCCCGGTGCCGTATTCCATGGTGTACGACCCTGCGATCACATTGCCGGTGCTCAGGTACTCGAGCACCTTGTGCGGATTGGCGCGCTCCTTCGCCCTCAACGCTGAGCGGAAACCGAACAGCAGCAGGTCCGCGGATCGGGCCCTGGGGATCAGTTCATCCTTGGTCATTAGACCCGTAAAGGTGACGTTGCGCAATTCACGCAGGGCCTTGAAGGCGGGTTCAGGGAAGGCCGGGTCGTAGGGTCCGATGAATGAGAATTGGATCTCCGGATGTCCTGAGGCGATGCGCAGGAAGCCCTCCCAGTCGTTGTAGCTGTTGGCCAACTGGCCGGTAAAGACCACGTCGCGCACCGTGTTGTTCGAGCGCACCTGTTGGCTCTCGATCCCCTTGGTCCACCGGGCGTCCAAGGCATGGCCGATGTTGATGGTGCGGGCCTTGCTCCGGGGGGCCACCTCATCGGCCACCACTTGACAAGTGGTGAAGATGATGTCCGCACTGGTGATGAGGCCTTGACCGGTGTACAGGATATCGTAGTCGGCCAGGTGCAACAGTTTCAACCCAATGCCATCCGGGAAAACCTGCATCCGGCTCGTATCGAAGCACCAGATGATATCGAACGGGCCTCCGGTGCTGGCCGCAATGCGCTTGATAAGGCCCCCGTAATACCAGCGGTTCACCCACAGCGGAAGTCGATTGACCCCGCGGAGCCAATGGTGGTAGCGCACCACCATGACGCCATCCACCGGTGTGCTGGTGATGCCACGCGTGCCGGGGGCCGGTGGGTCAAGGAAATACACCTGGTCGCCCCGGGCGGCCAACGCCTGGGACAGGTGGTGCTTGCTCATGTGCAGGCCTTGCCACGGTTCCGGGCTGATCAGGAGTATCCGTTTCCCTTGAAGGCGCATGGTCTATCTGGACGCAGTGTTGGGCAAAGGGTGGCCTGTGCCGGCGCGGCAATGGGTGGTCAGGGCAAAGATGCACAACGCCCTGTGGCTTTTCATGCGTTACGTTCTGCCACCGAGCGAAGGATGCCGGCATAGCGATGGCCCACGCTTTCGAACGAGGCCCGTTCGCCCATGCGGGCCGCTATGGATCTGCGGTCAGCGGTCCACGCTGTGGTCCATCCGGTCACCCATGCCTTTACCCATGCCTCCACGGTGTTCTCGCCTACCAGCAAGCCCAGCTCGGGGGTCATGAACTCGGGAATGCCACCAACGGCCGATGCGATGACAGGTGTTCCGCAACAGAGTGATTCGGCACATACGGCGCAATACGTTTCATAGTCCGAAGCATGCAGCATGGCATGTGCCGCCCTGAACTCGATGGCCGCTTGTTCCGGAGAAAGTGGGCCCAATAGTGTCACCCGCGATCCAAGGTGGTGTTCCGCAATGCGCTTTTGCATGTTCTCCATGTAAGGCCCATCGCCAGCGATACGCAGATGTGCTTCGAAGCCCATGTCCAACATACGTGCGAGCGCGTCGATCAGCAGGTCGGGACGCTTGGGGCTGCGCCAGCCGGCGATCGCAAAGAAGACGCCCTGCCGCGGTGCAGCATCTCCGTCGGGGTGGAACAAGCGCATATCGACCGCATTGTCCACCACATGCAGTTGCGGTGCAGGTGGCCCGGCGAACGTGCTGATGTCCCGACCCAGTGCCTGTGAAACAACGATCACCGGCACGCCCGCATGGAAGATCCTCCGGATGCGGTCCACCCCACGGCTTTTCGCATTGAAGCCAACGCGGTAGGCGCTGAAGTGTTCCGTGATCACCATGGGTCTGCGGATGATGGTCCTGAGTAGACGGATGCGGGAGCAATTGGGGTAGGCGATGTGGAAGTTGATCAGGTCCACGCGCTGCGATCGGTCGCGGGTGAACCATGCCCAGAGTATCAGCATGGTCGCCATCCATTCGATCACGTACCATTGCTTTATCCGGGTGCGGAAGAGCAGCGTGCGTTCGGCATACCGACCACCCTTCAGTTTGTGCCAATGCGCACCCGGGCGTACATCGATCTGCCATGTCCGGTCGCCACAATAGGGTGCTGCAGCTGCAATGTGACGTTGCACGAAGAGACCTTCCAGTGGCAATTCGGGGTGTGGCAGCCATTGCGCAATGTGCAGGACCTTCAGCTGTTGGCCAGCGCCCGGTCCCTCTTGGCGTGGCATTCGGGCCTTGGGTTCAGCGCTGGGTTTTGTCATGTGTCCCAAAAGTAGCGGGGGCAGGCGGTGGCCGTGGATGTGGTTCAGTTGGTGAACCAAGGCCACCAGGTACCTAGTATCGCGAACCTCACCAGTGCGAGCAGGAACGAGAACAGCGCGACAAGTCCAAGCGACCGCAGTGTGACCCTGAACCCGGCAATGCCGGCCGTATTGAGCAGCACCACGGAGAGCACGAGCTGGCCTGCCCAACTGAGCAAGGCGTACACGAGAATGACCACCTCCGAACCATGGCCCATTGCAGCGGTCGCCAACATGGCCGCCGCCCGTACACCAAGCATCACCATTCCGAAGATCAACATCACATGCTCCCTTCTCTTCACGTTGAACAAGGAGGCCATGGGGTCGGTGAGCAGGCGGAAGAAGAAATAGCCGCCGATGAATGCGGAGATCACGCCCGCATTTCGCCATTCCTCACCGAACAGGAGTGCAAAGGCCTCATCGGCAAAGAAGGTGAGCAACAGGAATGGGCCGAGCCCCACCCAAAAAAGCCGGTTGTACAATCCATGGGTCAGGCGGCGAAGTTCATCGGGGGCATGATGTACGATCTCGGCCGCCTTTTGCAGGTACACTGTGCTGAAGGAAAACCCCAACAATCTGAGCGGTATCAACATCAAACTGGCACCGAGCCCATACTGGCCCACCATGGAAAGGTCAGCGGCCAGCAGGAAGGTGGGTAGTTGTATGCCGAGCAGACTGACCCATCGTTCGGGGAACACGAGGAGCGGATAGCGCTTGTATTCGAACAATACAGAGCGCAACTCTCGCCATGGTCGCCATGCGAACAGGCGGCCAAGGCCGTGAGGCCCAAGTGACCAGAGGTAGACCGGAATGATCAGTGCGCGGATCAGCAGGTCGCCAAGCATGAGGCCGTAGCTCGGGGCCTTCGCGAGCCAGCCGAACCCCACGTTGAACAGGCGCATGGAAAGGTCGATGGCGGCCCCTGTGAACGCACTGCGCTTGAACTCCTTGACGCGTGTGAGCCATTGTGTGAAGAACACGGATAGTGCATACAAGGCGGACGCGGGGCCGACCCAATGCAACCATCCTCCCAGTACCTGCCAGTCGGGGAACACCGAATAGACCAGGCCGGGCATGAAGGAGAGGCCGGTCGCAAGCAACCCCAGTACCAGTGCGAGGCCGATATTGAACCGTACCAGGTGCAGGAAGCGTTCTTCATCCCGTGGCAGCACATAGGCGGTCGCATAACCCAGGTCGCTCATGGCGGCCAGGTTCATGGACAGGGCCATGTACAAGGCATACAGACCGTACGCCTCCGGCCCATAGATACGGGCGATGAGCGGGGTGAGAATGAGCTGGCTTGCCATGGCCAGCGCATTGCCCGAAAGCACATGGAACGAGTTGCGCGCAAAGCTGCCCGGTGTGCGTATCCGACGTACGTCCTCGCGGACCTTGTTGATGGAACGACGTATCGGCACGATGGTCGGATGGATCGGCCAAATGTACCCCCGTGCGTCGCATTGCCTGTCACTGCCCATCTTCGCTGCATGAGAATGGTGTTATGCACGGGCAATCCGGGCAAGGTGTCCGAGTTGTTGGCCCTTCTGCCGTCGGAGATCGAACTGGTGGGGCTTAAGGATGTGGGCATGCCTGGTGACCTTCCGGAAACGCAGGAGACCCTGGAGGGCAATGCGGTCCAGAAGGCCACGTACGTCTTCGAGCGCACAGGACTTACCTGCATTGCCGATGACACTGGTCTTGAAGTGGATGCACTGGGTGGCGGTCCCGGCGTGCGATCCGCGCGTTACGCAGGCATGGACAAGGATCCGCAGGCCAACATGCAACGCTTGCTTGCTGAGTTGCATGGGCGCTCGGACCGATCTGCACGGTTCCGCACCGTTGTGGCCTTGGTGGGCCCTGATGGGGCGCGCGCCTTCGTGGGTACCGTGGAAGGTATCATCGCCCATGCGCCACGTGGTACCAAGGGGTTCGGGTATGATCCCGTGTTCGTGCCCGATGGGAGCGACCTGACCTTTGCCGAAATGGACCCGACTGCGAAGAACGCGATAAGCCATCGGGCCAGGGCGGTACAGGCCCTGGTGACCTATCTGGCCGGAACGCGCTGAAGACAGGCCTCGATCAGCCCGTTGATGGCGGCGGGAACGCCAATTCCCGCCACGGCCAACATCTTGGGGAATATGCTCGCACCGCTGAAGCCGGGCGTTGTGTTCACCTCGATGGTGATCACTTCCTGGCCTGTCCAAAAGTGGTCGATACGCACCATGCCATCACAGCCCAGAGCCTTGTAGATGGACATGGAACGGTCCTGCACGGTCCTGGTCACCTCGTCGGGGATCGGAGCGGGGATCAGTTCCTGCGTGTCGGCTGAATGATACTTCGCTTCGTAGTCGAAAAAGGGCCGGCTGGTGCGGATCTCGCATACCGGCATGGCCTGCACATGGCCTTGTAGCCGCATCACACCGCATGTCAGTTCGCGGCCGGTGACCAGGGCTTCGCACATCACCGTATCATCCTCTGCAAAGGCCAGCTCCAATGCGGCATCCAGTTGTTCCGGCGTGTCGGCCCTGCTGATGCCAAGGCTGCTGCCACTGCCATCGGGCTTCACGAAGCAGGGGAGGCCCACTTCAGCGAGAACCCGCTCCCGTGTGTGCCCATCGCGTCCTCTCAGAACGATGGAAGCGGCCACCGGGAAGCCCATCTGCCGCAACAGACCGGTGGTGCTGAACTTGCTCATGGCAATGGCCATGCTGCGCACCCCTCCCGTTGCATAGGGCACCCCCAGCATGTCCAGATAGCCCTGCATCCGTCCATCCTCACCAGGCGAGCCATGGATCGCGATCAACGCCGCTGCGAACCGTAAGGGGCCATTTCCAAGGTCAGCCGTGAAATTCCCGCGGTCGAAAGGGACCATGCCGCCATCCGCTCGCTCACTGGTCCAGCCGTCCCTGTCCACCGTGACATAAAGAGCCTCAAAGCGTAGTGTGTCCACGGCCTCCATCATGGTGCGGGCGCTCTGCATGCTGATCACCGATTCGCCGGTGTAACCGCCGCGCAGAATGGCAATGAGGGGTTTGGTCATGATCACTTGTTCGTGGTCCGGCAAAGGTGGTCGTTGCCTGAGTTCCTCTACACTACGATGGCCGGCCACTGTGAACCGCCGATCGTGAACGGCACACCATGGGCGGTGCGGCTATCTTAGCGCCGCCTCTCATGCTCCCATCCTGATCGGGGCTCCCTGTTCCATGGCCCAGCGTCGTTCCATCAGCCTGATCCTCCCACTGCTCGTGGTGGCCGTGCTCCTGTTCGGAGGGTGGAGCTGGTTGCGGCTCTATACCAGACATGGCGTGGCCATGCGTGTCCCCGAACTGCAAGGGTTGACCCTGGAGGAGGCCACGGTCATGTTGGAGAAGCGCGACCTCAGGGCCTTGGTCATCGACTCGGTGTACACGGACGACCTTCCCAAAGGCAGTGTGGTGGACCAGGACCCCGATCCCGGAATAGACGTGAAGCCCGGACGCAAGGTGTACCTGGTGCTGAATGCCAACCAGCCCAAGATGATCGACATGCCGGGGCTTGTGGACCTTTCCAAGCGGCAAGCGATGTCCGTGCTGGAGATCGTAGGGTTGAAGGTGAAGGAGCTCCAGTATCGTCCCGACCCCTGTTTGGATTGTGTGATCGAACAGCGCTACAAGGGCTTGCCGATAGCAGCGAATGACAAGATCCGTAGGGGAGAGGCCATTACCTTGGTGCTGGGAGGTGGAGAGAAAGGAGAACGAGTCCCTGTGCCTGATCTCCGCGGACTTACCCAGGCCGATGTCTCGTTGGTGCTTAACATGGCCTCGCTGAACCCGGGCATAGTGGTCGATTGCAACGGGTGCAATAGCAAGGTCGATTCCACGTTGGCGAGGGTGTACCGGCAATCACCTGCCGTGGACCCGAACAATCGCATCGCCATGGGAAGTGTCATCGACCTCTGGCTTACCACTGATACGGCCGGCCTTCGCCCCCAGAGCGGATGGAACGACCCTTCCCGCTACATCACGAATGATACGTTGGATGTCATTGAATAGGACCCTGCTTTTCCTGGCATCCCTGCTGGGCCCGATCGCTTCGCAAGCACAGGGCGAGGTGGTGCGTGCCATACGCGGCGGCGTGGCCATGGTCGACGAGGCTGCCAAGTCGAATGGGCTGAACACGCACTACATCTACCAGTACCTTCCGCAGACCCTGCCCATAGCGGATGATTTTTCCGTGGACCGGACCCGCAAGCGCTGGGCCCAGCCTGATGACCTCGGGGTCACGCTCTCGGAGACCATTTACAGGCTTGAGGCGCTGGGCGTATCGGAACCCGATATGCGCTTCGCCACCGATACCACCTTCCTGTATGTCACTGACATGCAGGAGCCTCCGGTCACGGTGCGTACCCCGCTGCCGTTGATCGTTCTCACGGAGCGCGATCTGGCCGTGTATCCGCCAACAGAGACTGTCGTTGATGCCTGGCCGCCCTACAATATCTTCGATACCATCCAGTCCCCGTCGCCGGATACGTTGGACCTTTTACCGCCTCTGTTGTTGCAGGACTCCTTGCTGGTTTATGCGGTGCCTGCCGATACGCGCACTTACATCAGGCCGGACAATTCAGTGGTCCCGTTGATCCTCTGGGAGGATGATAATGTGCATGTGAACGGCACTTTTCCCATCGACCCACCCACCATCGGGGTGGCCACGTTCGATGGGCTCTCTCGTACTGGCGCTCCGTACGATCTCATTACCTACACCAGTTATGGGATTGCCGACCGCCTCACGTCGGTGCCCATCGATCTACAATTCCCGGCAAGCGATTCCATTTACCTGAGCTTCTTCTACCAGGCTCAGGGGCGCAGTGGTGATTCGTTCATTCAACCGCAGGACAGCCTGGTGCTGGAGTTCTATGCTCCTGAGGAGGACACGTGGTACCGCGTGTGGCGCACTCCCTATGTGGCCCAGGCCCCGTTCCAGCAGGTGCTCATCCCCATCAAGCAGTTCAGGTATCTCAAGAACGGATTCCGAATGCGCTTCCTGAACTACGCCACCCTGAGCGGAGCCTTCGATCACTGGCACATCGACTATGTGCGCTTGGCGGCGCAGCGCAGTTTCGACGACACCCGATTGGTGGACGTGGCCTACGTGATGCCCGAGAGCACATTGCTCTCCAACTACACGTCGATGCCGTTCACTACCTACGGCCTGTCACCGGCCTCGTTCATGCTGGAACAGACGAATGTAGATCTGAAGAACCTTGACGTGGAGGACCGCTTCATCCGTTTCGGCATGCAGGCCAGGGAGGAGAACGGCAGTGGCTTTGAGAATTTCGAGAACGGGTTGAACACCTCGGGCAATGCGTCGAGCACCTTCGCCAGTACGCACCCCATCAACTCGGGCACGAACAACTTCGAGTACGAACCGTCGCTGTCCACGGATGCGGCTTTCTGGCGCGTGAAGTATTGGGCCAATACCACGCCCGACATCAATCGGTACAATGATACCATCACCTTCATCCAGGAGATCAGCAACTACTACGCCTATGACGATGGCTCGGCGGAACAGACCTATGGCCTGAACAGTTCGGGGGGCAAGCTGGCCTACCGCTTCGATCTGGCCCAGGGTGATTCGCTTCGGGCCATCCGCATGTATTTCAGCCCTTCGTTGAACCCGCCGCCAAGCGCCCCGCCCGCGGACGGTTCTTTCCTGATCACCGTCTGGAAAGGCCTTTCACCAGAGGTGATACAGCACCAGAACTTCTCCTTTTCCGCGCCCGAGTACAAGGTGGACGGCCTCGATCGATTTGTGGAGTATCCGCTCGACTCGACCATCTACGTTGAAGGGACCATTTACATAGGATGGACACAGACCAACGATGTGGTGATGAACCTGGGCTTCGATCGTAACCGGGATAACGCCAGCCGCATTTTCTACCGCACCACAGGGGCGTTCACCAATACCTCGTTCAGTGGTTCGTTGATGATGCGACCCGTGTTCGTGGCCGCATTGGACCCTTTTGCCGGTGTTGAAGAGCCCTCCCGGGAGGAGGACACGTCGCTGTACCCGAACCCGGCGGACGGAGAATTCACGATCCGCACCACGGAGGAACTTGCCGCTGGCCATGTGGTGGTGATGGATGCATTGGGGCGCGAGGTGTTGCACGCCCCGTACCGCTCCGGAGCGCCGATCTCTTCGACAGGCCTTGCTCCAGGCCTGCATATCGTGCGGGTCCTCAATGCATCCGGCAACCTGGTGGCCCAGGAAAAGCTCCTCATCCAACGCTGATGAACAACGAAGGGTCCGTTAGCCTGGTCGATGAGCAGGAACTGTATGAACATCATCGGATTGTCTGCGACCCCAAGCAGTCGCTGATCCGGCTGGACAAGTTCCTGTTCGATCGGTTGGCGAACACATCGCGGAACCGGGTCCAGGTGGCGGCCAGGGCAGGCAATGTCCTGGTGAACGGCAAGGCAGCGAAGCCGAGCCAGAAGGTGAAGCCAGGCGATGAGATCAGCATCGTGCTGCCTTATCCCCAGCGCGAGCTTGAGCTGGTGCCCGAGGACATCCCGTTGAACATCCTGTACGAGGATGAGCACATCCTGGTCATCGACAAGCAGGCGGGACTCGTGGTGCATCCCGGTCATGGCAACTGGACCGGCACGCTCGTGAACGCGCTATTGTTCCATTTCGGCAAGCTGCCTTCCACGCCCGGGGCGGAGATCCCGAGACCGGGATTGGTGCATCGGCTGGACAAGGATACCAGTGGTGTCATGGTCGTGGGCAAGACCGAGGAGGCGCTCACCCACCTGGCCCGGCAGTTCTTCGACCGTACCAGCGACCGGCGATACAATGCACTGGTCTGGGGCGACTTCGCGGAGGATGAGGGCGTGATCGAAGGGCATATCGGCAGAAGCGTGAGGGACCGAACCGTGCAATCCGTGTTCCCGGAAGGCGAGCAGGGCAAGCCCGCCACGACCCGTTGGCGTGTGCTGGAACGGTTCCGTTACGTGACGTTGGTGGAATGCAAGCTGGAAACGGGCCGTACACATCAGATCCGTGTCCACATGCAATGGACCGGCCACCCGTTGTTCAATGATGCGGCTTATGGTGGTGACCGCGTGCTGAAGGGCACCACCTTCACCAAGTACAAGCAGTACGTTGAGAATTGCTTCCGCGCCTTGCCTCGACAGGCGCTTCATGCCCGCACCCTCGATATCGACCATCCCATATCGGGGGTGCGCATGCACTTCGAGAGCCCTTTGCCTGCGGACATGCAGGTGGTGCTGGATCGCTGGCGGACCTACGTGGTGGCCAAGCCCTTCGACGATGGCGATGAGGACCCCTTGGACAAGGAGGCCGTCAACAACATGAAATAGCGCTTTCAGCCGCGGATGATCTTTCCGCCGCTGGTGCGCTGGATGCGCCGCAGGGCCTGCACCCTGCGGGGCAGTTCATGCGGATGCAGGATCGTCATCAGGTTGTCCAGTATCTCGGGCAGCACCTCGCCCTGCGGCAGTTCGGTCTCGATCACCAGCATTACGGCCTGTCCCAGCACGTCGTCATGTACGCCGGTGAAGTAGTGCGGGAAGGGTATCCGGCCTGCCGTGCGTGCCTCAAGCTGTTCCGGAAAGATCTTCTTGCCGCCGCTCAGGATCACATTGTCGTACCGGCCCATCCAGTTGAAGTGGTGGTCATCCAACAGTTCCACGAGGTCGTTCGTCACGTGCTGCTTGGTGGAGAGGTGCGGCGTGTACACCACCAGGCAACCTCGCGGGTCGCGTCCGAAATGCACGTTGCCAATGGCATGGAACGATGTCTGGCTTTCCGGGCCGTTCAGGCGGCGCATGGCCACGTGGGTCACGGTCTCGGTGCTGCCGTAGCCTTGATAGACCTTGGTGCCCAGTTCCTTCAGGTCATCGGTGAGGGTGTCACTCACCGGTCCTCCGCCGAGCAGGATGGTGTCGAACTGTTCCTCAACGCGCGACCTGTTCTCCTGCAAGGCGCGATGCAGTTGCAGCGGCACCATGGCGGTGAAGCGGAACCGGTCGTTGGTGCGAAGGTTGTGCAGTACGCTGCCGCGCGGGTCGGCGATGTGCAGGTCGAGGCCAAGCAACATGGCCCTGATCACCATGAGCTTGCCCGCTACGAAATCGCAGGGCAGGCAAAGCAGCGTACGGTCACCGGCCTTCAGGCCGAACGTTGTGGCGGTAAGCATGGCACTGGCCTTCAGGTCGCGCCTGCCGATGCGAATGGGCTTGGGTGCTCCGGTGGTGCCGCTGGTGTGCATCGTCAGTGGCCGCTGATGCCCAGCGAGCTCCATGATCAGCTGTGACAATGGTGCGCTCCATTCCGCTGTGTCCTCCTGGTGTCTCAGCGCTGCGGCAAAGGCCATCAGTTCAGAACCTTCCAGGAGGCGCCCATCAATGGTGAGCCTGTCCCAGGCAGCCGCCGTGGTCATGGGCGTGCAGGTTCGAAGCGGGAGAGGTCCCAGGCCCCTTCCGGACGATAATGGAGGGTTCCGCCTTCCGCCAGCAGCGGTGAAGGGATGTTATTCGCATACACCTTGCCCGTACCAAGCCCCTGGGGCACGGTCACGTTCAGTGTGGCGGTGAATTGCGCGATGGCGTTCAACCCAATGCTGCTCTCCAGGGCCGAGGTGATCCACCAGCCGATGTTGCGAGCCGTGGCCAGGTCGATCCACTCGCGCGTGGCGTCCCATCCGCCCACGAGGCTCGGCTTGATCACGATGTACTGGGGTTTCACGTGGTCAAGCAGGTCCCGCTTCAGGTCGGTACGGTTCAGCCCAATGAGGTCCTCATCCAGGGCAATGGGTACGGGCGTGGTGGCGCACAGGTCGGCCATTACCTCGTACAGTCCGGGCGCCACGGGTTGTTCAATGCTGTGCACCTCCAGTTCGGCCAGTCGGTCCAGCACGGACCCGACGTTCCGCGCATCGAAGGCGCCGTTCGCATCCACGCGCAGGGTGAGGTCCTTGGCGTTGTACGCGTTCCGCACGGCACGCAACAGTTCCAGCTCATCCTCCAGGCCAATGGCCCCGATCTTCATCTTCACGCAGGTGTTCCCCGCGTCGATCTGTTGCCTGATGCGTTGCCGCATGGTCTCCTTATCGCCCATCCACACCAGTCCATTGATGGGGATGCCTTGCTGACCCAGCGTGAACGCGGAAGGGAAGAGCACCTTGGTGCCGCTGGCCTCCAGGTCGCGCAGGCATTGCTCTACAGCGAAGCGCACACTGGGTACGTCCACGAGGTCTCCTGAGAGACGCTCTTTCCAATCACTCGTGTTCGCGCACAGCTCTAGCAGTTTGGTGCGCACATCCGCAGGGAATTCCTTGCTGTGGCCGGGGAAGAGCGCTGCTTCGCCGATGCCTTGTATGCCGGGCCGCTCGTCGTCCCAGGCGATGAGGTACCACACCTGGCGAGCGCTGATGGTGCCTTTGCTCGTCCCCAGCTCAAAGTGGGGTTGCAGGGTGTGTTCGATCCAACGCGCGTTGATCATTCAGGCCAGCACCAGTCCGATGGAGAAGGCCAGTGCCGCGGCGAATGTACCCAGCGCCAGTTTCTTGAGCTGTGGGTCCAGTGCTGCTGGGTCGAAGGTGCCCATCACGGTCTTCAGGTGCGAGGCCAGCGCCGGTGCGGCGATGAGGAAGCCCCATTGCGGCATGCCCCGGAAGGTCAGTGAGGTGTAAAGCATCAGGCAGCTCAATCCCCCGATCACCAACAGGCCATGATAGCCTTTGGCGCGATCGAAGCCCATGCGCACCGCCAATGTGATCTTGCCGCTCGCCTTGTCGTTCCGGATGTCGCGCATGTTGTTCACGTTCAGTACGCCGGCACTTAGCAGCCCGAGACCGGCAGCCGGCAGCAGGTGCAGCCAGTCGATGTAACGTGCATGCAGGTAGTGCGTACCCATCACCCCCACGATCCCGAAGAAGAGGAACACGCTCACGTCGCCCAGTCCGGCATAGCCATAGGGGTTCTTACCGAAGGTGTACTTCACGGCGGCACCGATCGCGAGCAGGCCGGTCAGCAGGAACAGCAGTGTCATCAGCCGGAACCCCAAGGCCACGATGATGAGCGTGGTGCCAGTGGCCAAGGCCAGCGTGCCACAGATGACCATGGCCCGCTTCATGGAGGCGGGGGAGATGGCCCCGCTCTGCACGGCCCGTTGCGGACCCACGCGCTTTTCATTGTCGGTGCCGTGCTGGTGGTCGCCGAGGTCGTTGGCCAGGTTGCTCAGCACTTGCAGGAGTATCGCGGTGAGCAGGGCAAGCACCAGCACTTCCACACGAAAGGTCATCTCTGCACTGATCCGGCTGTATGGAATGGCCAGCGCACTGCCCACGATGATGCTGCTCACCGCCAAGGGCAGCGTACGCAGGCGGAAGGCGTGGATCCAAGGGTTCATGCGTGGGTTGCCGGTGCACAGGTCAGATGCGGTACGTCAGTGTGCATTGGAGGCGGATGGTCGATGTGGCGTGCCCCTTGCCCGGTCGCGGCTCTGTGGCCTCGAGGAACGCTTCGAACTCGTACACAGCGCCAACGTTGCCGTTCCCTTCAACGGTCTTGAACGTTGAGGGAATGGCCCAGAGGCGGATGAAGCGCATATCATTCATCCCAGGCTTGAAATAGGAAAGGGTGAACACACCGTTCTTCGGGTCCCAGATGGCGTGGTGCTCGATGTCGCCATTTTGCTCCGGGAATATCAACGAGTCGCCATCAATGATCAAGGTACCTCCTTCGAACAGTCCGGAAATGTCCTGTAATTGGGCCTTGAACACGGTCCTGCCCGAAGCGGATCGACAGGTGAGCGTGGCCGTTCCTGATCCAGCCATGGCTTCGAACATCGTTGCGACTACAAAGGCGAGGACGAGCAGGATGCGATGCATGGGTTTACGTTCAGGGTTCAAGCGGTGGGGCGCAAGGCGCTGAAGTAGTTGCGCAGCACTTTGGGGCTCAGCTCTGCATCGGTGCGCACCACCAGCACCGCCGGGCCGTCATGCGGTTCATACAACTGTTCCAATCCGTTCCGCAGCGAGGCGCGGTCGAAGGCCTCGTAACTGGGCAGTCCGAAGCTTCGTGCCAAGCCCAGCGGGTCCCGGCCGTGCGGCGATTCGAACCATTTCAACAGGGCGGGATCGCGGTCGGGTCCTTCGATGTAGCGGAAGATGTTGCCGCCTCCATTGTCCATCACGATCACCCGCAGGTGTTTGCTGAGGTGCGCGTTCCAGAACGCGTTGCTGTCGTAAAGGAAGGCCACATCGCCGGTGATCAGCGTGGTGGGTCGTTGCGTGGCGTATGCCGCTCCCACGGCGGTGCTGGTGCATCCATCGATCCCGCTCGTGCCCCGGTTGCTGAAGTAGCGAAGGCCTTGTCCACGTTCGAAGAGCTGAACGTAGCGCGCCGGGGTGCTGTTGGCCAGGTGCACATCGCTTCCGGCAGGTATGCGTTGCAACAGTTGTTCAAAGGCAGTGAGGTCGCAATAGGGGGCTTCGTTCAACAGCGCATGGTGCTTGCTGGTGGTCTCCTGGTCCATGTACTGCCACATGTAGGCATAGCCGCTTTCGATGGGCTGCACATGCGGGGCGATCTGCGCGAAGAAGATCTCGGGGCTTACCGCGATGTCGTGTGTAAGGCTCTGGTAGGTGTCGTAGTGCCGTTGACCTGCATCCGCATGCCAGTGTTGTGGTGTCCGCCATTTACGAAGCAAGGTCTTCACCCGTTTACTGACCACCGCACCGCCGAACGTAATGAGGATGTCCGGGATGAACTCCGGTCCCCGGACAATACCGGGGTCCTCGCCCGGTACCGGATCGGGGGCGACCGGAACAGCCTCGATCACGCGGTCTATACAGGAGATGAAGCTGTGGTCGTCCAGGTTGGAGGTGGCCTCGGTCAGCACAGCGAACTGGGGCAGCTTGGCCAGGTGTGCCAATTGCTGTTGAAGTTCCTTGCTCCACACCCCTTGTCCGGCAAGCACCAGGACCTTGCGCGAGGTGGAGAGCTGCTGGATCAGCCATCGCGCATGTTCCGGGAGAATGAAGGATTCGGTAAGCACCTGTGCAATGGAGCGCCCCTGGCCATCATGGGTTTCCTGTTGGCCATAAAGCGGTTCAGCAAAGGGGATGTTCACATGCACCGGACCGGCCACAGGCAGCAGCGTGGCATCAATGGCCTCGTTGATCAAGCGGCTGCACTGCCAGCGGGCCAGGTCATCACCCAGCATCCGGGGCAACTGCACGCTTCTACGCATGTGCATGGACAGGACGCCCTGCTGCCGAATGGCCTGCCCTTCACCCTGGTCCACCCATTCCTCCGGGCGGTCGGCCGTGATCACCAGCAAGGGGATCCGCTGGTAGTAGGCCTCGGCAATGGCCGGCCCATAGTTCAATACCGCACTGCCGCTGGTGCAGATCAAGGCCACGGGCGCATGCAACTGCTGGGCCATGCCCATGGCGAAGAACGCAGCGCTGCGCTCATCGATCACCTGCATACAGTTCATGCCTTCCTGGGCATTGAACGCGATCACCAAGGGAGCGCTGCGTGAGCCAGGACTGATGACGGCATGTCGGATGCCCTTCTCGAAACAAAGGCGGGCGAGTTCGGCCGCGGAAAAGTGATCGCTTGTGGGCATGTGCGGAACGCAGTAGGGGCACGGTCGGCGCTAAGATATCCGGCTCGGCAACGCTTCAATGATCCTGGTCCAGGTGCGCGCCGTGTGCGCGGTCTCCTCCCATTCATGCGAGGCGTTGCTGCCGCTGGTTATTCCTCCTCCCACTGCCAGTTCCAGTTCATCGTTGATGGCTTGTGAACAGCGAATGTTCACGAACAGTTCGGTCTCCCCGTCCACCATCCATGGGCCCCAGTACCCCGCATACAGCCCGCGGTCCTTTGGTTCGTGGGCAAGAATGAACTCCATGGCCTCGTTGCGAGGCGTGCCACAGACGGCGGGTGTGGGGTGGAGCATCCTCACCAGCTTACCCAATTGACCGGCCGTGGTCCGCCCGGTAAGGGTGGTGTGCAGGTGTGCTACGGGGCCTGCGTTCAGCACGTCAGGGCCTTCCATCGTCACATCGCTCATGCCGGCGGAAACGAAGGTCTCCTTCACCGCTGTTGTGACCCATCGCTGCTCGTCGCGCTCCTTTGGCCCCCAATCCTTTGCCAATGGTGGCGCCAATACGGCAGGCATGGTGCCGGCAATGGCATCCACCCGTACCCTGTTGTTCGAGGCGTGCAGTAAGCGTTCGGGCGAAGCGCCCAGCCAGGTGCCGTGTTCCGGACCATTGAACAGGCACACGAACGCGTTCGGTAGTTCGTGCAAGGCCGCGAAGAACAGTTCGGGTATCCTGTCGGATGGGAGGTCTATCGGTATCGTTCGGGCCAGTACTACTTTTTTCAGCACGCCTGTGGCAAAGCCCGCCTTGGCATCGGTGATCGCCTTGGTGTGTCCGGCCCGGTCCCAATGCACGCGTTGTCCGGGCTGGATATGCGGCGCTCCAAGGCAGGTCCGCAGCGCTGCCATGGACACCTCATGGTCGTTCAGGTCCAGTCGCACATCGGGCCGTAATGCCCAGCACTGCAGGTCGTTACTATGGAATGGCGCGACCACGAACCGGTCCTTCAAGCTGTCCAAGGACGCAAGGTCCACGGAAGCCAGGGGCGGTCGTTGTTGGACCCATAGCTGCGTGCGTCCTTTCCAGCGGAATGCAGCGAAGGTGAGGCTGTGTTCCAGGCAGGTCCGCACGGCGTCCAAGGGAGCGGCCATGGTTCAGCGCCGGGGGATCACCAGGTTCGTCAGGCGGCACACGGCGCAAAGCTCTCCGGCATCGTTGTGTACCTCGATGCTCCACACATGGGTGGTGCGCCCGTGATGGATCAAGTTGCCTGTGGCGGTCACCGTGCCCGATGGGACGCCCTTCAGGTGGTTGGCATTCACCTCGATGCCCACCACGCCCTGGGTGGTCAGGTCGATGAGAAGCGCCGAGGCCATGCTGCCCAGGGATTCGGCAAGCGCTGCTGTGGCACCACCATGCAGCAGGCCCATGGGTTGGTGCGTTCGATGGTCAACAGGCATGGTGGCGCAGAACCGCCCTTGGTCGTCCACATGGTAGGACATGCCCAAATGGGCCACCAAGGTGCCATGGCGAAGAGCATTGGCCTGTTCAGCGTGTTCGGCGGTGAATCGCATCGCGGCAAAGTTACCGTCCCCATCTTTGTGCACATGGAAGCCGAACGGCCAAAGTACCGGGTACTGCTCGTGGAGGACGAGGCAGCGCTGCGCACGACCCTGAAGTTGAACCTGGAGATGGAGGGCTACTCCGTTACCACCGCTGTAACCGGCCCCGAGGCATTGGAACGGCTGCGCGGTGCACGCTTCGACCTGGTGCTGATGGATGTCATGTTGCCCGGCATGGACGGCTTCACCGTGGTGGAGACCATACGGCTGGAAGGGGATGCCACTCCGGTATTGTTCCTCACGGCCCGGAACACGCCTGCGGACCGCCTGAGGGGCTTGAAGGCAGGGGACGATCACGTGGCAAAACCGTACGACCTCGCCGAGCTGCTATTGCGCATTGCCAACCTCATTCAGCGCAGCGTCAAGGGTGGTACCTCGGCCGTGATCACCAGTTTCGATTTCGGTGGCAACCATGTCGACTTCACCAAGTATGAGGTGGTGGGCCAGGATGGCGAACGGCGAACGCTGAGCCAGCGGGAGATGATGCTGCTCCGGCTGCTGATCGAACGAGAGGGTGAGGTGGTGAGCCGGGAGGAGATCCTGCAGAAGGTCTGGGGGTACAATGTGTTCCCCACCACACGCACAGTGGACAACTTCATCGTCTCTTTCCGCAAGTATTTCGAGCCGGATGCGCGCACCCCCCGGTATTTCCACTCCATACGAGGGGTGGGGTACAAGTTTGTGGCGTGATCTTTTTTTTCGGTAAGGCGGCAACCCTTTGTTCCTGCCCCCGTCTTCAACGTATCAGGGCCGATCTTCCTGGCCTTGATTGGTTCCATTTTCCTTGCAGGTTACCGCGCAGGGGTCCTTCAACAGGACCCCTGTTCGGTTTCATAGGACTCCCCGGATACCCCGGTCGGGGGCTTGCTCATCGATCCGGAACGATCTAACTTGCACACGTTAAACAGACGAACCATCCCTATCTTCCCCTGTCATGAAACAGCGTTTGACCCGTATCCTGCTTGCCGCCGCACTGGCGTTGGTCGCCTTCGTTCCCAGTGCATTGGCTCAAGGTCGTGTGGATATCGGCCTCTACCGGGCTGGTGGCAACCTTGAGGTGCGTGTTCGTCCGGAGGCGGACTTTGACGGTATCTTCTCGTCGTTGGTCTTTACCATCCGCTGGGACCGTAGCTCGGGGGCCACGTTGGGGGACATGCTGCAGGAGGATCCTGCCCGCCAGTACATTCCCATCATGCGCTCCGGCAATGTGCGCGAGTCAGGGTCAACGAATTATCAGGTGTACGCTGGGTTCGGCATGTCCGCAATGGCTTCCCACAGTGCACGTTGGCGTGCAGGGGAGGAGGTCGTCATCGCGACCATTCCGGTCACGGGTAAGGCTGATTTCGAACTGGTGAACGATGCGTTCACGAACGAGGCAGCGAACAATGCGAACTATTATGTGGCACTGGGCGGTGCAGATCGTACCGGGGTCATTTTCAAGAGCATGACCACCGCCGACGAGGACAACGGTGTGCTTATCCAGCCGAACCCGAACAATGGCCAGTTCACCTTCAGTTTCACCGTCGCCGGACCGACCGACCTTACGGTGGATGTGTTGAACAGTTTGGGTCAATCCGTGTACACCGAGAGCCGTACAGGCTTTGAAGGCAACTTCCGCAAGGAGATGGACCTGACCGCGATGAGCACCGGTGCTTACTACTTGCGCATCAAGCGTGGCGAACAGATCACCACGCACAAGGTGGTGTACAAGTAAGGAACATCGATACTACGGCTGTGCAAGGGAGGCTTCGGCCTCCTTTGTCCGTTTCAGGGTACACAGCAGGTGCAGTAGCGGCTCTCGGGGTCGTGCATGAAAGGCCGTTCCGGGTCCTTCAGTTCTCGGACCAGTTCCGAAAGCAGATCAGTGAGGGCGGGCAACATCGTACGGTCAATGACCTCGTTGTGGCCGATGCGGAGAAACGTGCCTTCGGCCTGGGAGGCCTTCTGCAGCGGCAATATGCCGGCCTTCACGCTCGGCTCCGCCGGATGTTCCATGAGATAAAGCCATGCGTAGATCAGCAACTGTAGTGCGTATCGTTGGTCGGCGTCCAGCGCACTTCGCTCCAGTGCGTTCAGTTTTAGTCCATGGTCCGGTACGGAGCCGGTCTTGATGTCCAGGATGTGAACAAGGCCGTTCCTCCGCTCAATGCGGTCGCAGCGTCCACGGATCCGGGTGCCATCCGGCAGCACGGCGCTGAGCTCCTTTTCCAATGCCAACGGCACGATGCGCGTTCCTTGGGCGCAATGGTCGGCCTCACTTCGGAGGAATTCAGCAGTGGCTGCCGCGGCCATTTCAATGCGGAGGCGGAAGTGTCCCCGTTCCAATACATCAGCCGGGAAGTCTTGTGCAAGGCGTGCGACCAGCATCGTCTTTACGCGTTCCGCCCAAAGCCGCATTTCGTCGGGGTCAAGTTCCTTGCCCAATCGCGGGGTCAGCAGGTCCTGTAGTACACCGTGCACGGCTTCGCCCAGGACATCGCTGCCCAGTTTGTGGTCCACTTCATCGGGTGGCTGAATACGCAGCAAATGCGTGAAGTAGAGGTCCAGCGGGCAGCGCAGCCAAGTGCCCAGTGCAGATGGGGAGAAGCCTCGCTCAGCCATGGCGTTAAGGCGCTCCATGACAGCGGCATCCTTGTGCACCTGCAATTGCGGGGAATAACGCGTGGCAAAGTGTACGGGGACATGTTCCTCTATGACCGATGTTCTGGAACAGGGTACGAGCTCGTGTTCCCATTGGGCGATGAAGCGCGATGCCCGGTCTCCTTCGGTCGCCCCCCCTTGGTCCGAGATGGCAAGCAGGTCCGAACAGCCGTGCAACAGCCGATAGGTGTGGTATGCGGTGATGGCCTCGGTATCCGCACGCAGCGGCAGGTGATAGGCACGGAGGACCTCAAAGGGGATGAAGCTCTGTTGCGTGGATGATCGGGGGAGCGTGCCTTCGTTGGCGCCAAGCAGGATGATGCGCTCCAGTTCCACCGAACGGGTCTCCAGAAAGCCCATCACCTGTGCCCCTTCCAGCGCTTCACCGAAGAACCCGATGCGTTCCTCGCGAAACAGGCGTTCGCGTGCCCTGGAATAGGCCCGGATGTCCATCGACAGCGCACCACAGCGTTCCAAGGCCTGGTCCAACCGATGCTGCATACGCGCCATGCGGAACAGTTGCTCCTCGATCAGTGGATCATGACCGCGAAGGTTCCGCACCCAGTGCAACAGGGCAACAATGCGGGTTGGTACGTCCATCGCGCTTTCCACTGGAGCGAGGGCCAGCTCCATGTTGGGGTCGGTGCCAAGGCCGTGGTCCTTGAGCATCCCGAGCAGCACGTTATGCCGGACACGCGGTCGTTGCAGGGCCGTGATGGCCTCCAGGGCGCTTTGGGTGGCTTTTCCCCGATGAATGAACGTGTGCAGCAACAGCCGGTGCACATCCTCCACCCGGAACGCCCCGCCTTCCTGGTTTACCTGCAGGTTGAGGAACAAGGTCACCAGGGCGCTGATGGGCAGCACTGTGGTAGGAAGCCCCATGGTCACGTTCACCGGACCGATATCGCTGGGCAGGGCTTCCAGCAATGGCATCAGCAGGTCCTCGTCGGCCAGGACCACGGCCGTACGTGCCCGTGTCCCGGCATCCAGTGCTGCCAGTTCCTGCGCGGCCGAACGGGCCTGTGTGATGCGGTCAGGCACCATCACAGCGCGTATCCTGCGCTCCTTGGTCCGCAGGTCATCGATCGGGGCAAGTACTCCAGGCCCGAGGTCGCTGATGGACCTTCGGAGGAACCTTCCGGCCTCGTGCTTCGGGTCATTCAGGTAATAGAGGTCGCTGTCCCAGGCCAGCACGGCCGCTTGTGCCCCTGCGAGTTTGCGTATCACGGCGGTGGAGGCAGGGTCCAAAGCATTCAGGCCGGCGAACCAGGTGCAGGTCCAGGGCAGTGGAACCGGCAGTTCACGGGTGGCGGCCTGTCGGGCGATCCACCCGGAGGTGCCAAGTGACCGTTCAGCCATCAGTTCACTGAGCTTACGATGCAGTTCGCCTGTTGCTTGCCAGTGGTCCAGCGCACGTAGCTGGCCTGCGCTGAGGTCCTTGCCCAAGGTGAAGCTCCACTGGTCGATGTTGTGGTAGGCCCGCAGGTCCCGGTACAGGTCGTCCAGGTCGAGCAGGTGTGCATCGGCCTCGCTCATGTCACGCAGCGCGATCGGCGCCCATTGCAGGAAGGAGTCGAGCGATTCGGCCCGCCCGCCCGCCCATTCACGGTGCGCCTCATAGAGCAACAACAGGCCGTCCATGGTGGGTAATTGGGAGAGGCCGGTATACCGTTGCATCCATCCGCCCATGTCGAGCACCTCCGGGCTCCAGAGTGCGTGGCCGGTGTGTTGCGCGAGATATCTTCGCAGGTGCATGCCGGCACGCTGTCCAGGCAATACCACGGCCACTTCGGAAAGTCGTGGGCCATGGCGCTTCAGCAAGGCTTGGGCAAGGCGATCGAGAAAGGTGTTCATGAGCAAGTGGGCGGAAGATAACGGAGCCGGGCCTGACCTGGCAGAAGCCGCATGGCCGCAGTACCGGCGGATGGCGGACGGGCGGCACTATTACCGGATCGAAGGGCCGGACCGGTTCACGGAGCTTCAGCGGGTCGGGGCCCGATGGCTTTTATACGCTGTGCATGCCACCATGTACCCCGAGATGCTCCGTATCCAGGAGATGTTGAACGGAGGAGAAGGCGTTTACCAGATCGTTGATAGAGCGGAATGGGAGGCCATTTGCCCCGTATAAGCTACCTTGGGGCAACGCCGGATCGCATTCTTCGGTCTACACATCATGATCATCCGTTCCTGCTCGTTTTTGTCTGGCCTGTTCCTGAGCCTTGTATGCGGGGCCACGCACATCATCGGCGGAGAGATCTACTACGATCATCTGGGCGGCGATCAGTATCAGGTGACCCTTACGCTTTACAGGGATTGCAGTGGTATCCCCTTTGATGAAAGTGCTGTGATCGGGGTCTTCTCCGGGCTGGGCGAATTCCAGTTCCAGGAAAGCCTGCCGTTCCCCGGTGGGTCCTTGGTGCCCATCGCGCTCGATAGCCCCTGCCTGACGCTTCCGCCCGATATCTGCGTGGAGACCGCATCCTACACCGGGGTGTTCACGTTGCCGGCCCGTGCGGATGGGTACGTGTTATCCTACCAACGGTGTTGTCGTACGGATGAGATCGTGAACCTGCCGAACCCGGGTGATCTTGGGCTCACCTGCACCGTGGAAGTTCCGGGCATCCCTTTCTCGAACAACAGCTCCCCCCGGTTCAATGAGATTCCTCCGGTGGCGCTTTGCCTGGGTGCGCCACTGGTGTTCGATCATTCCGCCACCGATCCGGACGGCGATCAGTTGACCTACAGTCTTTGCACCCCTTACAACGGGGGGACATCGTTGGCGCCACAGCCTGTGCCTCCCAGTGCTCCGCCATACACCCCTCTTCCGTGGGGAACGGGCTACTCCTCCGGCTATCCCATCGATTCGGACCCCGCGATCCAGATCGACCCGGTGACCGGCGTGTTGACCCTGACGCCCACCCTGATCGGCAACTTCGTGGTGGCCGTTTGTGTGCAGGAAGTACGCGATGGCGTGGTGCTCTCCACGTCACGCCGCGATCTGATGTTCAGCGTAGTGCCTTGCGATGCGGTGGTAAGCGCTGGTATTCAACCGCAGGCCCAGTTCTGTTCGGGCCTTGGGTTCCAATTCGGCAACACCAGCTTTGGCGCCCAAGCATGGTCCTGGGACTTCGGTGATCCCACTACTGATGCCGATACGTCGTTGCTGTTCGCTCCCTCCTGGACCTATTCCGCGCCAGGGATTTATACGGTCACGGTGATCGCAGCCCCCGGTGAGATCTGCGCCGACACGGCCTTGGTGCAGTTCCAGGCATTCCTTGCACCGCGCCCCACCTTCGTTCCGCCCGCTCCCGCTTGTGGTGATACCACCGTGGTGCTTCAGGCGGAGGGCGAGTACGGACCGGACGCCACCTTCAATTGGGTCCTTGGAACATCTGCTGAACCTTCCACGGCCACGGGTTCACCGGTAACGGTGCTCTACTCCGCGGCCGATCCGCAGACCGTCACATTGATCGTGAATGACAACGGTTGTTTTGGCTCTGCATCGGGCACGGTGGTCGTCAGCCCTGAACCGGAGGCCTTCCTGACCGTGGTCCCGGCATCGCCTCAAGGGGTGGGTGTTCCGTTCACGTTCACCGATGCATCGCAGAGCAATGGTGCCGCCATTGTTTCCCGCACATGGACAGTGAACGGGGCGCCTGTGGCGGTGTCAGGACCGGGCCTTGTTGCGGAGGATTGGCTGCCGGGTACTTATTTGGTGACCTTGACCCTTGTTACGGACGCGGGATGTACCTCCACCTACAGCATGGTGTACGTGGTGCTTGCCGGCGAGATCGATATCCCCAACGTGTTCAGCCCGAACGGCGATGGAGAGAACGAGACCTTCGATATCACGAACATCGGTTACTACGATAACGAACTGACCATCTATAACCGCTGGGGCACGGTGGTATACAACACACGCAACTACCGGAACCAATGGAACGGTGGCGATGCGCCCGATGGAACCTATTACTATGTGCTGGTGTTGAAGGATGGAAGGGATTACGCCGGTCACCTCACCCTGTTGCGCTGACCCCGTTCCTCGTACAGACGATGATGGCGAACACCGAACAACTATCTTCAGATCATCAAGGTCGCCCCATGCGTCGCCTGCTGCTCCTGTTTATGTTCCTGACGGTGGTCCAAGCCCGAGCCACCCACATCATTGGTGGAGAAATGTACTATGATCATCTGGGAGGTAACCAGTACCGCATTACGTTGGACCTCTACCGTGATTGTGGACCGGATAACCAGAACGGGACCGGCTTCGACTTTTCGGCACAGCTGGGTGTCTTCAACTCCGCAGGAGTTCTATTGTTCACGCAGGATATCTCCGACCCGGGCGAGACCATTGTTCCAGTTGACCTGGACGATCCCTGCCTGGCCGCACCTCCCGAGGTCTGTGTGGCCACTACTCGCTACGAGGCCATACTGAACCTGCCTCCGATCAATGGGGGCTATGTCATCGCCTACCAACGGTGTTGTCGTACCCCGGCGCTGGTGAACCTCCAGGGCCAGCAGGGGCTCACAAGCACCATACAGGTGCCATCGCCACCGAACGCAGTGAACAGCAGCCCGCGGTTCAATGCATATCCACCGGTGGCGCTGTGTCTCGGCCGCGATATGGTGATCGATCAATCGGCCACCGATCCCGATGGGGATGAGCTGGTGTACTCGCTCTGCGCCCCTTACCAGGGAGCCGATGCCATTCAGCCCATGCCTCAGCCTCCCACGGCACCCCCTTACCCGTTCGTCAACTACGCGGCCGGTTACTCCGCCACATCCCCGATCAACTCGGCACCGCCGATCGCCATCGATGCGGCCACGGGGACCATCACGGTGCATCCCACGCTCCAGGGAGCCTTCACGGTGGGCGTGTGTGTTACCGAATATCGAAATGGCGAGCTCTTGAGCACTGTTCGCCGCGATTTCATGTTCAAGGTGGTGGTCTGTGATGTGACCATCATTTCCTCCATTCAGGAGCAGGATGACATCTGTTCAGGCCTCATGCAGGCCTTCGAGCATGAGAGCATCAATGGGACGTTCTGGTACTGGGATTTCGGAGACCCCGCAACCCTGGCCGATACATCGTCCGAGGCATCGCCCCAATGGACCTACACCACGCCCGGGCTTTATACGGTCACGTTGATCGCCAATCCGGGTTGGCCCTGTGCGGACACGAGCACCAGCGTGTTCAGCGTGTTCCCTGTGCTGGATGTCTCTTTTCAACGGCCACCCATCAGGTGCCCGGACGAGGGTGCTTCACTGGTCGCGGAAGGGGTGTTCGGTGCTGATGTGGTCTTCACTTGGGACCTTGGACCCTTTGCCTCACCAGCTACAGCCACGGGTAGTAATGTCAACGCAGGATATTCCGAGCCAGGTATCCATGCAGTAACTCTTTTTGCCGAGGAGAACGGTTGTTCGGACTCCTTTACGGATTCGGTGGTGGTGTTCCCGCGTCCGGTGGTGGACTTCGTGAACGATCCGAACGGTTGTGTGGGCGAGGAGTTGACCTTCGCAAGCCTCTCCACGGCCTGGACGCCCATGCAATACCAGTGGTCGGTCGGCGACGGGACCACCTCGCAGGACAGTAGCTTCATCCATGCGTACACAACACCGGGGCTCTATCCTGTTACGCTCACCGTGGCCACGGACAGCGGCTGTATAGCAACGGTCACTCTGGCACGGCCCGGAGCGGCCGAGATCTTCCCGAACCCCGTTGCCGCCTTCACCGCTTTGCCGACGGAAGTGAGCCTGATGGATCCCGTGGTGGAGATCGTCGACTACTCGGCCTCGGCCACGGAGTTGGAGTACACCGTACAGGACCTGGTCACAAGCACCCCCGACTTTACTTACGAATTCACCGACGGCGGTCAGTTCCTGATCACGCAGACCGTGATGTCGGGCGAGGGTTGCGTGGATTCCACCTCGCGGATGGTCACCGTGAGCGACCACCTGATCTATGTGCCGAACGCTTTCACTCCCGACGGCGATGGATTGAACGACCTATGGGCGCCATCGGTGCGCGGTGCACGTTTGTATGATCTGGTGGTGTTCGACCGCTGGGGGCAGGAAGTGTTCCGCTCCACGGACCCCAAAGCGGCATGGGATGGGTCCGGCTATCCGCAAGGCGTGTACAATTACACCATTCGCTTGGCCGAGTTCGGCGCCTATCGCGCCGAGTACACGGGCCACTTCACGTTGCTCCGCTGACGTGGGTCCTTCCCCCGGCCAAGCGCTCCATGTCCACATGGGGTATTCCATCCCACACATAGATGTCGCCGATACGATGATATCCATGCCTCGCATAGAGCCCCTCCAGGTGGGCCTGTGCCGCAAGCATGGACCGGTCGCTTCCATATCGTGAACGAAGTTCCGCGAGCATCCTGTCCATGAGCTGGTGCGCAAGGCCTTTGCCACGGTGGTCCGGGTGGATCACGATCCGGCCAATGTGCGGTAATTCATCCGGCAATGCGGGCAGAATGCGTCCGTAGGCACCGACCGCACCTCGCTCATCGGTGCCGATCACATGCAAGGCGGTCGGGTCCTGGCCATCCACTTCCGCGTAAGGGCATTGTTGCTCCACCACGAACACATCCACCCGCAGGCGAAGGATATCGTGGAGCTCGATCGTGCTCAGCTCACCGAATGATCGGACCTTCCAGTGTATGCTCATCCGTTCACGGTCTCAATGGTCCCATCGCGAACATACAACAGCGCCCCCTCCACCTTGGAGTGGCCCAGTTCGCGCAGGAGGTCCATATAGCCGCGAACTTGCTCATGATGCTCAGGGCGTGAAAGGCCGGTCTTGATGTCCAGTACACGAACTCGATCACCCTCTTCCACCACGCGGTCCGGCCGGTGCGATCGGCCTGCCCGGTCAATGATCGTGGCTTCGTTGCGAACCACCAATCCTGGACCATACCAGGGAGCCAGCCTTTCATCTGAGAGCAGGGTGCCGAGCCGTTGCTTCAAAGCGGTCGCCTTGTGCCGGTCGATGCGGCCGCTTTGCATGGCTCGGTCCATGGCAGGGTCCAGTTCGTGCAGCGTGCCAACGCGCGCCAGCACCTCGTGCACAGCCTCGCCGAACGAACGGAACGGGTCCGGGTCCGCTGGGTCCCAGTCGTCCGGTTTCTCCAACCGCAAGGTCAGGCTTGGAGCATCCTCCGGTGTCGAGACATCACGCAGTTCCGGAGGTGTGGTTCGTGCAGTGCGTGCGCTCATTAGTGTTCGTTCCCCCAGCAGGATGTTCCCATCCCTGCCATGCTGGTCCATGTAGGCGAGCAATGCACGCGTCACCACATCAAGGGACCTCTCGGACACCAGTACATGCAGGCGGTTCACGGGTCGTGTAAAGGCCACGTAGAGCATGTTGAGCAGGTCCAGGTCCTGTAGTTCGTGTTCGGTCTGTAGTTCCCGGATGCCGCTTTCGCGCAATGCTTTACCATCGACGACCAGCGCATGTTCCAGCTCGGGTATGGCCGGTCGTGGATCGATCCAGAACCGTTCGGTGTGATTGCCGGCCGTCGCCATGCTCCCCGTAGGCATGATCACCACGGGGAACTCGAGCCCCTTGGCCTTGTGCACGGTCATGATCTGCACGGCCTGGCCGTTGGCCGGCGGGGCCACGGCGCGCTTTGCTCCTGCGCTTTCCCAATGTTCCACGAATCCGCCAATATCCGGACCATGCAAGGTGCTCCAGGAATGCGCCTCGTCCAGAAAGGCAAGCACCTGCGCCTCTTCCGCTGGTCGTATGTTCACCGCAGCGCATAGTCGACCAAGCAGTTCCGTGAAGGTGCTTCGGATCGTGGTGAGCCCATGTTCCTCGAGCCAGGTGCGCAATTGAGCGGCCGGGTCGGGCAGCCGGCTCCCGGAGGTGAACGGTGTGGCGGCCTCCTGGTCCGGAGCGGCATCAAGCTGGGCCCGGCGTTGGGCTGTTCGTGCCGCAGCGGTGGGGTCGCCATCATGCATGAACCGCAACAGGTCCACCAAAAGCTCAACGCCATGATCGCCGGCCAGTTTCAGGCCGTCCGGAGAGACTACGGAATAGCCTTCGCGCAGCAGGTGTTCGGCCATCATGCGCCCTTGGTTGCCGGTGCGCACCAGCACGGCCACATCACCCGGACGATGGCCATCGGCCAGTGCCTGTTGCAACCGCTCGAGAACGAAGGCCTGTTGGTTTTCGTCCCGTGCCGCGCCTTTCACGTCCTTGGGCAGGCGCTGCAGTTCCACCAGTCCGGGCCGGTCGCCAGCGGTCAATTGGGCATGGTCCTGATAAACACTGCATAGCGACGGGGCGAGGGCTTTCGAAAGCTCCCCGAAGAGCGCATTATTGAACGCGATGATGACCGGGGAGGATCGACGGTTGTACGCGAGGGGTTCCTGTTTGACGAACGTACGCTGAAGGGTCTGTTCGCGTTCATGCTCCGCCTCGCTATCTCCCCGTCCGAAGACCTTTGGCAGTTCCACGAAGAGCCGCACTTCGCCGTTGCGCCAACGATAGATGGCCTGTTTCGCATCACCCACCAGCAGGGCGCTTCCGCCGTTACCCAAGGCATTGTCGATCAGCGGAAGCAGGCAGGTCCATTGCAGCAAGGAGGTGTCCTGGAACTCGTCGATGAGGAAGTGCCGGTAGCGCTCGCCCATCCGCTCGTAGATGAATGGCACCGGCTCTTCCTGCACCACGGCCGCCACTTTGCGCGTGAGGTCGCTGAAGAAGGCGACCGCGTCCGCTTGTTTCAGTCGCTCCAAGTGCCGGTCCAGTTCGTGCAGGGCGAAGGCGGCGGGCAATTCGCGGGATACGCCACGGCGCAGGAGGAAGGAGGCATGGCCCTGCCCACATAGATCCTCGGCCTTATGGAACAGGTCGGCAAGCTCTGGTGCAATGCGCTCCAAGGTGGACCGGGTCTGCGTGTCGGCTTTCGTGGAATGCCATTTCCCGGTCTCGATCGGCTTCCGGGCGTTGGGTCCTGCTGGCTCCCATTCGTGGGTGAAGCTGGCAAGCTTTCGGAAATAGCCCAGGATACCGCCTTTTCCATGGGCGATATCGGCTTCGGTCAGTCGTTCCGCAGCGATCAGCTCCAAGGCTTCGCGGCCAATGGCCTGCACCGCTTTGCGGAACACGTTCTCCTGTTCGCGTAAGCGTGCGGTCAAGCGAAGGATATGGTCCGCATCCAGTTCCCGCAGGCTCTGCAGTGGCTTCAACGCACTTTCCTTCTGAAGTTCGTTGCTCAGCGCTTTCAGGGGTTTCTCTGGGTCCCATTTGCCTTCCTCGTGCAGCAGTTGAAGGCAGGCCTCGGTCAGTATGGCGGTCACCTTGGGGTCGCTGCCCGCTTCAGCCACCAGCGCTTCCACAGCGGCGTTCAGGTAGTGCTCCTGGTCCGTGGTCATGCGCAGGTCGTGGTCCAGTTGCAGGTCTCTTGCGAACGGGCGTACCACACGTCGCGTGAAGGCATCAATGGTCCCGATCGCCACATCGCTCCAATGGTGAAGCATATGGCGCAGCACCACGCTGGCCCGCTCTGCAATGGCCTCTGGGGTAAGTTTGGTCTTGACCTGCAAGTGTCCCATGACGTCGGCAATGGCGCCATCATCGGTCCTGCGCGCGGCCAACTTTTCCAGGTAACCCATCACCCGGTCCTGCATTTCGCCGGCCGCCTTGTTGGTGAAGGTCAGCGCCAATACCTGCCGGTACGCTCCCGGTTCCTGCTCGGACAGGCAAAGGGTCAGGTAGTGCTTCACCAAGGCGTGGGTCTTGCCGGCACCGGCCGAGGAATGGAGGACCGCGAACATGGGCGGAAGTTAGCCCCGGATGTTCCACTGCGGATGAGTGATGTGCGTCACTATGGCCGGCCCTCGGATGCTGTAACTTTGTGAGCATGAAGCCCTTCGTCGTGAACAAAGCGATACCGGGGGGCATTCTTCCTGCATGCGTTACATCCACTTAGTCTCCCTCGTTCTGGTGATCCTGGTCCTCGCTGGTTGCCGCAAGGACGAATCCGTAAAGCCCGAGCCCGCGACCGGTACACTTCGCCTTACCCTGGTGCCCGAATGGGAAGGGCAGCCCATGCAGCGTTTCACGGAGTATCGAAACATCTCCGATTACCGCATGACCATCGAACTGCTGAAAATGCACCTCGGCGAGATCCGGTTGACCAATGGCGATGCCCAGGCCTTTCTGGCCGATGCCACCTATTGGGACCTTGGTAATGGTCCTGTTTCGCAGGAGTGGGCCGTGGCCAAGGGCACATGGCCCGCGTTCCAGGCCGCCTTGGGGATACGGCCAGAGTTGAATTACGCGGATCCAGCGGCTTATGGTCCCGGCCATCCGTTGAACGTGAGCAATGGCACCTACTGGAACTGGGCCACGGGTTATCGGTTCGTGATGTTCGAGGGTCGCTATGATCCGGACCCGGCCAGCGCGGCCACGCTCATCAGTTCGTTCGCGATCCACACCGGTATGGATACCTGTTATACCGAGCTTGATCTGACGCCTGCCACACCCATCGTGATCGAGGGCGGCCGTACCACGGAGGTGGTGGTGCGTATTGCGGTCGACCGGTTCTTCCATTCACCTACCGGCACCATCGACCTCGCCACCGAGAATACGGCGCACGGCAACAATGTGCCGCTGGCGTTGAAGTTCACGCGTCACGTAAAGGATTCCTTCCAGGTGCAATGAGGCGAGCGGCGGGCATAGGGGTATTGGCCATGCTCGCTTTGGCGTCCTGTCGTAAGGAGGCTGGTGTTGAGGTGTCCGCGATCGCGAACACCCCTTTTGCGCTGCAATTGCCGCCAGGGTTCCCGGTGCCGGTCACACCTGCGGATAACCCGCTCACCACGGCCTCCGTGCAATTGGGGAAGGCGCTCTTCTTCGATCCCCGCCTTTCACGCGATGGCAGCATTTCCTGTGCATCGTGCCACCTGCCTGCGTTGGCATTCAGCGATCCGGCGCGTGTGAGCAGTGGTTTTCAAGGCCGCACGGGTTTCCGTAATTCGCCAACACTGGCCAACCTGGCCTACCACACCGCGTTCTTCCGCGATGGCGGGGTGCCTACGTTGGAGCAACAAGTGATCGCCCCCATACATGATGTGGTGGAAATGGACCACGACATCAACCTGGTGGCCTCCATGCTGCGGGATGTGGAGCCCTATGAGCGGCTAAGTCAACAGGCCTACGGCCGCACCTTGGATGCATGGGTTATCACGCGTTCGATCGCCAATTACGAGCGCACCCTGATCAGCGGCTGGTCACGTTACGATCGCTTTCTCCAAGGTGATGCGAACGCCCTAACGGACCAGGAACTACGGGGCCTTCAGTTGTTCACCAGTGCCGAGCTCAATTGCACGTCCTGCCACAGCGGCTTCGACCTGAGCGACCATGCCTACCACAACGTGGGCCAGTATCTGGACTATGGCACCGATCCCGGTCGTGAGCGGATCACGTTGCAGCCCGGTGACATAGGCAAGTTCAAGACACCGACGCTGCGAAACGTTGCGCTCACCGCTCCTTACATGCACGATGGGCGCATGCCAAGCCTCAAGCACGTCATCGATCACTTTGCCAGTGGTGGGCTGCCGCACACCAACCTCGATCCCGAAATGCGGACCTTCGCGCTCTCTGATGCGGACAAGGCCGATCTCATCGCCTTTTTGGAAAGCTTGACCGACGAACGACCCCTCGACCAGG